>NZ_JBJDOQ010000011.1:145924-149277 GCF_044901215.1 Stenotrophomonas sp. NPDC078853 | reverse complement strand
AAAAGCCGCCGACCATGGGTCGGCGCTACCGCAGGCCGCGGTGTCCCGTCGGGTGGAGGGAGCCCCTGAGTCAGGGGCGGCCGCGAAGCGGCGGGCCTCGTTTCGCGCCATCCTTGGCGCTCAACGCCCCCACCAACCCCTCCCGCCCGGCCATGACAGTCCGCGCGCACGTCCCGCCACGTAAGAAGAAAGCAAAGCGGTAGCGCCGGCCCATGGTCGGCGGAAACTGTCCGACACCGAAATGAAAAGCCGCCGACCATGGGTCGGCGCTACCGCAGGCCGCGGTGTCCCGTCGGGTGGAGGGAGCCCCTGAGTCAGGGGCGGCCGCGAAGCGGCGGGGTGTGGTGCTGGTGAGACGGGGCCCACGGTTTGCGCAGCAAAGCGTGGGAGCGGCAGCGCGAATGCGATGGCGTGAACCCGCGACGCGAGGCCCGCATGGAGCGGCTCTTGCCGTCCCCCACCAACCCCTCCCGCCCGGCCTATTCCCAGAAACCAGGCTTTCGCGACCCACCACGAGGGGCTGCGCCGTTCGCGGACTCAGGCCGCCAATGCGGCGTCCACGGCTTCGCGCACGCGTGCGTCGTCCGCGGTTACATCCGGGGCGAAACGGGCAATGACCTGGCCGTCGCGGCCGATCAGGAACTTCTCGAAATTCCACAGGATGCCCGGTGCCGGCCGGGCCAGGTCCTTGGCCGCCAGCCGTTCGCGCATCGGACCTTCGCCGATCGCCTGCGGTTGGGCGGCGATCAGCTGCTGGTACAGCGGATGCACGTCATCGCCGGCCACGCTGATCTTGGCGAACATCGGGAAACTGACGTCGTAGGTCAGCTGGCAGAACTGCTGGATGTCCGCTTCGCTGCCCGGCTCCTGGCCGAGGAAGTTGTTGGCCGGGAAACCGAGGACTTCAAGGCCCTGCGCCTGCTTTTCCACATACAGCTTCTGCAGGCCTTCGTACTGCGGGGTCAGGCCGCACTTGGAGGCGACGTTGACCACCAGCAGCACCTTGCCACGGTAATCGGCAAGCGAGACCGGCTGGCCTTCGATGGTGGTGACGGGAACATCCTGGATCGACTGGGTCACGGCGGACTCCTGGTTAGAGGTTGAACGGGAGGCATCACGCAGGGGACGCGCGGCAGCGCGCGCTCAATCCACGCAGATCGTGCCTTGGGCAACGCCGCCATCGATGCGCTGGCGGCAGCCGAAGTTTTCGCTGGCATCGCGCTGGCAGACACCGGAGGCCGGCGAGCCGGCAACCACCTCACCGATGGCCAGGCACTGGCCGCTGCAGTCGGCCTTGGCATTGCAGGTCTTGCCGGCATCGGCATAGGGCACCACGCACTGCACGCGCTGCAGGCGTCCCAATGGACGCAGCTCGCCGCCCTGCGCGGTACATGCGGCGGCGTCCAGCGCGGGCACGGCCGGCACCGTGTCGGCGGCCGTCGTGGCGGCACCTGGGCGGCTGCCACCGAAAGCACAACCGGCAAGGGAGGTCACCAGCAACAGGCTGGCCAGCAGGGAAAGGCGCATCGGCGGTATCCATCAAGGTGCGGGTGAGACGGCGAGGATACCGAAGCGATGTGTCTACTCCCCGTCAGGCGCCACCAGTTGCTGCACGGTGTCGGGCTGCAGTTCAGGAGGCAATGCCTTCTTGGCCTTGCTGCCCAGCTCGGCCAATCGTCGCGCGCGGCTGATCGCCGAATGGCGTGAATCCTGCAGGCGGTTGCGGGCATTGGAGAACGCGGCGGTGGCGTCTTCGAGCTTCTTGCCGACGTTGTTGAAATCGCTCAGGAACGCCATCAGCGCGTCCAGCACCAGCCCCCCGGCGTCACTGATCTGCAGCGCCTGCTTCTGCACCTTGTCGCGCGTCCACAGCCGTTCGGCTACGCGCAGCAGCGCCATCAGCGTGTTGGGCGAAGCGAACACCACCTTGTTGTCGAAGGCATAGGTCTGCAGCGAAGGATCGGCTGACAACGCCGCCGACAAGGCTCCTTCGATCGGCACGAAGGCGATGGTCACATCCAGCGTCTGCTCTTCGCCCATCGCCTTGGGATAGTTGCGCACGCCGAGGTCGCGCACATGTGCGCGCAGCGCGGTGGCATGCCGCAGCAGCGCTTCGCCGCTGGCTTCGGGGGTCACCGCGTTCATCGCTTCCTGCCACGCCACCAGGTTGACCTTGCTGTCGACCACGATGCTGCGCTGGTCCGGGAAGTTCACCACCACGTCGGGGCGCAGGCGTTCGCCTTCCTCATCCACCACGTGCTGCTGGCGCTTGTAGTGCACCCCTTCTTCCAGCCCGGAGCCGCGCAGCACGGTTTCCAGCATCAGCTCGCCCCAGTCGCCGCGCACCTTCGCATTGCCCTTCAAGGCGTTGGTGAGGGCTGCGGCCTGCGAGGCCATGTCCTGGTTGAGCGTCTTCAGTTCGCCCACCGCGCCGAGCAGGCTGGCGCGTTCGCGGGCTTCTTCGGCGTACAGCACGTCGACCCGGCCGCGGAACTCCTGCAGGCGTTCGGTGAAGGGTTTCAGCAGGTTCTCGATGTCCTGCCGCGACTGACCGGTGGCATGGCGTACGTTCTTCTCGAACTGTTGGCCGCGCTCTTCGAAGACCTTGCCGGCCAGTTCGGCGAAGGCGCCGCTCAGCTTCTCCTTGGCGCTGTCCAGGTAGGCGCGCAGTTCGTCACTGGCCTGCTGGGAGTGCTGCAGGTTGGCCTGCAGGCGGGTGTGTTCGCCGTGCAGCTGCTGGTAGCTTTCGCGCTGGGCCTGCAGCTGCTGCTGTGCTTCAGCCAGCTGCGCCTGCAGCTGCTGCAGGGCGTTGCCACGTTCGACCAGACGGGTGTCACGCTCGCTGGCCAGCGCGGCGTCGCGTTCGATGCGGCCCTGTGCCGCGCTGAGTGCCTGCTGCGCTTCCAGTCCACGCCGGCGTTCGCCTTCGATGTCGTCCTGCAGCGACTGCAGGCGTCCACGCAGCTGGCCGGCGTCGACCTGCGCGGCCAGGCTGCGGTCGCGTTCGTCGGCCAGCGCCTGGCGCAGGGCGTCCAGCTGGTGGGGGTCGGTGCCGCCGCCGGAGCGGCGCAGCACCACCACCAGCAGGACAAGGATGACGGCCAGCAACAGCACGGCCAGTAGAGCAAGCGTCTGGGTTTCCATGCCGCTAGTTTAGGCGGCTGCCGTCTCATGCGCTGCGCCGGGGGGGTCGAACGGGTTGGACCCCGCGCGGTTGGCAGCGCTCAAGCGCATGGCGCGATCGGGTCGGGGGGGGGGGGGGGTGGGGGTGCGCCGCCGCCGCTGGGCCTGGTAGGTCGACTGGGCCGCCGAGGCGCGGGGCGGCGGGCACAAACCCCCCCCCCCCCCCCCCC
>NZ_JBJDOQ010000011.1:123606-145914 GCF_044901215.1 Stenotrophomonas sp. NPDC078853 | reverse complement strand
TCATGGCGTTTTTTTGGGGGGGGGGCGTTCTCTGGGGGGGGGGGGGGGGGGCCTCGGGGTTGGCCCCCGGGGGGTTGGCCCGCCCACCCGCGGGGGGGGGGGGGGGGGGGGGGGGGGGGGGTTTGCAGGACACGCCGCAGGTACGTCCATGTAGGCTGCATCGCCGCATCCGTGCGGCTCAGCGTCCTGCAAACCCCACCCGCCCGACCCGCTGACAGTTTCCTGCGCGCTTCCGGCCGCGTTGAAAAAGGCGTGGGGGCCGGGTTTACCAGCCTTCCAGTACGATCTTGCCCTTGGCTTTCTGGCTTTCGATCAGTGCGTGCGCGCGGCGCAGGTTGGCGGCGTTGATGCGGCCCAGGTTTTCGCCCAGCGTGGTGCGCAGTACGCCGGCATCGATCAGGCCGGCGACGCGGTTGAGCAGGGCGTGCTGCTGCTGCATGTCGGCGGTCTGGTGCAGCGGCCGGGCGAACATGAACTCCCAGTGCAGCGAGGCGCATTTGCGCTTCAGCGCCATCACGTCCAGCTGGCCGGGGTCGTCGATCAGGCCGAGCTGGCCCTGCGGTGCCAGCACTTCGATGATCTGCGCGTAATGCTGGTCGGTGTGGGTCAGGCTGGCCACGTGCTCGACGTGCGCGATGCCAAGCCGCGCCAGGCCTTCGGACAGCGGCTGGCTGTGGTCGATGACATGGTGCGCGCCCAGCGCGTACACCCAGTCCTGGGTTTCCGGGCGCGAGGCGGTGCCGACCACGGTCAGCCTGGTCAGCTGGCGTGCCAGCTGCACCAGGATCGAGCCGACGCCGCCGGCCGCGCCGATCACCAGCAGGGTCTGGCCTTCGCCGGTGCCTTCGGCGATGCGCAGGCGGTCGAACAGCAGTTCCCAAGCAGTGATCGCGGTCAGCGGCAGCGCCGCAGCGCTGGCATCGTCCAGGCTGGACGGCTTGCGGCCGACGATGCGCTCGTCCACCAGCTGGTATTCGGCGTTGCTGCCGGCACGATCGATGGCGCCGGCGTAGTAGACCTCGTCACCGGGCTGGAACAGGGTGACCTCACTGCCCACCGCATCCACCACGCCCACGGCGTCGAAGCCGAGCACGCGCGGGGTTTCGGTGGCGGCGTTGCGGCGCACCTTGGCATCGACCGGGTTCACCGCCACTGCCTTGACTGCCACGCGCAGGTCGCGTGGGCCCGGGGTGGGGGTGTCCAGATCGATATCGACCAGCGATCTGGCGTCTTCCGGCGACAGGCCGGCGTGGGTATAGGCAACAGCGCGCATGGGGTAACTCCGCAGCGGGGGGAGGCGCTCAGGATGGACGCTGCAGGTGACGCTGGAAAGGCGCAGAATCAGGCATCACTTTCTCTGTTGTGGTGAAAATGGTCCGGTTTGACGACCTGCAGCTGTTCGTGCGCACCGCGGCGCTGGGCAGTTTCAGCCGTGCAGCGCGCGAGGTCGATCTGCTGCCCGGTCAGGTGGCCGCAGCCATCGCGCGGCTGGAGCGCGAGCTTGACCTGCGGCTGTTCGTGCGCACCACCCGCAGCCTGCGCCTGACGGCCGAAGGTGCGCAGTACCTGCCTTATGCGCAGGAAGGCCTGGCAGCGCTGCGCGAAGGCCAGGCGCGGGTACAGGGTGAAGCCGCCGAACTGGCCGGCACCCTGCAGGTGGCCGCGCCATCGGACCTGGGCCGCAACGTGCTGCTGCCCTGGCTGACCGCGTTCCGCCGCGCGCATCCGCGGCTGCAGCTGCATCTGCAGCTGTCCGACCAGGTGGCCGACGTGTTCCGCGATCCGGTCGATATCGCCTTCCGGTTGGGCCGCTTCGACAACGCCAGCTATGTCGCCCTGCCGCTGCTGGCGGGCAACCGCCGCGTGCTGGTGGCGTCTCCCGCCTACCTGCAGGCGCACCCGGCGCCGGACAGTCTGGATGCGCTGAAGGACCACGCCTGCCTGCTGTACCAGCTGGGCGGCCGCACCCACGATCGCTGGAGTTTTGAACAGGACGGCCGCCGCAGCGTGGTGGCCGTGCGTGGCGCGATGCTGTGCGACGACGCCGACGTGGTGCGGCGCTGGGCGGTGGACGGGGAAGGCATCGCCTACAAATCGTGGCTGGATGTCGGCGATGACGTGCGTGCAGGACGCCTGGAGGTGCTGCTGGACGGCCAGGGCGAGAGCCTGCCGTTGAACCTGGTCTGCCCGCACCGCAAACAGTTTTCGCCGGCGGTGCGGCAGCTGCATGGGTTCCTGGGTGAGCGGCTGACGCCGTTGCTGCAAGGGTTGCCCACCGCACGGTAGTGACGGCCGCTGGCCGTCAGCTCTCCGCATTGGTGGGTGACGGCCGCTGGCCGTCACTACAATGAAGCCCCCTGCGTTGAACGAGTGAGCCGCCATGCCGTGGATGGGCATCCAGGACCTGTGGACCTTCCTGGTCGCCGTGCTGGTGTTCCTGGCCCTGCCGGGTCCAGGCACCTTCACCCTGCTCACCGCCACCGGCCGCGGTGGCGTGCGGGGGGGCTACACGGCGTTGGCCGGCCTGCTGGCGGGCGACCAGATCCTGATGTGGCTGGCGTTGGCCGGCGTGGCCGCGCTGCTGAAAGCCAACCCGACCGTGTTCCATGCCGTGCAGTACCTGGGCGCGGTCTACCTGGTGTGGGTGGGCATCAGCCTGCTGCGCACGCCGAAAGCCGACGGCAGCGACCTGCCGGGCAGCGTGCGGCTGGCGCCGGGCCACTATTTCCGCCAGGCGATCCTGGTCAGCCTGCTCAACCCGAAAGCCATCCTGTTCTACATGGCCTTCCTGCCGCTGTTCATCGACCCGCGCCAGCACCAGGGCGTGGCCACCTTCGCGGCACTGGCCGGGATCATCTTCGTGGTCAGCGTGGCGTACTGCTCGCTGCTGATCGGGGCGGGCAACCTGGCTCGCCGTCGGTTGATCCAGCATCCGCGCATCAGCGACGTGTTGCGGCGCGTGGCCGGGGTGTTCCTGCTGGGCTTCGGCATCCGGCTCGGACTGAATGGCTGAGGCATTGTGCCGATTCCGGCAGCGGTTGCCGGGTGCAGCGCCAAGCGGTTTGTCAATGAGCGTCCGTCAGTAGTAATGCTGCGCCGCATTCGGTCACACTCGGGCACTTGTCGTTCCCAGTCACCACGAGGCCCGAATGTCTTTGCTCCGGCGCAAATCCCTGGATACCGTCACCGTCCATGAAGCCGGAAGGCAGCTGGTCCGCACACTGAGTTGGCCGCACCTGATCGCGCTGGGTATCGGCGCCATCGTCGGCACCGGCATCTATACGCTGATCGGTGTGGGCGCCAACCTGGCCGGCCCGGCGGTGTTGATCTCCTTCGCCATCGCCGGTGCGGTCTGCGCCTGCGCCGCGCTGTCCTATGCCGAGCTGGCAACGATGATGCCGGCCTCGGGCAGTGCCTATACCTACAGTTACACCGCGCTCGGCGAAATCTTCGCGTGGGTGGTCGGCTGGAGCCTGATCCTGGAGTACTCGCTGGTGGTGAGTACCGTGGCGGTCGGCTGGTCCGGCTACTTCGTCGGCTTCCTGGAATGGGTGAACAACCAGATGGGCATCGACATCCGCCTGCCGCTGGCGCTGTCGGCGGGTCCGCACGTGGAAGGGGGGTTGTTCAATCTGCCGGCCGTGCTGATCACCTGGCTGGTGGCGGGTGGCCTGATGCTGGGCACCAAGGAAAGCGCCACGCTCAACGCGGTGCTGGTGGTGTTGAAGATCATCGCGCTGGGCGTGTTCGTGGCGGTGGCGCTGCCCGCCTTCGACAGCGCCAACCTGCAGCCGTTCATGCCCTATGGCTTCGCCAAATCGCTGGGCCCGGATGGGCTGGAGCGTGGCGTGATGGCGGCGGCGGCGATCATCTTCTTCGCTTTCTACGGCTTCGATGCGATCGCCACCGCCGCCGAAGAAACCAAGAATCCGGGCCGCGATCTGTCGATCGGCATCATTGGTTCGATGGTCGGCTGCACCATCATCTACATGCTGGTCGCGCTGGCCGCCGTCGGTGCGATGAGCTATGCGGTGTTCGGCAGCAGTGCCGAGCCGCTGGCGTTGATCATGCGCCAGCTGGGTCACCCGACCGCCGCGCTGATCATCGGCATCGTGGCCATCGTGGCCTTGCCCACCGTGCTGTTGGCTTTCATGTTCGGCCAGAGCCGGGTGTTCTTCGTCATGGGCCGCGACGGCATGCTGCCGCGCCGCCTGTCCAATGTCAGCAAGCGCACCGGCACGCCGGTGGCGACCACCTTGTTCAGTGCCCTGCTGGTATCGGCACTGGCCGGCGTGGCGCGGCTGGATGAAATCGCCGCACTGGCCAACGCCGGCACGCTGGCCGCCTTCACCGCAGTGGGCGTGTGCCTGGTGGTGATGCGCCGCCGTGAGCCGGAGCGCGCTCGTACCTTCCGCACGCCGCTGGCCTGGATCGTCGGCCCGGCGGCCGCGCTGGGCTGTGTGTACCTGTTCTTCAGCCTGCCGCAGAGCACGCAGTTGTATTTCCTGATCTGGAACGTGATCGGGCTGGCGGTGTACTTCCTGTACAGCCGCCGCAATGCGGTGCTGGGCCGGTAGGTAATGCCGGCCGCTGGCCATCAATCCGGTGGCGGCCGGCGGCCGTCACTAGCGCGTGGTCAGGGGCGGGCGTAATCCTGCGCCTGCTGCATCACCCGCAGCAGGTTGCCGCCCCAGATGCCGGCGATCTGCTTTTCGTCGTAACCACGGCGCAGCAGCCAGGCGGTGATCTTCGGCAGCTGGCTGACATCGCGCAGGTCGGTCAGGCCGCCGCCGCCGTCCCAATCCAGGCCGATGCCAACGTGTTCGGGGCCCACCACGTCGAGGATGTGGCCCATGTGCGCGAAGAAGTCATCCAGGCTGGCGTGGCGCACCGGGTACTGCCTGTCCAGCGCCTCTTCCCCGCGCTGCAGTTCCTCGCCCTGCGCGATGCTCATGCCTTCCCAACCGCCCAGCCGCTTGCTCAGCGCGTCTTCGGCGTCTTTGCGCTCGGGGCTTTTGCCGGGATCCACCAGATAGCCGCCATAGGCGTTCACCTGGATCACCCCGTCGGCCTTGGCCAGCTGGCGCAGGCGCGCATCGTCCAGATTGCGCGGGTGGTCGTGGATCGCCCTGGCTGAGCTGTGCGACAGCACGAACGGTACCGGCATCATCGCGATGAGCTGGTCGAACACTGCATCGGACGCATGCGACTGGTCGATGACGATGCCCCGTTTCACCGCCTCGTTGACCAACGCACGGCCGGCCGGGCTCAGTCCGTTCCACTCCGGGCCCTTCGGGTTGGTGGCCGAATCGGCGAACTCGTTGGTGGCGAAGTGCACGGTGCTCAGCATGCGCAGCCCGGCCTGGTGGTAGAAGCCCAGCAGGCTGGGGTCGGCCACCAGCGGACTGGCGTTTTCCATGCTGATGAACACCACGCGCTTGCCGCCGGCCTTGATCCGCACGGCATCGGCCGGGGTCAGCGCCAGCGCGAAGCGGTCGCCATTGGCGGCCAGCATGGTGCGGATGTCGAGCAACCGCTGCAGGCCGGCATCGCGGTCACGCTGATGGGCCGCGGCACTGCGGTCACCCTGGCCGGTGTAGATCGCCCAGAAGCCACCATCCAGCGCCCCTTCCACCATGCGCGGGTAGTCCACCTGGGACAACGCGTTGTGGTCATGGCGGTTGTCGATGTCGAAGCCATCGCGGGCGAAGTTGGCCGGCGTATCCAGATGGCTGTCCAGAGTCAGCAGGCGCTGCTGCAGGGACTTGGCGCGCTGCAGTTCGGCGGGGCTGAAATCGATGGCATGGACGGACAGCGGCGTGCTGAGCGCCAGGGCGAGCAGCAGCGGCAGGCGACGCAGGATCATGCAGGTCTCACCGGGGACGGGGAGACCTGACGATAGCGCTGACGCGCTGGGCTGGGTAGGTGGGCGGGTGCGGAAGCGGTGACGACCAACGGTCGTCACCCACCGGGTTTGGTCCTCACCGGGTTTGGTCGTCACCCACCGGGTTTGCGGTTACAGCACGCGGCAGAACACCGCCTTGAGGTAACGCGATTCCTGCACGTGGGCCATGAACGGATGGTCGGGACCGGCGCCGGAGACCTTGAGGATCTGGATGGTGCGGCCGGAATAGAACGCTGCACGTCGCAGCATGTCCAGGAACTGGTCTTCGGCCACCAGGCCGGTGCACGAGAACGTGGCGAACAGGCCACCCGGCTTGACCACGCCGAGCGCCAGCTTGTTCATGTCCAGGTACTTCTTCAGCGCGCTGATGACCTGGTCGCGGTCACGGGTCATCTTCGCCGGGTCCAGAATCACCACGTCGTACTGCTCGCCGCGGTTGGCCGCATCGCGCAGCCACGGGAAGATGTCGGACTGCACGAACTTCGGCCGCACGTTGTTGAGCTTGGCGTTGCCCTTGGCGATCTGGATCACGTCCTCGTCGATGTCGATGCCCACCACTTCACTGGCGCCGCGTGCGGCGGCGTACACCGCGAAACCGCCGGTGTTGCAGCACAGGTCGAGCACGGTCTTGCCTTCGACCTGCTGGCTCAGCCACTCGCGGTTGTCGCGCTGGTCGGCGAAGAAGCCGGTCTTGTGCGCGCCGGCCGGGTCGGCACGGAACTTCACGCCGTACTCGGTGATCACCGAGGCCTCGGTGGTGGTGTTGCCATGGAAATCGAAGCTTTCCTGCTTCTGCACGTGTTCGTCGGCGAAGCTGTGGAAGCGACAGCCCGGGAACTGCTCGCTCAGCGCCTCGTAGATCCATTCGCGGTGACGGAACATGCCGGCGGCAAAGAATTCCACCACCACCAGGTCGCCGTAACGGTCCACCACCAGCCCGGACAGGCCGTCGCCTTCGCTGTGCACCACGCGCCACGCATCGCTGACCGCATCCAGCTTCAGCACGTCACGGCGCAGTTCCACTGCCTGGGCGATCTTGCGCGAGAACCAGCCGGCGTCGACCGGCACGCGCTCGTCGGTTTCCAGGATGCGCACGGCGATGCGCGAATGCCCGTTGTAGAAGCCCCGCCCGATGAAGTCCCCTTCCACGCCGAAGACATCCACGATGGTGCCGGGCTTGGGCCGGACGGCCGGTTTTTCGACCAGTTTCTGGAAGATCCACGGGTGGCTGGAACGCCAGGCATTCTTGAGACGGACTGAGGGGGCAGAGGTATTCATCGGGCTATTGTAATCGCTGGGGTGGGCAGGGCCGCCGACCGTCCCCGCGATTCGCGCGATTGACGGCCAGCAGCCGTCACTACCCGGTGATTGACGCGGCGCCGGGATGCCCGCAGAATCGGCCCCAGAAGGGGAGTAGCTCCCAACGTTGTCGCCGTCAATTCGAGCCCGCAGGCTCCGGTGCAACGGCAGTCCCACCACATCGGGGCTGCGAGCGAGACCTTCGCCGTACGGCGAAGCTCTGTCCCTGGATCCCCCTCCCGATCCTCCGTTGCAGATCCTCGCCGTCCGGCTTGAGGCTTTTTTCTTTTTCCCAACGGACAAACCCATGCAGACGATCGGTAATTTGTGGTTATGGCTCGGCTTCGGCGCGGTGGTGATCATCGCGCTGCTGGTCGATCTGGTGTTGATGCGCCACGGCGGCCCGCACAAGGTCACCTTCAAGGAGGCCCTGTGGTGGTCGATCGGCTGGGTGCTGCTCGCCCTGGCCTTCAACGGTGGCCTCTGGTACTACCTGAACGAGACCGCCGGACAGGTGGTGGCCAACAAGGTCGGCCTGGAGTTCCTCACCGGCTATCTGGTCGAAAAGGCGCTGGCCGTCGACAACATCTTTGTCTTCCTGATGATCATGGGCTACTTCGCGGTCCCTGAGGAACAGCGGCAGAAGGTGCTGATCATCGGCATCCTGGGCGCAATCGTGCTGCGAACGATCATGATCTTCGCCGGCAGCGTGCTGATCACCAAGTTCCATTGGCTGCTCTACGTGTTTGGTGCCTTCCTGCTGTTCACCGGCTGGAAGATGTGGTTCTCGGCCGGTCAGGAGCCTGACCTGGAGACCAACCCGGCGCTGCGCTGGATGCGCAAGCACCTGCGCCTGCTGCCGGACTACGCCGGTAATGCGATGAGCGTCATGCGCGATGGCAAGCGCTGGTACACCCCGCTGTTCGCGGTGCTGATCCTGATCGCGGTGACCGACGTGATCTTCGCGGTGGACAGCATTCCGGCCATCTTCGCCATCACCACCGACCCGTTCATCGTGCTGACCTCGAACGTGTTCGCGGTGCTGGGCCTGCGCGCGATGTTCTTCCTGCTGGCCGGCATGGCCGATCGCTTCCACCTGCTGCCGTACGGTCTGGCGCTGGTGCTGGGCTTCATCGGCATCAAGATGATGATCATCGACCTGTTCAAGATCCCGACCCCGATCTCGCTGGGCGTGGTCGCGCTGATCATCGCCATCACCGTGGTGCTGAGCCTGAAGATCCCGCCGAAGCACGACAAGGCCTGATCGATCGCGTTACCGGCCCTGCGGGGCCGGCAGCGCGCGCTGCAGCAACGGGTCGGCCGGGATTGTCCCGCCGGCCCGTTTTATTTTCCCACCCCGCCGGGGTTGGTTTCTCCCCCGCCACCGCCATTGCTTGGATATGAACGCCAACGCACCCGTGCCCGCCGGCGCCGACCCGGCCCCGCCTCCCGACCGCCTGCGCATCCTGCGTGCCTTCAACCTGAGCCTCGGCGCCGTGGTGCTGCTGGTCGCGGTATTCGCGCTGCAGGATTACTTCGACTGGCGGCCATGGGCCGTGGCACCGTTGGAAATGGCCGGGCTGCTGGGCCTGCTCGGTGCACCGCTGCTGCATGGATCGGTGGAACACATCGCCGCCAACAGCGTGGCCCTGCTGATCCTCGGCACGCTGGCGGGCAGCGTCTATCCGAAGGCGACCCTGCGCGCGCTGCCGCTGCTGTGGATCGGCTCCGGCGTCGGCGCCTGGCTGCTGGGCGACCCGGGCAGCCGTCACCTCGGCGCCAGTGGCGTCACCCACGGCCTGATGTTCCTGCTGGCCAGCCTGGGCCTGCTGCGCCGCGACCGCGCCGCCATCGCCACCGGGCTGATCGGCATGCTGTTCTACGGCGGAATGTTGATGACCGTGCTGCCGCATACCCCTGGGGTGTCTTGGCAGTCGCACATGGGCGGCGCATTCGCCGGCATCATCGCCGCGCTGCTGTTCCGCAACAGCGACCCGATGGCGGCCCGCCCGCGCTACAGCTGGGAAGACGAAGAAGATGCCATCGAAGCGCTGCCCGACGACGAGCTGGAGCCGCCCTCGCCGCGCCAGGTGCCGGTGCTGTGGCAGCCACGCGAAGGCCACGACTACGTGGTGCTGCCGTTCCGGCGTTCAGGCCAGGATGACGCACCGCGCTGATCTCCGGACGGCCTTTGCTGGTGGGTGACGACCGTTGGCTGCTTCTGGTGGGTGACGACCGTTGGTCGTCACGCTCCTCCACTTTCAAATTTCCGTCATAGACGCGGCTTGACCGCCTTGTCCACCATGTACCGGCTGGAGCCCACAGGCCCAGCCGGGTTTGGCGTCCCGTTTCTATTGACCTGGAGCGCCGGCACGCCAACCCGCACCGTCCGCCACCGCGCTGCATGCACGTGGCCAGCTGCGAGGAAAACACCGCATGGGAGCCATCCCGCCCCTTGGCACATCGATCGACGACACGCTGCTGTATCTGGTGATTGGCGGCCTGCTGCTGGTCGTGGGCCTGCTGGTGTTGCATATCGCGTCGCGCGATCCCGTGGCCAGTCGCTGCTGCCGATGTGGCGACCCGCGTCGCTGTCCGTTGCGCCGCGGCCGCGGCTCCAGCCTGTCTGCCGGCAAGTAGCGGCTCAGCGACCGTCGACGGCCTTGCGCCCCAGCGCCGGATCATCAGTGAAGAACGCATCGATGCCGGTGGCGAGGTAGGCACGCATTTCAGCGATGGAGCCATCGGGGTTGCGTGCGTTGGCATCACCGCTGCGCAGGTTGGCGGCGATGAAAAGATTCTCCGGACGGAAGGTATAGGGAACCACCATCAATCCCGCCGCATGCGCATCTTGTACCAGCGTGGTCGGCTCACCCAGCGCGCCCTTGCCGTCCAGCGGAATGATCGAACGCAGCTCCGGCCCGATGCCGTCAGCGTAGGTCGCGATGTCCGCCAGACCGGCAGCCGTCAGCATCTGTGCATAGGTCAGTGCGCCGCCCGCCCTGGCCACATCGGCCGGCTTGGCGTCGCCCTTCCAGGTCAGCTGCAGCAGGCGGATGTTGCTGGCGCGGCCGATCTTGCCGCGCAGGTAGCGCAGGTTGGCGGTCTCGAAGGACTGCAGCGTCACCGGACCCACCTTGGTATACGGGTTGGCCTGCAGCGCGGCCAGCACTTTGTCTTCCATCGGCAGGCCGATGGACTGGAAGTAGCTGGGGTGCTTGATTTCCGGTACCAGCCCGATGCCCCGGTTGGCACGGCCGGCCTGCTGCACCAGGAAAGCCAGGATTTCATCGAAGCTGGCAATGCGGAACTGCCCGTCGAAGGCGGTGCTGCGCTGCTGTGGCAGGCGCTCGCGTGCGTAGAGCGTCTTCAGTTCGGCCAGGGTGAAGTCTTCGGTGAACCAGCCCTCGACCTGTTCGCCGTCGATGGTCCTGGTGGTGCGGCGATCGGCGAACTCCCCGCGGGAAGCGACGTCGGTGGTCCCGCCGATCTCGTTCTCGTGGCGGGCCACCAGCTGCCCGTCCTTGGTCATCACCAGGTCCGGCTCGATGTAATCGGCGCCATCGGTGATGGCCTGTGCATAGGCCGCCAAGGTGTGTTCGGGCAGCAGCGCACTGGCCCCGCGGTGGGCATAGACCGAGGCCTTGCCCGGTGCAGCTGATGAAGATTCGGCGCTCATGGCCAACGATGGTGCCACGGCCAGCGACAACAGCACTGCACAACCCCACGACTTCACGGACTATCCCCTTGGTGGATGACGAATGCGGCGAGTATGCGTCTGCAATATGACAGGGGGAGGTAGCTCGGTCACCCGGCCAGGGTCGGGGCGTCTGCAAGCTCTTTCTCGAGCTGTTCGATGCTGGGCAGGCTTGTCTGCAGCGGTTCGGGCAGCGGTCCCAGCACCTTGTACTCGGCAACCCCCATCGGTTGCACGTTCTCACTCAAGGCGTACTCCGCCACGACTTTGTTGCGCTCCTTGCACAACAGCAGTCCGAGGGTTGGATTGTCATCGGCCCGCTTCTTCTGCTGGTTCACGGCCGTCAGATAGAAACCCAGTTGCCCCAGGTGCTCGGGTTTGAACTTGCCCGCCTTCAGCTCTACGACGACATAGCAGCGAAGGTGCAGGTGGTAGAACAGTAGATCGATGAAGAACTCTTCCCCCGCCACTTCGATGAGCACCTGCCTGCCTACGAATGCGAAACCGGCGCCGAGCTCCAGGAGAAAATCAGTGGCGTGCCGGACCAGGCCGTCTTCCAGCTCGCGCTCGCTGGCCTCGCGTCCTACCGCAAGAAAGTCGAACCGATAGGGATCTTTGAGTGTTTCGCGGGCGAGGTCTGAATGCGCCTTGGGCAGGCGCAGCTCGAAATTGGTGATCGCGTTGCCAGTGCGCTCGAGTAGTTTTCCTTCAATGTTCAGCGCCAGCACGCTCCGCGACCAGTTGTGCTGTATGGCCTGGTTCGCGTACCAGATGCGTTGTGGGGCAGTCGACAGCTTTTCCAGCAGAGTCAGTTGGTGGCCCCAAGGTAATTGTGCAACGACCTGTTGCACGAATGCCGGGTCCGGCCAAGCGTCGGCGAAGGCACGCATGTACTTGAGGTTTCGCGGCGAGAAGCCCTTGGCGTGGGGGAAGGCCAGCCTGAGATCATGGGCCAGGCGATCGATGACCTTGCTCCCCCATCCCTGCCCGGACTGGCGGACGAGGATGTCCCGTCCCATCTCCCAGTAGAGCAGGACGAGCTCGCGGTTGACGGCCAGCGCGGCGCGTTGCTGGGCAGAATTGATGCGGTGTTTCAGCTCGTCCAACCAATCCGCATAGCCTTCAGGCGGCGTGATCAGCGCGATGGGGTGTTGTGTCATGGCAGTCTTCCGGCAGTCACACCAGCGTGTGCTGCGAGGAAGGGTCGCACCATGCGTTTATCTTCAACTGATCATTGTTGTTACTGAAGATTGCGGACGAATTCCTGTCGTCCGCTTATCGTCGGATGTCGTTGTGCCATTGCAAGGCAGCCGACTGAAGTCGGCTCTGCCAGGCGGCTCCCACCCTACTTGCCGATGCAGAAGCTGGAGAAGATCCGGCCGAGCAGGTCGTCGGCGCTCATCGCGCCGGTGATCTCGCCCAGCGCCTCGTGCGCCAGCCGGAGTTCTTCGGCGGCCAGTTCCAGGTGTTCGTGGGCCAGTTCGCCATCGGCCTGCAGTGCATGTTCCTGCGCGCGCTCGATGGCGTCGACATGGCGGGTGCGCGCGGAGAACTCACCGTCCACCTGTTCGCCGGCACCGGCGCTGGCGATCGAACGCAGGCGCGCATGCAGGTCGTCCAGGCCGGCACCTGTCGCGGCGGACACGAACACCCGGTCCGGGTCATCGCCGCCCTGCCCCGTGCCGGTCGGCAGCAGGTCGGATTTGTTGTGGATGTAGACCTTGTGCGGCACGTCCAGCACCGATGCGCCGATCGCCGCTTCACCGGCGGCGGGATCGCGTGCGTCGAGCACGATCAGCGCAAGATCCGTGCGCTCGATCTCCACCCGCGCACGCCGCATGCCTTCGCGTTCGATCGCATCACCGCCATCGCGCAGGCCGGCGGTATCCACCAGGGTCAGCTCCAGGCCGTCCAGGCGGATGGTCTCGCGCAGGGTGTCGCGGGTGGTGCCGGCGATGTCGGTGACGATCGCCCGCTCGCTGCCGGCCAGCGCGTTGAGCAGCGAACTCTTGCCGGCATTCGGCGGGCCGATCAGTACCGCGTGCAGGCCATCGCGCAGGCGGCGGCCGCGTTCGGCATCGCGGCGCAGCAGCGCCAAGGTTTCACGTGCCTGCAGCAGGCCACGCCGCACCTGTTCACCGCCCAGCGTATCCAGCGGTTCGTCGGCGAAATCGATGGCGGCCTCGACGTGGATGCGCAACCTGACCAGTTGTTCGGCCACCTCGTCGACGCGGCACGAGAACACCCCGTCCAATGAGCGGCGTGCAGCGCGTGCGGCGCGATGGTCACCGGCCGCGATCAGGTCGGCGATCGCCTCGGCCTGTGCCAGATCCAGCTTTCCATTGAGGAATGCGCGCTCGCTGAACTCACCCGGCCGCGCCTGGCGCGCGCCGAGCGCGATGCAGCGTGCAACCAGCTGCTGCAACACCACCGGGCTGCCATGGCCCTGCAGTTCCACCACTTCTTCGCCGGTGAAACTGTTCGGCGCCGGGAACCACAGCACGATGCCGTCGTCGATCACCTCGTTGTCGGCATCGCGCAGGCGCGCGTAATGCGCGTGGCGCGGACGCAGCACGGGTGCCCCGAGCAGGTGGGCGATGGTCGCCGCACGCGGCCCGGAAAGGCGCAGCATGCCCACCCCGCCTGCGCCGGCGGCCGTGGCGATGGCAACGATGGTGTCGGTAGCGGTGGTATCCATGGCGGTCATTGTGCGGGGTTGGTCTGCCGTCGGCCAGAAGCAGGAAACCCGCCTTGCGGCGGGTTCCTGTGCGGCTTACTTCTTGGTGGCGATGGCCGGGACCGGGTCGCCGCCGTGGCGCTTGGTCATCCACCACTGCTGCAGCAGGCCCAGGCCGCCGTTGACCACCCAGTACAGGACCAGGCCGGACGGCATGAAGGCCATCATGACGCCGAACACGATCGGCATCATCTGCATCATTTTCTGCTGCATCGGGTCCATGCCCGGTGCCGGGGTCAGCTTCTGCGTGGCCCACATCACTGCCACGTTGATCACCGGCAGGATGAAGTACGGATCGCGCGCGGTCAGGTCCTGGATCCAGCCCAGCCACGGCGCCTGGCGCAGTTCGACCGACTCCACCAGCACCCAGTACAGGGCGAAGAAGATCGGCATCTGGATGAGGATCGGCAGGCAGCCGCCCATCGGATTGATCTTTTCCTTCTTGTACAGCTCCATCATCGCGGTCTGGAACTTCTGGCGGTCATCGCCATAGCGTTCCTTCAGCTGCGCGATGCGCGGCTGGAAGCGACGCATCTTCGCACCACTCTTGTACTGCACCGCCGACAGCGGATACAGCACCATCTTCAGCAGCACCACCAGGCCGACGATCGCCCAGCCCCAGTTGTTGACCAGCTTGTGCACCTGGTTCAACACCCAGAACAGACCCTGGCCGATCACCGCCATCAGCGAGAAGCGGCTGTAGTCGACCACACGGTCCAGGCCCTTCACGTCTTCCTTGGCGATCAGGTTGACCAGCTTCGGACCCACCCACAGGCGGGCTTCGCTGCTGACCTGCTGGCCGGGCGCGACGTTGAAGGCCGGGCCACGCGCTTCGATCTGGTCGCGGCCGTTGTTCTGCGACAGCACGTAGTGCGCGACCTGGTCGGACTGCGGGATCCACGCGGTGAAGAAGTGGTGCTGCAGCATCGCCAGCCAGCCGCCGGTGATGTTCTTGTTCAGCGCACCGTCGTCCATGTAATCAGCGAAGGCACGACGCTCGTAGCCGCCTTCGGTGCTGAACCAGGTGGCGCCGTTGAAGCTGAAGGAATCCGGGTTGGTCATGCTGCGCGACAGGATGGTCGGGCTGCGGTCCAGCGTGCGGTAGACGAAGCCGTTCCAAGGCGCCGTGCCCTGGTTGCGGACCACGTCCTTGACCTTGATCGCGTACTCGTTGCGCGACAGGGTCAGGGTGCGGTCGATCACTACACCGTTCGGACCGTTCCAGACGAACGGGATCTGCAGTTCCTTCTGGCCCTCGGCCAGCACGAACTCACGCTGGTCACCGACCAGCTTGAAGCCATCTGCGCCCGGGACCGGCACGCTCTTGTCTTCACTGGCCCAGCCGCTGATCGCGCTGTACGGATGCGCGGGGTCTTCGGTCAGCAGCCGCACCGGCGGGCTGTTGTCGGCCTTGGTCTGCGGGAACTGCAGCAGCTCGGCGTCCAGCACACGGCCGCCATCAAGCACCAGGCGCAGCACGTCGGTGGTGACGGTCACGCGCTGGGTGGCCGGGGTGGCGGCCGCCTGGGCGGTGGTCGCCGCGGCAGTGGCGCCGGGCACCTGTGCACCGGGCACGCCGCCGGGCGTGGCGCCGGGAACGGCCTGGGTGGCAGCAGCCACGGCGGTCGTGGTCTGCGTGACCGGCGGTGCAGCCTTTTCGCGGCCCCACTCCATCCACAACAGCACGGCCACCATCAGCCAGGCAAAAACAAGGAAAATACGGGTCTGGTTCATCAGCGGACAGGCTCTGCGGTGCCGGGGCGTGTTGCCGGCTCGTTCGAAGAAGGCGATGCGACGCCGTCGGAAGGCGGCATTGTGCCGTCCACGACCGGGGCGGGCAATGCTCCAAGGCGTCGCAACAGGCGCAGGAAGGCCTGGCGGATCTCATCGTTGCTGGCGGCACGCGCAGCACTACGTGCCACGACGACAATGTCGCCCGGCAGCAGGTCAGCGCGGCAATGTCGCAAGGCGTCGCGCAGGACGCGCTTGATCCGGTTACGCCCTACGGCGTGCGGATCCACCTTGCGTGAAACGGCCAGACCCATCCTGGCCGGCCGGTCTTCTGGCAGCCAGTGAAGGGTCATCAGCGGTTCGGACACCCGGCGGGCGCCGTTGAAGACCGTAGAATATTCGGCACGCGTGCGAACCCGCGCAGAGCGAGGGAATCGCTTGCGCGGGTCAGCAGTACTCACTATCGGAAGGATTGCGTCTGCCGCGGAGAGCGGCATGGCAATCAGGCGCTCAGGACTTTGCGGCCCTTGGCGCGGCGACGCGACAGGATCTTGCGGCCGTCAGCGGTCTTCATACGGGCACGGAAACCGTGGTCGCGCTTACGCTTGAGGTTGCTGGGCTGGAAAGTGCGCTTGGTGGCCATGTTGGGCCTCTCGTATGAAATGGACGGAAAGAACCGGAAATTCTAGAGGTACATACCCCCTCGCGTCAAGTCCTTGTGACTACGCGATTTCATGGGGCTGTGCAATAGCTGTGGATGATTTTGTGAATAACTGCGGGACAAGCATTCCAGAGGCCGCCCGGCGATGGTAGTCTGAGTCATCCTTTTCCCCCTTTCCGGCCTGTCGGGACGGTGCTTTCAAGCGCCTGACCACCGGCCCAAGATGATTATTGCCGATGGATGCCTGGTCCCGTTGTCTGGAACGCCTTGAAGCGGAGTTCCCGCCTGAAGACGTTCACACCTGGCTGAAGCCGCTGCAGGCTGATCTGCGCGCTGACGCCTTGATCCTCTTCGCCCCCAATGCCTTCATCGTCGACCAGGTGCGCTCGCTGTACCTGCCGAGGATCCGCGAACTGCTGACCCACTTCGCTGGTTTTGGCGACGTTTTTCTTGAAATCGGCTCGCGTCCGCGCCCCATGGAGACGCAGATCGCGTCGAATCCGGGGCTGTTCAGCGGTGGTGCCTCGCCGGCGCTGCCGCCGGCGGCCAGCGCGCCGGTGGTGCCGTTCGCCGGCAACATGGATTCGCACTACACCTTCGCCAACTTCGTCGAAGGGCGCAGCAACCAGCTGGGCCTGGCGGCGGCGTTCCAGGCCGCGCAGCGTCCGGGTGACCGTGCGCACAATCCGCTGCTGCTGTACGGCGGCACCGGGCTGGGCAAGACCCACCTGATGTTCGCAGCCGGCAACGCGATGCGCGAAGCCAACCCGCATGCCAAGGTGCTCTACCTGCGTTCGGAACAGTTCTTCAGCGCGATGATCCGGGCCCTGCAGGAAAAGACCATGGATCAGTTCAAGCGCCAGTTCCAGCAGGTGGACGCGCTGTTGATCGATGACATCCATTTCTTCGCCGGCAAGGACCGCACGCAGGAAGAGTTCTTCCACACCTTCAATGCGCTGTTCGACGGCAAGCAGCAGATCATCCTGACCTGCGACCGGTATCCGCGCGAAGTCGAAGGCCTGGAAGCGCGCCTGAAGTCGCGCCTTGCCTGGGGCCTTTCAGTTGCCATCGAGCCGCCGGACTTCGAGACCCGCGCTGCCATCGTGCTGGCCAAGGCACGCGAACGTGGCGCTGAGATCCCCGACGATGTGGCGTTCCTGATTGCCAAGAAGATGCGCTCCAACGTGCGCGACCTCGAGGGCGCGCTGAATACCCTGACCGCGCGGGCCAATTTCACTGGCCGCGCGATCACCACGGAGTTCGCCCAGGAAACCCTGCGCGATCTGCTTCGGGCCCAGCAGCAGGCCATCAGCATTCCCAACATCCAGAAAACCGTTGCCGACTATTACGGCCTGCAGATCAAGGATCTGCTGTCCAAGCGTCGGACCCGGTCGCTGGCCCGTCCACGCCAGGTCGCGATGGCCCTGACCAAGGAACTCACCGAGCACAGCCTGCCCGAGATCGGCGACGCCTTCGCTGGGCGGGACCACACCACGGTGCTGCATGGCTGCCGCCAGATCCGGACGTTGATGGAAACCGACGGCAAGCTGCGGGAAGACTGGGACAAGCTCATTCGCAAGCTGAGCGAATGATGCACGTACGCCGTTGAGGCGTCATCGCACAAAACGGTGCAGAATCCGGGGGCAAGCACGGGGCATGTTGTGGATAAAAAAGGCGTTCCAGATCCAGGGAATTCCATCCACAGCTTTCCCCCCCCTTTGAAGGGCGGTATTCCATAGGGTTTCGATGCATTAAAACCCTTTGTATTCAAATACTTGAGTGTGTTTTCCCTGAATTCTGGCTCTACCATCACCACCAAGCTTTTGATTTATTCCATATTTTTTAAAGCATAGGGGCACGGAACCACATGCGTTTCACACTGCAGCGCGAAGCCTTTCTCAAGCCGTTGGCGCAAGTCGTCAATGTGGTCGAACGCCGCCAGACCTTGCCGGTTCTGGCCAACTTCCTCGTACAGGTGCAGGACGGGCAGCTTTCGCTGACCGGTACCGACCTGGAAGTGGAAATGGTGTCGCGGATCGCAGTTGAAGACGCCGAAAACGGCGAAACCACCATTCCCGCCCGCAAGCTCTTCGAGATCATCCGCGCCCTGCCCGATGGCAGCCGGATCACCGTCTCGCAGACCGGTGACAAGATCACCGTGCAGGCCGGGCGCAGCCGTTTCACCCTGGCAACACTGCCGGCCAACGACTTCCCTTCGGTGGACGAAGTGGAAGCCACCGAGCGCGTTGCCATCGGCGAGGCCACGCTGAAGGAGCTGATCGAACGCACCGCGTTCGCCATGGCCCAGCAGGACGTGCGCTACTACCTCAACGGCCTGCTGTTCGACCTTCGCGGCGATACGCTGCGCACCGTTGCCACTGACGGGCACCGCCTGGCGCTGTGCGAAACCGATCTGGCCAAGCCCAGCGGTTCCAAGCGCCAGATCATCGTGCCGCGCAAAGGCGTCACCGAGCTGCAGCGTCTGCTGGAAAGCGGTGATCGTGAGATCGAGCTGGAAGTCGGCCGCAGCCACGTGCGGGTCAAGCGCGATGATGTGACCTTCACCTCCAAGCTGATCGATGGGCGTTTCCCGGACTACGAGGCCGTGATTCCGATCGGTGCCGACCGTGAGGTCAAGGTGGATCGTGAAGCGTTGCGTGCCTCGCTGCAGCGCGCCGCAATCCTGTCCAACGAGAAGTACCGCGGCATCCGGGTGGAAGTCTCGCCGGGCAACCTGAAGATCAGCGCGCACAACCCGGAGCAGGAAGAAGCCCAGGAAGAGATCGAGGCCGAGACCACCGTCAGCGACCTCGCTATCGGCTTCAACGTGAACTACGTGCTGGATGCGCTTTCGGCACTGCGCGATGAGTTCGTCATCGTGCAGCTGCGCGACTCGAACTCCTCGGCGCTGGTGCGTGAAGCGAGCAGCGAAAAGTCGCGTCACGTGGTGATGCCGCTGCGTCTCTGACGCTCGGTTCCACGTGGAACAGGAAACGCCCGACTTGTTCGGGCGTTTTTTTTTGTTCCACGTGGAGCATCGTCATTGAGATCGGTCGCCGGGGATGAGACGTTCAGCCGCTCTGGCGTCTGATTCGACGCAGAGGTCAGTCAGCGTCGGTCGGCAGCCCGCAAGAGATCCGGACTTCTGAGTGAATCTGCTGCGTCATTGCCGCCTGCTTCGCCCTGCACTGTAGGCGCTATCCACACCCCTCCCGGGCTTATTCGAAGGGGCTGCCAAGCTTTTAAATCTGGGTATAAATCTAAAGCATGGTGGTGATGGTAGGGCCAGATTTCATGTATAACTAGGCTATGTGTTTGATTGAAAAGAGGTTATTGGCCTCGAAACGCCCCTCAAATAGGGTGTCGGGCTGGGGGAATACCTGTGGATAGATTTCAGGCCGGCTTCAACCACCTTTTTTATCCACAGATTGCCCAGAGGTTGTGTGTAAGTCATCCAGAGGTTTTTCCGGCCGGCTTCGAGGATGGAGCTGATTCGTCGAAATCTGAGACGGGTCGTGGGCTGGGGCCGGTCAGAATTCAAGGATTTCAGCCCCCACAACGTGGAACCGTATCCGGGGACCGGCCTGGATTTCTTGAAATCTGGTGAGCATTGCGGCCTCAAACCCGTAGAACCCAGCCCAACTCGTCCCCCATAGCGCGCGCCCTGGCCTCACTCTGCCGTCTGAGGGGGCACTTGACCGATGCAGTAAGCTGGTAGATCGCTCAACTTCCCGCACCGTCGGTTCCGGCCGCGCCCCTCCATGCAGATCCGCCGTCTTTCCCTACACCAGGTCCGTCGATTCGACGCGGCAGAACTGTTGCCGCAGCCCGGCATCAACCTGTTGACCGGCGAAAACGGCGCCGGGAAGACCAGCGTGCTGGAAGCCCTGCACCTGATGGCCTACGGGCGCAGCTTCCGCGGCCGGGTTCGCGACGGCTTGATCCGCCAGGGACAGGAATCGCTGGAAATCTTCGTTGAATGGGACGAATCGAATGCCGAGGGCAGCGAAATACGCCGTCGTGCCGGTCTTCGTCATTCCGGGCAGGACTGGAAAGGCCGACTGGACGGTGAAGACGTCGCGCAGCTGGGGAATCTGTGCGCGGCCTTGGCGGTGGTGACCTTTGAACCCGGCAGCCACGCCTTGGTCAGCGGCGGCGGCGAACCCCGTCGCCGATTCCTGGATTGGGGCTTGTTCCACGTGGAACCAGACTTCCTTTCTCTGTGGCGACGCTATTCGCGGGCCCTGAAGCAGCGCAATGCCCTGCTCAAGCAAGGCGGCTCGCCGCGGATGCTGGACACCTGGGACCATGAGCTGTCCGAAGCCGGCGAACCCCTGACCAGCCGCCGTCTGCATTACCTGGAGCGGCTGCAGGTGCGGGCCGTGGAACTTGCCGCCGCCCTCGCCCCCCAGCTGGACGTCCAGTCGCTGACGCTCAGCCCCGGCTGGCGGCGGCATGAGGTTTCGCTGGCCGATGCGCTGCTGCTCGCGCGCGAACGCGACCGGCAGGCTGGCTATACCTCGGTTGGCCCGCACCGCGCGGACTGGAGCGTCGCTTTTGGGAGCATCCCCGGAAGAGATGCGCTGTCCCGCGGGCAAGCAAAGCTCACCGCCCTCACCTGCCTGCTGGCGCAGGCCGAAGACTATGCGGTCGAACGCGGGCATTGGCCAGTGATCGCGCTGGATGATCTGGGGTCGGAACTGGATCGAAACCATCAAGGCCGGGTACTGGACCGCCTGCTGGCAGGCCCGGCGCAGATATTCATCACCGCCACCGAGACCCCCGTGCCCCTGCTGGACCGCACCGATATCGCGCGGTTCCACGTGGAACATGGCCATGTCACGGGTGTGCCATAGTGGCCCCCGGGGTACACCTGCCCGGCTGGTATAATTCAGGTTGGAACACCCCCTCTTTCTCGGCGCGCCATTCGTTGGCGCCCGACCTGCGGAGCCTACGGCGAGCGCAATGACTGACGAACAGAACACCCCTGCAAACAGCGGCACCTACGACGCCAACAGCATTACGGCGCTGGAAGGCCTGGAGGCCGTCCGCAAGCGCCCCGGCATGTACATCGGCGATGTCCACGACGGCACCGGCCTGCACCACATGGTGTTCGAAGTCGTCGACAACTCGATCGATGAGGCGCTCGCGGGCCATGCCGACCACGTTTCGGTGACGATCCATGCAGACGGCTCGGTCGGCGTGTCGGATAACGGGCGTGGTATCCCGACCGGCAAGCATGAGCAGATGAGCAGGAAGCTGGATCGCGAAGTCTCGGCAGCCGAGGTCGTGATGACGGTCCTGCACGCCGGCGGCAAGTTCGACGACAACAGCTACAAAGTGTCCGGCGGCCTGCACGGCGTGGGTGTCAGCGTGGTCAACGCGCTGTCGCAGAAGCTGACGCTGGATATCTACCAGGGCGGTTTCCACTACCACCAGGAATATGCCGACGGCGCCGCCGTGATGCCGCTGCAGCAGGTGGAAGCCAGCACCAAGCGCGGTACCACGCTGCGATTCTGGCCCTCGACCAAGGCATTCCACGACAACGTCGAGTTCCACTACGACATCCTGGCCCGTCGCCTGCGCGAGCTCTCGTTCCTGAACTCCGGCGTCAAGATCGTTCTGATCGACCAGCGCGGAGAAGGTCGTCGCGATGATTTCCACTACGAAGGCGGCATCGCCAGCTTCGTGGAGCATCTGGCCCAGCTGAAGACCCCCCTGCATCCACACGTGATCTCGGTCGTGGGCGAACACAGCGGCATCACCGTGGAAGTGGCGCTGCAGTGGACCGATTCCTACCAGGAAACGATGTACTGCTTCACCAACAACATTCCGCAGAAGGATGGTGGCACCCATCTGGCCGGGTTCCGCGGCGCGCTGACGCGCGTGCTCAACAACTACATCGAACAGAACGGTATCGCCAAGCAGGCCAAGATCAACCTGACCGGCGATGACATGCGCGAAGGCATGATCGCGGTGCTGTCGGTCAAGGTGCCCGATCCCAGCTTCTCCAGCCAGACCAAGGAAAAGCTGGTCAGCTCGGACGTCCGTCCGGCGGTGGAAAACGCGTTCGGCCAGCGTCTGGAAGCCTTCCTGCAGGAAAACCCGAACGAAGCCAAGGCCATCGCCGGCAAGATCGTCGACGCCGCGCGTGCGCGCGAAGCCGCCCGCAAGGCCCGCGACCTGACCCGCCGCAAGGGCGCGCTGGACATCGCCGGCCTGCCGGGCAAGCTCGCCGACTGCCAGGAGAAGGATCCGGCCCTGTCCGAACTGTTCAT
>NZ_JBJDOQ010000011.1:0-123596 GCF_044901215.1 Stenotrophomonas sp. NPDC078853 | reverse complement strand
CGATGCGCGGAATTATCCTCAACTTGGAAGGCGATGGATACGACGGCATGCGGGCATCCTACCAGTCGGCACGCTGATCACTGCGCTGGGCACGGGCATCGGCCGGGACGAGTACAACCCGGACAAGCTGCGTTACCACAAGATCATCATCATGACCGACGCCGACGTCGACGGCGCGCACATCCGTACGCTGCTGTTGACGTTCTTCTATCGTCAGATGCCTGAGTTGATCGAACGCGGCTATGTCTATATCGGCCTGCCGCCGCTGTACAAGATCAAGCAGGGCAAGACCGAGCTGTACCTGAAAGATGACCCGGCACTGGACAGTTACCTGGCCAGCAGCGCGGTGGAAAATGCCGCGCTGGTGCCCGCTGCCGGCGAACCGCCGATCGACGGCGTCCATCTGGAAAAACTGCTGCTGAGCTATGCCGGTGCACTCGAAGCGATTTCGCGCAACGCGCACCGCTACGATCGCCAGCTGCTGGAATCGCTCGTCGATTTCATTCCGATGGACCTGGAGCACCTGCGCAACGCACCGGCTGGTGAAGGCCTGGATGCACTGGCTGCCCGCCTCAACCAGGGCAGCCTGGGTTCGGCGCGCTTCAGCCTGGAACTGCAGGAACCAAACGACCAGCGTCCGGCAGCCGTGCTGGTGACCCGTCGCCACATGGGCGAAGAGCACATCCAGGTGCTGCCGCTTGCCGCGTTCGACGGCGGCGAACTGCGCGCGCTTTACCAGGCGGCCAACCTGCTGCATGGCCTGGTCCGCGAAGGCGCCAACATCAATCGCGGTGCCAAATCGATCGAAGTGACCAGCTTTGCCCAGGCACAGGCGTGGTTGCTGGAGGAAGCCAAGCGCGGCCGCCAGATCCAGCGCTTCAAGGGCCTGGGCGAAATGAATCCCGAGCAGCTGTGGGACACCACGGTCAACCCGGATACCCGTCGCCTGCTGCAGGTTCGCATCGAAGATGCGGTTGCTGCGGACCAGATCTTCAGCACCCTGATGGGTGACGTGGTTGAACCGCGTCGTGACTTCATCGAAGACAACGCGCTGAAAGTCGCCAATCTGGATATCTGACACAATCGAAGGTTGCCGGTGCCCGGATCAACGTGGCGCCGGCGTTTCTCCTTCTGCTGCAGGATGCGCATGTCGACAGTCACCCCGGTACCACCGCCGCCGCTTCCCGGCGCCCCTGCGCCTCAACCGCGTGCCGCCGGCTCACCGGTGGCCGGTTTCCTGATCGACCTTGGACTGGCGGCGCTCATCCTGTTCGGGCTGAGCCTGCTTGCTGGACTGCTGTGGGGCGCGGTGCTGGGCATGCAGGTCGGTGCAGAACTGGCCGCCAACGGTGCGCCAGCGCCGAGTCCGGACACCATCGCCACGCAGCTCGGCCAACCCGGCGCGCTGGCACAGATCCTGATGGCCCTGTTCG
The DNA here is from genome assembly GCF_044901215.1 of Stenotrophomonas sp. NPDC078853. Lineage (NCBI taxonomy): Bacteria > Pseudomonadati > Pseudomonadota > Gammaproteobacteria > Lysobacterales > Lysobacteraceae > Stenotrophomonas > Stenotrophomonas sp. NPDC078853. Next base: position 122,163 of record NZ_JBJDOQ010000011.1, on the reverse strand, counting down.
CCACCGGCGGCGCAGCGTTGATCCTGTACTTCTGGCGTCGTCGCGCCACGCCCGCCGAACGAGAAACCTCCAAGCGCGCTCTGGGCCGGCCGTCCACCTGGGGTTGGACCCTGTGGGTGGCGGCACTTGTCGTCATCGGCAGCAACGGCATCGGCTTTCTCGCCAAGCGGGCCGGTATAGAGCCGGTACCGACCAACCTCGAGTTGATGAGCAGCGCAGCAGCGCAGTTCCCGGTGTTCCTGGCGTTGTTTGCCGTGGTGCTGGCACCGGCGTACGAGGAACTGTTGTTCCGCCGCGTGTTGTTCGGCCGGCTATGGCAGGCAGGAAAGCCGTGGCTCGGCGTGCTCCTAAGCAGCCTTGCATTCGCACTGGTCCATGAGATTCCCGGAACGAGCGGCAATGGACCGGCTGAAATCGCCCAACTGTGGCTGATCTACGGCGGCATGGGCGCCGCATTCTGCTGGCTGTACCAGCGCACAGGCACCCTATGGGCACCGATCGGTGCGCATGCCTTGAACAACGCAGTTGCAATGACGTTGTTGATGGTTTTCGGCGCGACCTGAAAACGTGCGGCAATCCACAGCGCATGCGCGACATGCGCTGACCGGATTGACGAAAACTTAAGCCGTTTGAGTGGACACTCCCTGTATGAACACGGGGATCCGATCCATGAAACGACTGCTGCTGGCTTTTACGATTACCGCCTTGCTGAGCGCATGCGCCACGACCACCTCGCCCACCGGGCGCCGCCAGGTCGTCGGCGGGGTTTCGCAGGCCCAGCTGGACCAGTTGGGCGCGCAAGCCTTCGCTGAAACCAAGCAGAAGGAAAAGATCAGCACCGACGCCAGGCAGATCGCCTACGTGCAATGCGTGGTCAATGCACTGGTCGCGCAGCTGCCCTCGCAGTACCGGGGCGTGCGTTGGGAAACGGCGGTGTTCGCAGACAGCGAACCCAACGCCTTCGCATTGCCGGGCGGCAAGGTCGGGGTGAACTCGGGCATCTTCACCGTGGCCAAGAACCAGGACCAGCTGGCGGCGGTCATCGGCCATGAAATCGGCCACGTCATCGCGCGCCACCATGAGGAGCGCATCACCCGCCAGATGGGCGCCCAGACGGGTCTGTCGGTGGTCGGCGCGCTTGCAGGCGCGGCCTATGGTGAAACGGCGGCCAGCGCGGTGAACCAGTTCGGCGGCATGGGCGCACAGACGCTGTTCCTGCTGCCCGGTTCGCGTACCCAGGAAAGCGAAGCTGACGTGGTTGGCCAGAAACTGATGGCCGAGGCCGGATTCGATCCCGCCCAGGCGGTGAACCTGTGGCAGAACATGATGGCCGCCGGCGGTGGCCGCAGCCCGCAATGGTTGTCTACCCATCCGGATCCGGCCAATCGGATCCGCGAACTTCAGCGCGATGCACCCGGCCTGCAAGGCGTGTTCCAACAAGCGCAGGCGGCGGGACGTAAACCACGCTGTAGCTGAATATCCGTTAATTTGCTGTGATGCAGCACAGGAAACGATTTCTCAGGTCGCATAATTCTGATACGTTTGGCGGCTCAGATTTTTCTGACGTCCGTCATTGCTGCCGCTACGCGGTCTGATCGAGGTGAAAGATATGCTCCGTAACCACAAGCAAGCCCTGCTGACCCTGCTGATTGCGACCACTGTCAGCGGTGCCGTGATCGCCGAGGCCACCGCGCAGACGCGTTCGGCCGACCGTACGGAACAGCGCGAGCGTCGTGGCAGCAGCAAGGCCGCTGCGGCCGAAGTGCTGTTCCCCAACGCTACCCGCAAAGAGCCGGGCATGAAGTCCTCGCCCAAGCTCGGCAAGCAGCTGCAGAAGCTGGTAGACAGCTACAACGAGCAGAAGTTCCCGGAAACGCTGACCGAGGCCACCGCGATCCTGGGTAACAGCGCCGCCAACGAATACGACAAGGCGCTCGCCGCCCAGCTCGCTTCGCAGGCTGCCTACCAGCAGGACGACGTCGCCGCTTCCAAGCGTTACCTGCAGCAGGTGCTGGACGCCAACGCGCTGGACAACAACGGTCACTTCCAGTCGATGCTGATGCTGGCCCAGCTGCAGCTGCAGGATGACGACAAGGCCGTGCAGGCCCAGGGCCTGACCCTGATCGACAAGTATTTCGCTGAAAGCGGTTCGAAGAAGCCCGAGGAACTGGTTTCCAAGGGCCAGGCGCTGTACCAGCTGGAGCGCTACCAGGAAGCGATCCCGGTGCTGAAGGAGGCGATCGCTGCCTCGTCCGAGCCGAAGGATCAATGGAACCAGCTGCTGATGGCCGCCTACGCCGAAGCCGGCCAGACCGGTGAAGCGGTGAGCGCCGCCGAGGCCGTCGCCGCCAGGAATCCGAATGACAAGAAGGCGCAGCTCAATCTGGCGAACATGTACATGCAGGCCGACCAGATGGACAAGGCCGCCGGCGTCATGGACAAGCTGCGTGCTTCGGGCCAGTTGACCGACGAGCGCGAATACAAGCAGTTGTATTCGATCTACGCCAATACCGAGAACAAGGAAAAGGAAGTAATCTCGGTGATCAACGAAGGTCTCGAGAAGGGCATACTGAAGCCGGACCACCAGGTTTACCTGGCACTGGCCCAGTCCTACTACTACTCAGAACCGCAGCAGGTGGACAAGGCGATCGAGGCGTGGCAGAAAGCCGCTCCGATGTCGCCCACCGGCGAAACCTACCTGAATCTGGCACGTGTCCTGCACAGCGAGGGCAAGATTCCCCAGGCCAAGGAAGCAGCGCGTCAGGCCAAGGCCAAGGGTGGCCTGAAGAACGCCGCGGATGCGGACAAAATCATCAACCTGAAGTAAGTAGGAATAACGCCTGAATGCCTGCGCGAAGCGTGCGCAGGCACTCAGGATTGGTATAAGCTTGGAGGTTCCTGCGGTGTCATGCACCGCTGATCAGGGATCCCGCCCCCGGGCATCCCGGCCCCACAATCGAGCTCTTGGCGCATGACGGAACAACTAGTCTTTCACCGCTACGAAGAAACTGAAGAGAAGGGCCTGAGCTGGCCCCGCATCTTCGGCATCGCGTTTGTTATCGCACTGCATCTGGCTGCCTTCATGATGCTCCTCATTCCTGCCGTCGCCCCCAAGGCTGCTGCAGAGAAGGAGCGCAACGTGATGGTGACCATCGTCGATGCACCGCCGCCGCCGCCTCCGCCGCCGCCGCCGCCGCCGCCGGATGAGACGCCGCCGCCGCCGGTGAAGAACCTGTCGCCGCCGAAGCCGTCGCCGGTTCCGCCGCCGCCGCAGGCGCCGATCGTCGACGTGCCGGAACCGCGCCCGAACGATATCGTCACCCCGCCGTCGCCGCCCGCGCCGCCGGCACCGCCGACCTCCATCGAGGCCAGCGTCGATATCTCGTCCAAGAACATGAATCCCCCGCGTTACCCGCCGGCAGCATTCCGCGCTGGTATCCAGGGTGAAGTGATCCTGATCATCGATGTCGATGCCCAAGGCAACGTCACCAATGTCACGGTCGAGAAATCCAGCCGTAACCGCGACCTGGATCGCGCTGCAATGGAAGCTGCACGCAAGTGGCGCTTCAACGCAGCCGAGTCGGGCGGCAAGAAAGCCGCGGGCCGCGTACGCGTACCGGTCAATTTTGCTCTGAGCTGATGCACCGGGTGGCCGCCGTGCCACCCCGCTGATGGCTCTTATGATTAGCTACACCCTTCAACACCACACACAACAAAGGTAAGCGTCATGCTGCAGGAAATTTTCATCGCCGCTGCTGCCGGGGGCAACTCCAACGCCCTGTCGCAGATGGGCTTCGAGCACCTCATCCATGAAATGACCAGCCAGCCGGGCGACTTCGCAGTCTCCTGGGTGGTTCTGATCACCCTGATCGTGATGTCGGCCATGTCCTGGTACTGGACCGTGATCAACATCTTCCGCGCCAGCCGCCTTAAGGCCGCTGCCGACAAGGTCACCAGCCTGTTCTGGGATACCCCGAACGCGCAGGACGCCATCCGTGCGATGGAAGAACAGCCGGCTTCGGAGCCCTTCTCGAAGATCGCCCTGGACGCCGCACAGGCTGCCGCCCACCACCAGCGTGCCGAAGGCGGCGCAACCGGTGGCCTGGGTGAGACCCTGAGCCGTTCGGAGTTCGTAGACCGCGCCCTGCGTCAGGCCGTGACCCGCGAAAGCAACAAGCTGCAGTCGGGCATGACCCTGCTGGCCACCGTCGGTGCAACCGCTCCGTTCGTCGGTCTGCTGGGTACCGTGTGGGGCATCTACGGCGCGCTGATCAAGATCGGTGCAACCGGTTCGGCCTCCATCGACGCCGTCGCCGGCCCGGTGGGTGAAGCGCTGATCATGACCGCGATCGGCCTGTTCGTGGCTATCCCGGCCGTGTTCGCCTTCAACTTCTTCAGCAAGATCAACAGCGCGACCATCAGCCGTTTCGATACCTTCGCGCACGACCTGCACGACTTCTTCGCCACCGGTTCGCGCGTCCGCTAAGGACGCGCTGTACCCGGCACGAAGGTAGTTCACACCGATCTAGACGGAGCCCGTTATGGCTTTCAGTAGTGGTAACAGCGGCGGCCCCATGGCCGACATCAACGTTACGCCCCTCGTGGACGTGATGCTGGTGCTGCTGATCATCTTCATCATCACGGCGCCTCTGATGTCCCACAAGGTCAAGGTCGAGCTGCCCGAAGCCAACCTGATCCAGAACCCGGACGATGCCAATGATCGTAAGGGTCCGATCACGCTGGCAGTGAAGGAAGACGGTTCGATTTTCTGGAACGATGAGGAAATCGACCGTGGGACACTTGAGTCCCGCCTTTCCACCGCGGCCCAGCAGACCCCGCAGCCGCCGTTGAACCTGCGTGGTGACCGCACGACCAAGATGCGCGTCATCAACGAGCTGACCAAGGTCGCGCAGGAACAGGGCATGCTGGACGTCGGCTTCGTTGCGACCAAAGAGAAGGGGCAGTAAGCCATGGCATTCAGTTCTGGTGGTGGCAAAGGCCCCATGGCGGATATCAACGTCACGCCCCTCGTGGACGTGATGCTGGTCCTGCTGATCATCTTCATCGTGACCGCGCCGATCATGACCTACCCGATCGCCGTGGATCTGCCGCAGCGCGTGGTCAACCCGCCCCCGGTGACGGTTGAACCGCCGCCGCCGGTCGAGTTGCGCGTCGATGCAAGCAACCAGGTGTTCTGGAACAACAGCCCGGTCGCCGTGGGCGAACTGCAGCAGCGGATGGAACAGGAGGTCCAGCGTGACCCGACGAACCAGCCGGAACTGCGGATCGACGCGAGCCCGGACTCGGAGTACGACGTGATGGCCAAGATCCTGGCCGCCTCGAAGAACGCCCAGATGAAGAAGATCGGTTTCGTACAGCAGTAAACGCTACACGCAGTCCGCACTCATGACGCGACTGGAAAACGCCCTCGGAAACGGGGGCGTTTTTTTATGCGCGCTATCGGCCCACGCATGCTCGCGTATCATCCGGCGATGATTGCCTTTTTCGACGCCCTGCGACACGGGCTTGATGCCATTCCCCACCTCGGCAAGGGGATGGCGATTGCCTACGTGCTGTACCTGATCGGCCTGACCGGGTGGATCATGCTGCAGAAACGCGAGCCGGTGGCCACGCTCAGCTGGATACTTTCGCTGGCGGCCCTGCCGTATATCGGCCTGTTCATTTATTACCTGCTGGGCCCGCAGAAAGTAAAACGGCAACGCCTGCGCCGCGGCCGTTCGCGTTCCGGCATGGAGCATTACAGCAGCGTCTGCCCGCCCGATGCGGACTGCACCGAACTGGCCGCCATCGGCCAGGCCACCACCGGCCTGGCGCCGAGCAGCGCCACCGAAGTGGAATGGCTGGTGGATGGCGCGGCGACCTATGCCGCCCTGCTGGAGGGCATCAACCAGGCACGCGACCACGTGAACCTGGAGTACTACATCTTCGAACCGGACCACACCGGCACCGCCGTGCGCGATGCACTGGTGGCTGCTGCACAGCGCGGGGTGCAGGTCCGGCTGCTGCTGGATGCAGTGGGCGCCGGCAACATCCGCGCCGCGTTCCTGAAGCCGCTGCTGGATGCCGGTGGCGAGGCCGTGTGGTTCCATCCGCGGCAGCTGCTCAAGCCGTTCAAGCGGCCGTGGTTGAACCTGCGCACCCACCGCAAGCTGGTGGTCATCGATGGCCTGCTGGCCTTCACCGGTGGTATCAACATCACCGACGAAGAGAACGAACAGCGCGACCCGAACGCCTACCGCGACCTGCACATGCGATTGCGCGGCCACGTGGTGCGCAGCCTGCAGCTGGTCTTCATGGAAGACTGGTTGTACGCCAGCGGACAAGACGCACAGCAGTTCGACCAGGCGCGGCTGTGGCCACGTGAAACCCCGAGCCACGACGACGGCAGCATCAATGCGCAGGTGCTGGTGTCCGGCCCGGATTCCGGTTGGGAAACCATCCATCGCCTGCATGTGGCGGCGATCCACGAAGCCAAGCACCGGGTGTGGCTGGTGACGCCCTACTTCGTGCCCGGCGAAGCGGCACGCATGGCGCTGACATCGGCTGCGCTGGGGGGCCTGGAAGTGCGTTTGCTGGTGCCGAAGATGAGCGACTCGTGGTTCGTCACCCAGGCCGCGCGCTCCTATTTCGACGAACTGCTGCAGGCCGGGGTGAAGATCTACGAGTACGGCCCGCGCATGCTGCACACCAAGGCCTTCATCGCCGACGACGAGGTCTGCATCGTCGGCACGGCGAACTTCGACCACCGCAGTTTCCGGCTCAACTTCGAACTGTCCATGCTGCTGCGGGACAAGGACCGCGTGGCCGAGCTGGCCGGCATCCTGGACCATGAATTCGACAGCGCCACCCGCGTCCACAACGAACGCAACCGCGGCCTGTGGCGGCACCGCCTGCCTGAAGCCTTCGCACGGCTGGCCTCGCCGCTGTTGTGACAGCGGCGCTACACTGCGCGCTTCCGTCACCGTCCTGCCTGCCGTCATGACCCGCCTCAGCGTCAACGTCAACAAGATCGCCGTGCTGCGCAACTCGCGTGGTGGCCACGACCCCGATGTACTGCGTGCCGCGCAGGCCTGCCTGGACGCCGGCGCACATGGCATCACCGTGCACCCGCGCCCGGACCGCCGCCACATCACCGCCGAAGACGTACACGCGCTGTCCGGGCTGACCACCGCCCGCAGCGTCGAGTTCAACATCGAAGGCAACCCGTTCGCCCCGCCGCGCGAGGGCTACCCGGGCCTGCTGCCGCTGTGCGAGGCCACCGGTCCTGCACAGGCCACGCTGGTGCCCGATGGCGATGGCCAGCTGACGTCCGACCACGGCTTCGACTTCGCCGCCGACAGCGAGCGCCTGCGTCCGCTGGTGGCCTCGCTGAAGGCGATGGGCTGCCGGGTCAGCCTGTTCGTGGACGCCGGAAACCCGCTGCTGGAACGCGCGGCCGACGTCGGTGCCGACCGCATCGAGCTGTACACCGGGCCGTATGCCGAAGCGCACGCCGCCGGCGATGCCACCGCGATGCTGGAATTGTTCGCCACCGCCGCGCGCCGCGCACAGGCGGTGGGCCTGGGCGTCAACGCCGGCCATGACCTGTCGCAGGCCAACCTGCGCGCCTTCCTGACCGGCGTACCCGGCGTGCTGGAAGTCTCGATCGGCCACGCCCTGATCAGTGAAGCCCTGTACGACGGCCTGGACGCCACGGTCCGCAGCTACATCAGCCTGCTGTAACCCCCCTTGGTAGCGCCGACCCATGGTCGGCGGAAACCATCCGCCCCGTGAAACCCGACACCCGGTAGTGATGGCCGCTGGCCGTCAATCCGCCTCCCCGGTTCCCAGGTGGGTGACGACCGTTGGTCGTCACAGCTCTCAACCCACCCCCCGTCGCACCCCCTGAGACACCCATCCCCTACCCTGCGCTGCGCACACCGTGGCTTGCAGTGTCCTGTGCCCTGTCCCGGGATGACCCGAAGCCCTGTGGATAACCATGGGGGCAAGCCAAACCCCCATCCCCCGCCACGCCTACAGCCACCTGAATTCCAGCGCATTGCATACCCTGTGGTTAGCAATAATACTAACCGCACTCAGCTCAGAAGAATCCCATGGGTCGCCCCGATTCCATCCCCCACATCGCCATCAAAGGCCGCGGCAGCACCACCCACATCGCCGGGCGCTTCGAAAGCACGGTAAGCGAAGCGGTGGACGATGGCTGGGAAGCCGAAGAAAGCGAAGAGTTCCTGGCACCGCGCCTGCGCACCGAAGTGCGCGCCGAAACCGCCCGCAGCATCATCAGCCGCAACAACTCACCAGACGTCGGCTTCAGCCAATCGGTGAACCCCTATCGCGGCTGCGAACATGGCTGCTCGTACTGCTTCGCACGTCCCTCGCACGCCTATCTGAATCTGTCGCCCGGGCTGGATTTCGAGACCAAGCTGTTCGCCAAGACCAACGCAGCGCAGCTGCTGCGCAAGGAACTTTCAAAACCCAGCTACGTGCCACAGCCGATCGCGCTGGGCATCAACACCGATTCCTACCAGCCGATCGAACGCAAGTTCAAACTGACCCGCCAGCTGATCGAAGTGATGCTGGAAACCCGCCATCCGTTCTCGCTGATCACCAAGAACGCACTGGTCGAGCGCGATATCGACCTGCTGGCGCCGCTGGCCGAACAGAACCTGGTGAGCGTGCATTTCTCGGTGACCTCGCTGGATCCGCACCTGTCTTCGAAACTCGAACCGCGCGCGGCCGCACCGCATGCACGGCTGCGTGCGATGCGCCGTCTGCATGAGGCCGGCATCCCGGTCGGGGTGATGGTGGCGCCGGTGATTCCGTGGATCAACGATGCCGAACTGGAAGCCGTACTGGAAGCCGCGCGCGATGCCGGTGCATCCAGTGCCGGCTATGTGCTGCTGCGCCTGCCACTGGAAGTGGCGCCGCTGTTCCGCGATTGGCTGGAGACGCATTACCCGGACCGCGCCACGCACGTGATGAGCACCATCAACCAGCTGCGCGGCGGCAAGGACTACGACAGCCAGTTCGGCACCCGCATGCGCGGCCAGGGCGTGTATGCGGACCTGCTGTCGAACCGCTTCAAGCTGGCGCGCAGGCGACTGGGATTCGATGCGCAGAACAGCCACTGGCCGAAGCTGGATTGCACGAAGTTCGAGCGGCCCGCACCGCCGAAGGCGGATTCGCCGCAGGGGTCGTTGTTCTAGGGGCGGTCAGCCTCGCGCGAGGCTCGACACAACATCCAGCGTTGCCGGTGATCTGCCCAGATCATCACTGGATGTTGGGATAAATAATCACCCAGTGCATGATGACGAAATTGACCATGCCATGAATGATGGCTCGCTGACAGGTGTCAAGCCTAAGGAGGAAGATCCCCAAGGTGACGTAGAGCCCGAACAGGAACGATGAGAAGACTGCGTCGGTGTGAGCAGCGGCAAACAGTGCGCACACCGCAAGTGTCCCTAGGATTTTTCCAAGGAAATGAGACGCACCAGATTGCAGCAGATGCCGGACAACTTTCTCTTCATAGAGTGGCGCGACAATGCAACTGGTAACGACGCCTAGCAGATAGTTCGCCAGAGGGATCTGATCCCAGGTGAGCAGCGTCGACTCGTTGCGAGCTGGATACGCAACCAGTGCGACCCAAGCAGCTCCGCCAACCAGGCCGAGCGCGACCAAAGCCATCACAAGCTTGGCGGACCACCGAGCCCGTTCTTCGCGCGGGAACATCCATAGGCAAGCAGCAAAGGCCAGCGCCTCAGTCATCGCCTTTGATCCAAAGACCTCAAAAGCATCCAGAACAACACGCGCAGCCCCAATCGCCACGGTTGACATGAGCGCCACGAATATGAAGTTCTCAGGCGTCTCTGCGGGCTTCCAGCGTAACGACATGCAGACGAGCATCCTTGTTCTAACGTTTTTCCCGACTACCGAAGCCTTGGCGCTCTCGGGCGGAGGCAAGCATAGCGCTTACGCTGTGCTTGGCTGACCATCACGTAGTGAGATCATGCCGGCCGCGCCAATGCTGGAGGCGCTTCCAGTCCAACAATCATGCCAGCAGCGACACCTGCACGCCCACTGCAATTCACAGTTTTTCTCATGGACGCAGATGCACACCGCTGTGCACGATGACCGGGCTGGTGCCGAACGTGCCAGCCGGGATTGGCTTCCCGTCATCTTCTGAAACTGATTACCTCTGTTGCAGCCTCCGGGCTTGGCGGAGAATGCACCGCACTGCCGGTCATACGGCGGGCGGTGCGCGGGGATTCCGATCCGCGGGTTTTTATGGTTTCAGAAGTTCCGGTACGCCAACCCGCATCGCCCGCCACCTCGCGCTCCGGCGCAGGTGGCCCATGCCATGCGAGCCCCTTTCGATGTCCATGCCGCCCGTGCACGTGTCCTTCTTCGCGATCTCCAGGTCGTTCCGATGAAGGCCGGTCGCGCTACGTTGTCCTATGCGGAAATGGAAGCGGCAGGTCACTTCGACCGGCCCTGCACGCCGCATGCGGTGATTGAGTACTTGAACGCGTGCATCGGCGACAGCCAGGGTGATGCAGAGATCCCCGGCGAGGCGATTGCTTACGTCGCCGGTGAGGAAGATCTGCGTGCCATCGCGCGTGAATGCAGGTTGCCTGTCGAGGTGTGCGTCGCCAGTTGTCCGGCCGACGCACGTTGACGTTGCGCACGATGATGGGCGCGCTGCGCGCACTGGGATTCCAGCTGCGCGTGGAACTGGCAGGGTAGCGCCGAGCCACGCTCGGCGAGCGCAGCGGTCTGGCTGTCAGGAAACGGCAAGAGCGTGACGACCAACGGTCGTCACCCACCGAGGCAGGTCGTCACCCACCGAGGCAGGTCGTCATCCACCGAGGCAGGTCGTCACCCACCCACCGGGCGACCTGTCAGCGTCGATGAGCGTTTTCTGAAAGGCAGTTCGCGTCGTGTCGCGGAAGATAGGCGCCGTGCAGAGGCAACGCCAGCCAATATCGACTCCATCAATCGAATTGAGGACGCAACGCCCCACGGAAGGCGGGCCCATGAGCAGGACGCTCGCTGCCAAGCATCCTCATCTCCCCGGGCGTAGCTGCACATGTCGGCCAAGGGAAAGGTGGACACGTGTGCGTTCAGCGCCCGGGGAGAGGGGGACCTTAGCCGCCGTACAGCTTCTGCGCGGACTGGAACAGGATCCAGCTGGTGGCGATGACCTTGTCGCCGCCCTGCGGACGATTGCCGCGATGGGTATGGGTGAAGGCGGTCGGCGCGATCAGCAGGCTGCCGGTGCGCGGGGTGACCTTGCGCTGCTGGAAATGAAACTCGGTCTCGCCCTCTTCGAAGTCATCATTGAGGTACAGCGTCCACAGCAGATGGCGGTGCAGGGTTTCCGCCTTCTCGTCCTTCGGATACAGCTCGCAATGCCAGTAGGGGTAACCGCCCTCGCCTGCTGCGTACCATTGCAGGTTGATCGCGCCCGGACGCAGGCAGGTGCGCGCAAGATCCGACAGCGCGGCCGGGCTCATGTCGGGGAAGTCGTCCGCCGTGAGGCGCTTGGGCTGGCCGTTGCTGTCTTGGATCTGCAACATCAGCGGCGCGATCAGTGCCTGTGGATAACGGCGTAGATAAGTCAAAAGCCCGTTGAAAACGGCCTGCTGCAGGACGTTTTCAACATCCGCCCAGTCGGCCAGCCCGCTGATGCGGAGATCCTTGCTGCGCTTGAGTTCGGGGAATACACCACTGCCTACCGCACCCGGTTGCAGGCGGTCACTTGCGCGCAGTCGCGCCGCGATCGCCGCGCACACATCGGCGGGCACGGCGTTGTGGATCACTTCAATGAAATCAACAGGGTCCTGCGTCTGCATGCCTGGATCCTTCGCCAGCGGGCCTTTGATGGTGCCCACTGGCGCAGGGGTTGTCACGCCACGGACATGTGCGACGGCTTGCCGACGCCAGGCAACGGCCAGGCGAGCAAGCTCGCCTGCTACTCAGGTTGGGGACGCGTCGTGCTGCTGGTGGTACTGCACCGCGGCGGCGACTTCATCGCGCGAGCCGAGGAAGACCGGCACGCGCTGGTGCAGCTGGTCCGGCTGGATGTCCAGGATCCGCGCACGCCCGGTCGAGGCGGCGCCGCCGGCCTGTTCCACCAGCAGGCCCATCGGGTTGGCTTCGTACATCAGGCGCAGCTTGCCGGCCTTGGACGGATCCTTCTTGTCCCACGGGTAGATGAAGATGCCACCGCGGGTCAGGATGCGATGCACGTCGGCCACCATGCTGGCGATCCAGCGCATGTTGAAATCCTTGCCGCGCGCGCCTTCCTTGCCTTCCAGCAGATCGGCCACGTAGGCCTGCATCGGGGCTTCCCAATGCCGCTGGTTGGACATGTTGATGGCGAACTCCTGGGTGGCCGCCGGGATCTGCATGCCCTGGGTGGTCAGCACGAACTCGCCGGTCTCGCGGTCCAGGGTGAAGGCATGGGTGCCGTGGCCGACGGTCAGCACCATCTGCGTGCTCGGCCCGTAGATGCAGTAACCGGCGGCGATCTGCGCCGTACCCGGCTGCAGGAAGCTCTCGTCACTGGGGCATTCGACGTCCTTCGGGCAGCGCAGCACGGAGAAGATGGTGCCCACGGACACGTTCACGTCGATGTTGGAGCTGCCATCGAGCGGATCGAACAACAACAGGAAATCACCGCGCGGATAGATGTCCGGCACCGGCTGCGAATGGTCCATCTCCTCCGACGCGCAGGCGGCCAGGTGACCGCCCCAGGCATTGGCTTCCAGCAGGATCTCGTTGCTGATCACATCCAGTTTCTTCTGCGCTTCACCCTGCACGTTGCCGGTGCCGGCTTCGCCGAGCACGCCGCCGAGCGCGCCCTTGCTGACCGCGATGGAGATGTTGGTGCAGGCACGCCCGACCACGGCGATCAGCTGGCGCAGGTCGGCATTGATGCGGCCGGCATGCTGTTCCTGGATGAGATACCGGGTCAACGACGTACGGGACATGGGCAGGGCTCGAGCGACGGAAAGATGCGTCTATTGTCGCCGCCCGGATGCAAAAAAGGGGACGGAGGGGATTAAGTCGTTATCAGCTAGTGCGAGCCGATAACGACTTAATCCCCTCCGTCCCCTTTTTGTCGGGTCAGGCCTTGGCGACGTTGGCTACGGCCTGGGCGACGTAGTCCAGGTTGTTCTGGCTCAGCGCGGCCACGCAGATGCGGCCGGTGCCGACGGCGTAGATGCCGTACTCATCGCGCAGCTTTTCCACCTGCACCCGGCTCAGCCCGGAGTAGGAGAACATGCCGGCCTGGTCGTTGATGAAGGCGAATTCCGGGGCGCCCAGGGCGGCCAGACGGTCCACCAGCCCATGCCGCAGGGCGTGGATGCGCTCACGCATCTCGGTCAGTTCGGCTTCCCACAGCGCGCGCAGCTCCGGGCTGTTCAACACACCGGCCACCAGCGCGGCACCGTGGTTGGACGGGCTGGAGTAGATCGTACGGATGATGCGCTTGATCTGCGACTGCACGGCCTTGGCTTCGGTGGCGTTGGGGGCGACGATCGACAGCGCACCCACGCGCTCGCCATACAGCGAGAACGACTTGGAGTACGAATTGGCGACCACGAAGCTGTCGATGCCGGCTTCGGCGATGATGCGCACGGCCGCGCCATCCTGCTCGATGCCCTTGTCGAAGCCCTGGTAGGCCATGTCGATGAACGGGAACAGCTGCTGTTCCTTCAGTACTTCAGCCACCTGCTTCCACTGGTCCACGGTCAGGTCGGCACCGGTGGGGTTGTGGCAGCAGGCGTGCAGCAGCACCACGGTGCCCGGCTGCAGGTCCTGCAGGTCGGCCAGCATCGCCGGGAAGTCCACGCCGTGCGTCTGTGCGTCGAAGTAGCTGTACTCCAGCACGTCGAAGCCGGCTGCACCGAACACGGCGCGGTGGTTTTCCCAGCTGGGGTTGCTGATGGCGATGGTGGCGTGCGGCAGCAGCGTCCTCAACAGCTCGGCGCCCACGCGCAGCGCACCGCTGCCGCCCACGGTCTGGGTGGTGGCGACGCGGCCAGCGGCCAGCAGCGGTGATTCCTTGCCGAATACCAGTTCGCGGGTGGCCTGGGTGTAGGCCGGCAGTCCATCGATGGGCAGGTAGCCGCGCGGTTTGGCTTCGGTGGCGAGCTGCTGCTCGATCTGCTTGACGGCGCGAAGCAGCGGAATGCGGCCGCTTTCGTCGTAGTAGATGCCCACACCCAGGTTGACCTTGGTCGGACGGCTGTCGGCGTTGTACGCCTCGGTCAGGCCCAGGATCGGGTCACCGGGGACCAGTTCCACGTTTGCAAAGAAGGACACGGCGGTACTCATTCGGTAAGGGGGAGGAAGAAAGCACGCAGCTGCGCCACCGCCTACCGGGCGGGGACCACGCCATCGTAACAAAGCGTGCCGATGGCGCGGCATTCCTCGTCACGCCGTGGCCGGTACCATGGCGCGTTCATGCTTGCTGTTGAACCTGAATGATGAACCTGCCCCCGGCCCGTCGCCGCCTGTCCCTGGCCTGCGCCCTGCTGCTGCCCGGCCTCGCCTTCGCCCAGTCGCCCCCGGCCACGCGCAGCCTGCCTGCGGTGGAAGTCGAGGCCGCCCGGGTGACCGGCATCGACCCGTTCGCGCTGCCGTCCAGTTCGGACACGGTGTGGATCGATGACGACCGCAGTGGTCCGCAGGCCCAGCTGGTCGAGGCGCTGGGGGGCATCCCGGGCGTACTGGCACGTGATCGCCAGAACCTCGCGCAGGACACCCAGTTGTCGATCCGCGGCTTCGGTGCGCGCTCCACCTTCGGCGTGCGTGGCGTGCGCGTGCTGGTGGACGGGGTGCCGGCGACCATGCCCGATGGCCAGGGCCAGCTTTCGCACGCCAGCCTGCTTGGTGCCGAGCGCATCGAGGTGCTGCGCGGGCCGTTTTCGGCGCTGTACGGCAATTCCTCCGGTGGGGTGCTGCAGGTGCATACCGCGCAGGGCCGCGAAGGTGATCCATGGCGGCTGAGGTTGAATGCCGGTGCGGACAACACGCTGAGCGTGGGTGCCCACCTGCGCGGCGTGCAGGGCCCGGTGGACTACAACGTCGCCGCTAATCACTTCCGTACCGATGGCTGGCGCGACCACAGCGCGGCCCGCCGTGAATCGCTGAACGCGCGACTGGGTACGGCCGTGGGCGAGGACCGGCTGGAGCTGCTGGTGAACTACCTGGATGCGCCCAACGCGCAGGATCCGCTCGGCCTGACCCGTGCGCAGGTGGCTGCCGATCCGCGCCAGGCCACGGCGGTGGCGCACCAGTACAACACCCGTAAATCGGTGCGCCAGTCGCAGGCAGGGCTGGTCTACAGCGGGCAGCGCGCCGCCCACCGCTTCCGCCTGACCGGCTATGCGGGCCAGCGTGAGGTGACCCAGTTCCTGGCCATCCCGCCGGGCCCGCAGGCCAATCCGCTGCACGCCGGTGGGGTGATCGGACTGGAGGGCGATTTCGGCGGGCTGGATGCGCGCTGGGGCTGGAGCGGTGAGCTGGCCGGACGCGCACTGGATGTCACCGCCGGGGTCAACGCCGACCGCCAGCGCCAGCACCGCACCGGCCATGAAAACTTCGTCGGCGACGCACTGGGCGTACGCGGCCGGCTGCGCCGTGACCAGCGCGACACGGTGTCCAACGTTGACCAGTTCGTGCAGGCCTGGTGGCAGTGGAGCCCGCGCTGGTCGGTGTTGGCCGGGGCGCGCCACAGCAGTGTCCGCTTCCGTTCGGAAGACCATTACATCGTCGGCCGCAACCCGGACGACAGCGGCAGCCGCCGCTACCAGGCGACCACGCCGGTGGCCGGGGTCAGCTTCGAAGTGACTCCGCAGTGGCGGCTGCACGCTGCAGTCGGCCGTGGCTTTGAAACCCCCACCTTCAACGAACTCGGCTATCGCGCCGATGGCCAGGCCGGGCTGGCGCTGGGCCTGTCGGCCGCGCGCAGCCGCAATGTGGAAATCGGCAGCAAATGGCAGGCCCAGGACGGTCGCCGGCTGGAGGTGAGCCTGTTCCGCGCCGATACCGATGACGAACTGGCCGTGGCCAGCAACACCAATGGCCGCAGTACCTACCGCAACATCGGGCGGACCCGCCGCCAGGGCGCGGAGCTGTCATGGCACCAGCCGCTGGCGCAGGACCTGGACCTGCAGCTGGCCTGGACCTGGCTGCAGGCCGAAGTGCGCAGCGCCTACCTGGCTTGCGCCGGCAGCGGCTGCGCGGTGCCGGACACGCCGGTTGCCGCCGGCAGCCGGTTGCCCGGCGTACCGCGCCAGCAGGCCTTCGCGCGGCTGGAATGGCAGCCGCGTGAATGGCTGTGGGCGGCTGAAGTCACCGGCAGCAGCGACACGGTGGTCAATGACCTGGCCACCGAGCGTGCACCGGGCTATGCGGTGATGAACGTGGAAGCCGCCCGCCGCTGGACCCTGCGCGGCGGCGACCTGCGGGTATTCGCCCGTGTGGACAACCTGCTGGACCAGGGCTACATCGGCTCGGTGATCGTCAACGACGGCAACGGCCGCTACTACGAACCCGGCCCGGACCGCCGTGGCAGCCTCGGCGTCCAGTGGTCCTGGCGGTGAGCGCCACCGGTGGGTGACGACCGTTGGTCGTCACAATGCCCCCCACCCCTCAATCCGGCGCCTTTGCCGGCACGAACGGTGACGTCGGATCGCTCGCCGGGAACGTCTCCTCCAGCGCCTCGTCCTGGTTGTCACTGGCGTGCTGCTTGCGTTCGCGACGCTTCAGCGGGCTTTCCTGGCCACCACGATGGCGGTCACCGCAGTCCTTGCGGTCCTGTGCAGCCTGGTCGCTGACATGCCGCACCGGCAGGTGCGCGTCGTCCGTGGCGTCTGTGGTGAGCGCAGCCTCCGCATCGACGAACGGCGCGCCGGTGCCGCGCTCTTCGGCGTCCATGTTGTCGTGCTTGCCACGCTGTTCGCCGGGCACGTGTGGAGTGGCTTGGCGCAGTGGGTCGCGCGAGGTGTCTCTGTTCATGGCGGCTCTCCTCGATGAGGCCCCTACTACAGCCCCTCAGAGGTAAAGCCACTGCGAATCCCGCGTCATCAACACATCGATCACGATTGGATAACGGCGCCGTGGTTACATCTGGCCGCCCGCCCTGCAAGCAGGAGCTGCGCCATGAACCGCCCGGAACGTCCCGCGCCCTCGGTCTTCAATTCCCGGCGCGATCCGCTGGACGCCAGCCCTGCCCAGCGCCGCGCCCGCCGCCAGCAGCGTGAAGATCCGCAGGCCGTCGCCCAGGATTACCTGCAGTACATGCTCAACGATTACGACGACCGGCGCCGGCAGGCCCACCGCAGTTGGCGTGACCTGTGCCCGGCATACGCCTTCGCGCTGACCACCCACGCGGCGAACTGGCCGCGCGGCGGCGGCGAGGAAACCGAGGGCGAACTGGCCGCGCAGTGGGAGCTGATGCGTGGCGAATCGCGGCTGCGCTGGCCCAAGGCCCGCGAGGTGGTCGAAGATGCCTGGCTGGCGCTGGACCACATGCCTGCCCCGGCCGTGCGCCCGCTGCTGCAGTGACCCCTTCTTGAGCTGGAGGACACGGTCGTTTCACGCGCGCGCGCCGAAGCTGGATGCTCCTTGACCCTACGGTGCGTCCCATGGCCCGCCCGATCTGGACCGGCACTCTTTCCTTCGGCCTGCTCAACGTGCCGGTCTCGCTGATGTCCGGCGAGCGCCGGACCGACCTGCAGTTCCGCATGCTCGATTCGCGCGACAAGAAACCGATCCGGTTCGAGCGGGTCAACGCCGATACCGGCGAGGAAGTGCCGTGGAAGGATATTGTCAAGGCCTTCGAGTACGACAAGGGCAGCTACGTCGTGCTGGAAGAGGGCGACATCAAATCAGCCGCGCCGGAAAGCCATGAAACCGTCGAGGTGGAAAGCTTCGTCGACGCCGCGCAGATCGATCCGCGTTATTTCGAGAAACCGTACCTGCTGGTGCCGGGCAAGAAGGCTGAAAAAGGCTACGTGCTGCTCCGCGAGACACTGCGCAGTACCGGCAAGGTCGGCATCGCCAAGGTGGTGGTGCGCACCCGCGAGTACCTGTGCGCGGTGATGCCCAATGATGACGCGCTGGTGCTGATGATCCTGCGTTATCCACAGGAACTGGTGGACCCGGCCGACTTCAAGCTGCCCGACGGCAAGCTGTCCGATTACCGCATCAGCAGCAAGGAAACGGCGATGGCCGAACAGCTGATCGAGTCGATGGCCGGCGACTGGGACCCGACCCAGTACCACGATGAGTTCCGTGCGCGGTTGCAGGACGTGCTGACCAAGCGCATCAAGCAGGACGGTGGCACCACCACGGTGGAAGACGAGCCGACCCCGCGCGAGGACGCCAGCACCAACGTGGTGGACTTCATGTCCTTGCTGCAGAAGAGTCTGGAGGCCAACAAGCGCACCCCGGCCAAGAAGACCGCCGGCAAGACGGTGAAGAAGGCCGCGACCAGGAAGGCCAGCAAGGAACCGGCCAGGAAGACAGCAGTCAAGAAGGCACCGGCCAAGGCGACCAAGAAGGCTGCGAAGAAGGCCGCGCCACGCCGCAAGGCGGGCTGAGCCATGTCCCTGGATCAGTATCGCCGCAAACGCAGGCTCGGCGCGGCCAAGGGCAGCACGCCGGAGCCGGATGACCTGCAGGCCGGGCCCGGCAGCCCGGCGGACCGGCCGATCTTCGTGGTGCAACTGCACCATGCCAGCAGCCGGCATTATGACTTCCGCCTGCAGATGGGCGAGGTGATGAAGAGCTGGGCGGTGCCCAAGGGTCCCTCGTTGCGGGCCGGGGAGAAGCGGCTGGCAGTGGAGGTGGAAGACCATCCGCTGTCCTATGCGGCGTTCGAGGGGGATATTCCGCACGGCCACTACGGTGCCGGGCACGTGGACGTCTACGACCACGGCAACTGGGCCATGGACGGTGATCCGCTGGAAGCGCTGGCCGCCGGAAAGCTTGACTTCGAACTGCACGGCGAGCGCTTGCGCGGCGGCTGGAAGCTGGTACGCACCAACCTGAAAGGGCGCCAGGTGCAGTGGCTGCTGATCAAGCGCAACGATGCCCATGCCACCGATGCGGAGGCCGATGACCTGCTGGAGGCCCCCCCTGCGACCTCGACCACCGCCACCGGATCACGCAAGGCCGCGCCGTCGAAGAACACGCCATCGAAAAGCACGCCTGCGGCGGCACCGCGGGCACGCAAGGCCGACGCGCGCTGGCACAAGCGCGCGCTGGCGCTGCAGGGCGCGCGCGACACCCCGTATCCGCGCCAATACGCGCCGCAGCTTACCGATCATCGCCAGAACGCTCCCGACGGAGAACGCTGGCTGCATGAGATCAAATGGGACGGCTACCGCCTGCTGGCCGATCTGCACGACGGCAAGGTGACGCTGCGTTCGCGCAACAACCTGGACTGGAGCGATGATTTCCCGGAAGTGAGCCAGGCGATCGCCGCGCTGCCAGTCAGCGATGCACGGCTGGACGGCGAACTGGTGGTGCTGGATGACCAGGGACGCAGTGATTTCAGCGCGCTGCAGCGGGTGATCGACGGCACGGCGAAACAGCCCTTGCGCTACATCGTGTTCGATCTGCCGGGCGTGGCCGGGGTGGATATCAGCCGTGCGCCGCTGCTGGAGCGCAAGACGCTGCTGAAGGCGCTGATCGGTGATGTACCGGGCACGCTTGCCTACAGCGACCATGTACTCGACCACGGCCCGGCGGTGTTCGCCGCCAGCGGCAAGGCCGGCTTCGAAGGGATCATCAGCAAGCAGGTGGATGCGCCCTATGCCAACGGCCGCGCGCGCAGCTGGGTGAAGATCAAGCACGAACAGACCGATGAGTTCCTGGTAGTTGGCTACACCGCGCCCAAGGGCGCACGGCAAGGCTTCGGTTCGCTGCTGATGGCCACGCCGGACAAGGCCGGGCTGCGTTACGTGGGCCGCGTTGGTACGGGCTTCGATGATGCGAAGCTGCGCGCGCTGAGCGCTTCGCTGGGCAAGCTGGGGACCTCCAGCGCTGCGGTCGAGCTGCCGGCCCACGTGGCGTTACGCGCCGCCAGCGTGCATTGGGTGAAGCCCACGCTGGTGGCCGAGGTGGCCTTCCGTGGCTGGGGCAAGGAGGGATTGCTGCGCCAGGCCAGTTTCAAACGGCTGCGCACCGACAAGACCGCGCCCGACCTGCAGCCCGACCGCACCCAGCCTGCTGCCGCGCCGGTGAAAGGCAAGGCATCGCCCCTGCACATCACCCACCCCGAGCGCGTGGTCTACCCGAAGCAGAAGATCCGCAAAGGCGAAGTAGCCGATTACTACCGCGCGATGGCGCCTTGGATACTGCCGGAGATCAGCGGTCGGCCGCTGTCGCTGCTGCGCTGTCCGCACGGCGTGGGCAAGGCGTGCTTCTTCCAGAAACACCACGGGCAGGGCCTGGGCGATGCGGTGCGTGCGGTGCCGCTGGAACAGAAAAGCGGTACCGAGGATTATGTCTACATCGACGATGTGGACGGGCTGCTGCAACTGGTGCAGATGAACACCCTGGAGTTGCATCCCTGGGGGGCGACGGTGGCCGATCCCGAGCATCCGGACCGGCTGGTGTTCGACCTGGATCCCGGCGACGGCGTGAACTGGACGCAGATCAAGGCGGCGGCCCGTGACATCCGCGCTCGCCTGCAGGAAACCGGGCTGGAAAGCTTCGTACGGTTGTCCGGTGGCAAGGGCCTGCACGTGGTGGTGCCGCTGCAGCCCAAGGCGGACTGGGAGCAGGCGAAGGCATTCTGCGAGTCCTTCGCGCAGGCGTTGGCACAGCACGCGCCGGACCGCTACGTGGCCACCATGAGCAAGGCCAAGCGCAACGGGGTGATCTTCATCGACTGGCTGCGCAATGCACGCGGGGCCACCAGCGTGTGTTCGTGGTCGTTGCGGGCGCGCGAGAGCGCCGGGGTGGCGGTGCCGCTTCGCTGGGAAGAACTCGGCCGCGTCGCGGCGGCCGATGCGTTTCCGCTGGACAAGGCGTTGGCGCGGGCAAAGCGCCTGAAGGGTGACCCCTGGGAAGGGATCACCACGCTTGAGCAGGTGTTGCCGACGCTGGGGCGGTGACGACCAACGGTCGTCACCCACCGATGGTCGTCACCCACCGATGGCCGATCAGAAATCGGCGCGGATGCCGAGGCTGACGCGGCGGCCGGAGAACTCGTACTGGGTCGGGAACGATTTATCGATCGTGTAGCCGGAGGTCTCTTCGTCGAACACGTTGATCGCATCCAGGCTCAGCTTCCAGGTGTCGTTCAGACGGAAGCCGATCGACGCATCGGTCTGGCCGTAGGCGTCGCGGTACACCGGGTACATGTTGAGGTGGATGTACTCCACGTACTTGTCCTTGTAGTTGTAGGACACGCGCGCGTCGAAGCGGTCATTCTCGTAGTACAGGGTGAAGTTGTACGCCTTCTCGGCCAGGCCTTCCGGCGGGGTCGGGATATCCAGGTCCGATGCGCCGGTCAGCGTGTTGTCCAGCTGGGTGTAGTTGGCATTGATGCCCCAGCCTTCCAGCGCCGGGTGCAGCATCGACAGCGGCAGCTGCGCGACCAGTTCCACACCGGTGACCTTGTAGGAGCCATCGGCGTTGACCGGCTGGTAGACCTCGAAGTCGTAGTAGCCATCCAGCGACCCATTGGCGTTGAGCTTTTCCACGTTCGGCACGATGCCGGTCAGTTCCTGGCGGACCACACCGTCGATCTTCTTGGAGAAGTAGGAGGCCGACAGCAGGCCGCCATTCTCCAGGTACTTTTCAAGGCCGATTTCCCACTGCCTGGCGGTGGTCGGCTTCAGCGCCGGGTTGCCGTCCATGAAGCGGAAGCTGGACCAGCTGACGGTGCGGCGGTAGGCGATGTCGGTCAGCGACGGACGCATCAGCGTTTCCGACGCGGCCGCGCGCAGCACCAGGCCATCGGCGATCTCGGCGGTCATGTTGAAGCTGGGCAGCAGGTCGCTGTAGTCACCGCTGCTGGAAATCGGCGTGGGGGTGTAACCGCTGCTGCCATCGGCATTCTGCACCGGGTGGAAGCCGGCCGAATCGACCTTGGTGTCGATCGAACGCACGCCCAGGTTGGCGTACACCGGCACCGTGCCGATATCGAAGTAGAAATCGGTCATGGCATACAGCGCCAGGGTCTTTTCATCGACCTGGTAGAACTGGCCGTTGTCCAGCGGGGTGGTGAAACCGGCATAGCGGAAGGTGTTGCGCGCGTAGCTGTTGGACACCTGCTGCCAGTCCAGGTTGCTGGGCTCGTAGCCGCCACCGGGCACGATGTCGCTGATCCAGCCGGGATTGCTGTCAGCCAGCGTGCGGGTGTTCACCCATGCCGCACTGCCGGCCGTGGGGCCCTGGATCTTGGTGTTGCCGAACTCGCGGTCCTTGGACTTGTCGGTGTAGCGCGCACCGAACTTGACGCTGGTCAGCGCCGGGAAGAACGCCAGTTCCATCGACCGGCGAAAATCCAGCTGCGCGGCGTACTTGTCGTCCTTCACGTGCTCCACTTCGGTCTCATAGGCTTCGAACAGGTACTTCTCCGGGGAGTTGTACATGTCGAAGCCATTGGACGCCGCACTGGCCAGCGTCTCGCCGCCGTTGGCGGTCCAGCGCGTGCGCGACGGCGCGTAGGCGACGTGCTTGAGGTTGGCGTAGTCCGAATCACGGCGTGCGCCGGAGTAGCCGACCAGTGCATCGATGTCCCAGCCGCCTACGGTCCAGTCCAGCTTGGTGCTGAACTGGCGGTAGTCGGTGTTGGCGAAGCGTTCCTTGCTCAGGATTTCATGCTGGGTGGCGGTGTAGGACACATCGCGCAGGACCACCATGCCGTAGCGCGACAACGTGTCGGCGTCGTAGTCGTGGATGGTGTCCAGGGTGCTGCGGCTGGACGCCGAGTAGGCCGCCGCATCGTATTCGTCTTCGTGGGTGTCGTAGCCACCGAACATCGCATCCAAGCTCAGCGAGAACGCTTCGCTCGGCTTGAACTGCAGCGAGGCGGTCGCGCCCCACTGGTCCTGCTCGTTGAGGTAGATGCGATCGCCGACCTTGTCCTGGAAGATGATCCGGTTGGTCTCGTCCTTGTCCATGCGGTTGCCGACGACGATGCCCGCATCGCGCGCCAGCACCGCGGCCGCCTGCGAACCGCGGGTGCCGGACGCTTCAAGGAAGCGGCCCATCGGGCGGAAGTTGATGCCGGAATTGGAATCAGTGCGGTTGGTCCGCTTGGCCTTGGAGAAGGACACCAGCCCGCCCCAGTCGCCCCACGTATCACTGGCCAGGAAGGAGATCTTCGGATCATTCTTGCCGTTGATCGAATTGTTGGCCACTTCGGCCGAGGCGCTGAATTTCGGCTCGGCATAGTCGAACGGCTTGGCGGTTTCGATGTAGACCGAACCGGCGATGCCGCCTTCTTCGTCGGCCGCGGTCGGCGACTTCTGCACGGTCACGGTCTGCACCACGTCCGAGGCGAAGATATCGAACTGCACGTCGCGTCCGCCGCTGCCCGAGGCGGTGGCGAGGTTGTTGATCGAGACGTGGGTGAACTCGGACGGCAGGCCGCGGACGCTGACCTTGCTGCCCAGCCCCTTGTTGCGTTCGATGGTCACCCCCGGCATGCGCTGCAGCGCTTCGGCCAGGTTCTGCTCCGGGAAGTCGGCCACGTCGGTGGCGACGATGGAATCGGAGAAGCCGATGTTGCTGCGCTTGAGGTCAACCGCGCGCTCCAGGCTCTTTGCGTAGCCGCCGGTCACCACCACCGTGTCCAGCTGCTGCATCGCGGCTGCGCCGCCTGCTGCGGCCGCTGTTTCATCTGCCAGCGCCTGCAATGGCAGGGTGGCGATGCCACTGACCAGCACGGCGCGCACGGCGCGGGACAAAAGCTTCGCATGGGGGACGCGCGTCGGCGTCTCCCGGAGGGTATTGCGCATCGGATGGTCCCCATTGCCCTGTGAGTTCGTGCCGCGCGCCCATGCGATGGTTCGCACAAGGCCCCTGCGCGGCCGTGCCGGTAACCGGCGGACATAGAGACTAGGGGGGAATTGTTAAGCCTTTGTTGCGGTGCGCAAACGGCGTGTGCCCAGCCACAGGCCAGCGGCGAGCTGCAGCGGCAGAGAGACGACCAGCAGCACCACGAACCAGCGCGGGAATTCGTTGCCCATGTCCCATGCTGCCCACAACGAGGCGACCGCCAGCAGCAACCAGAGGGCCACGCCGTGCGAACGCGGCCAGCGCGGCGCGTGGTAGCTGGCGAAGGCCACCGCGGCGATGCCGCCGAGCACGGTGAACGCCAGGTCCCAGCCCAACTGCACCGCCCCGCCGGGGTGCACCCCGATCAACGGCGGCAGCCAGCTGGCCACGGTGGTGACCAGCACCAGCGCAAGCAGCGCACCGCCCAGCGCAAGCAGGGAGAACAGGAAGGTTTTGAACATGGCCATGCAGCCAGTGTAGAGCCGAGCAAGCTCGACACTACACCGTCATGCCATCGCCCTGGTGGGTGACGACCGTTGGTCGTCACGCTGTTCCCGCTGCGCTCGCCGAGCATGGCTCGGCGATACCGAGGCAGGTCAGCTCGCCAGCACCGATGCCTGGCGGGCCAGTTCTTCGATCGCCGCCCAGTCGCGGCTTTGCAGCAGCGCGGCGGTGGTCAACCACGAACCACCCACGCACAGCACGTTGGGCAGGTGCAGGAACTGCGGCGCGGTCTGCACGCTGATGCCGCCGGTGGGGCAGAAGCGCACATCGGCGAACGGACCGGCCCAGGCGGCCAGCAACGGGGCGCCACCGGCCTGCACCGCCGGGAAGAACTTGAACGTATCCAGTCCCTGTTCCAGCCCGTGCATCAGCTCGGACGAAGTCGCCACGCCCGGCAGGAATGGCAGGTCGGTATCGCGCGCGGCCGCGTACAGCCGATCGGTCGCGCCCGGCGACACCGCGAAGCGGCCACCGGCTGCCTTCACCGCCTGCATCTGCGCGGCGGTCAACACCGTGCCGGCGCCGATCACCGCATCCGGCACGGCCTCGGCCATGGCCTTGATCGCTTCCATCGCGCGTGGCGTGCGCAGGGTGACTTCCACCACCGGCAGGCCACCGCGGAACAGGGCCAGGGCGACCTGCACCGCATCGTCCACGTCATCGGGGGTGAACACCGGGATCACCGGTGCAAGTTTCAGTACCGCGCGAACGCGCGGATCAGCGCCTGACATCAAAACGCTCCTCGCCCACCAGGGCCAGTACATCAGCTTCGCTGACGGGATTGAAATCGCCGGGGATCGAATGCTTCAGGCCACCGGCGGCCAAGCCGAAGCGCACGGTGGCGTCGGCATCGAAGCCGCGCATGATGCCATGCAGGATGCCGGCAGCGAACGCATCACCGCCGCCGATGCGGTCGATGATGCCCTGCAGTTGGCGCACCGGTGCCTGCGCACGCGTGCCATCGCGGCCGATCAGCAGCGCGCCCAGCGCGTGGTGGTCCACGCTCAGTGCCTGGCGCTGCGTGCAGGCCATCCACTGCAACTGCGGGAAGGCGGCGAAGGCGGCGGCGGCGGCAGCTTCCACGCGGGCGACCACGTCGTCCTGCGCGAACGGCTGGCCAAGCACCACTTCGATATCGCGGTAATCGGCGAACACGATGTCGGCCTGGGCGAACAGCTCGCGCAGGATGGCCTTGGCATCGCCGCCCCAGCGCTGCCACAGCTTGGGCCGGAAGTTGCCATCGAAGGACACCTTGACCCCCTGCGCACGTGCCGCGCGTGCGGCCGCCAGGGTGGCCTGGGCCACATCGGCGCCGAGGGCCGGGCTGACCCCGGACAGGTGCAGCCAGTCCGCGCCCTGCAGCAGCGTCGGCCAGTCGTAGTCGGCGGCGGTACTGAGCGCGAAGGCCGAATCGGCACGGTCATAGACCACCTCGCTGGCACGCTGTACCGCGCCGGTGGTCAGGAAATACAGGCCCATGCGGCCATCCGCCTGCAGGCGCACCCCACGGGTATCCACGCCATGCCGGCGCAGTTCACCCAGCGCATGCGCGCCCAGCGGATTGTCGGCTACCGTGCTGGCCATCGCCACGTCATGGCCGAAGTGCGCCAGGGAGACGCCTACGTTGGCCTCCGCCCCACCTACGTGCACGTCCAGGCGCGGCGACTGCAGCAGCAGCTCGTTGCCCGGTGCACCCATCCTCAACAACAGTTCCCCGAAACAGACCACTCGACTCATCAGATGTCCTCGTTGCCCGGACTGCAGCATCGCGTTGCTGCCCGCCGGAGGGAACCACGCACCCCGCGTGGCTCTTGGCTATCGGTGTCATTCTAGCCCTCGGGATCGCTGCGTCTACCCGCACCCATTGTCGAAGTCATTGTCCCGCAAGCCTCTGCGGGACATCTCCAATCTGTTGCGGTGCAAGATGCCCGATCCTGAAGGTGCTGTTAACGTCCGCCCTGACCAGCGGTGTCATCTTGCTGACACCGCGTTGTGAACCAGACCTTTGGGAGAGGGAAAGGCCATGATTTCTCGTAGCAACCGCAAAAAGACACCGGTTACCTTGCTGGCTCTGTCGATCGGTCTGGCGCTCACCGCCCCGGCCATCGCCCAGCAGGCCAGCTCGGATCCCGCCGTCGACCTGGACACTGTAACCGTCACCGGCTACCGCGCCAGCGTGGAAAAGGCCTTGGACATCAAGCGCGGCGAAGCCGGCGTGGTCGATGCCATCGTCGCCGAAGACATCGGCAAGTTCCCGGACCTCAACCTGGCCGAATCGCTGCAGCGCATCCCCGGCGTGGTGATCACCCGCGATGGCGGTGAAGGCCGCAGCATCTCGGTGCGCGGCCTGGGCCCGGACTTCACCCGCGTGCGCATCAACGGCATGGAAGCGCTGGCCACCGTCGGTGCCGGCGACCAGAGCGGCGGCACCAACCGTGGCCGCGGCTTCGATTTCAACGTGTTCGCCTCGGACCTGTTCTCGCAGCTGATCGTGCGCAAGACCGCTTCGGCCGATGTCGAAGAGGGCTCGCTCGGCGCCACCGTCGACCTGCGCACCGCGCGCCCGTTCGACTATGACGGCTTCACCTTCGCCGCCAGCGGCCAGGCCAGCTACAACGACATGGCGCAGAAGGCCGACCCGCGCATGGCGGCGCTGATCTCCAACACCTTCGCCGATGGCACCTTCGGTGCGCTGCTGTCGGTGGCCTACTCCGAGCGCCAGGCGCTTGAAGAGGGTTCCAACACCGGCCGCTGGGCCAATGGCCCCAGCAATGGCGGCTTCGCCGCCAGCTCGCCGTTCGCTGCTGCGCGGGGGGCCAACGTCTTCCACCCGCGTTTCCCGCGCTACGTGCAGATGGAGCACAAGCAGGAACGCCTGGGCGTCACCGGCTCGCTGCAGTGGAAGCCGACCGACCGCACCGAAGTGTCCCTGGATGCGCTGTACTCCAAGATCGACGCCGACCGCGACGAGCATTACATCGAAGCGATCTCTTTCAGCCGCTCCGGCGCCGGCAAGCCGCAGACCATCGTGCGCGATGGCGAAATCCGCAACAACGCGCTGGTCTATGGCGCGTTCGACAACGTCGACATCCGCAGCGAGAACCGCCACGACGAGTGGAGCACCGACTTCAAGCAGGTCAGCCTGAATCTGGACCATCGCTTCAGTGATGCGTTCTCGATCACCGGCAAGCTGGGTACCTCGCGCTCGGCGCACGAGAACCCGGTGCAGACCACCGTCATCATGGACAAGTTCGATGTCGATGGGTACAGCTATGATTACCGCGGCAACAAGAACCAGCCGATCCTCAACTACGGCGTGGATCCGACCAATCCGAACGGCTGGACCCTGGCCGAAATCCGCCTGCGTCCGCAGTCTGTGGACAACGACTTCGACACCGCGCAGCTGGATTTCAACTGGAACATCAGCCCGGGCTTCCGCCTGAAGGGTGGCGTGCTGGCCAAGGATTACAGCTTCAACACCGTGGAACTGCGCCGCGCCAGCGAATTGGCCGTGCCCACCTTCCCGGGTAGCGGGCTGATCGTGCCGCCGGAATACACCCAGCAGGAAGGCCTGAAGGGCATCTCCGGCAGCCCGTCCAACTGGGTGGTGCCGAACCTGGACGCGGTGGCTGACCTGTTCGACATCTACAGCAACACCGGCACCTTCGCCGTCGCACCGCGCCTGAACAACAGCCGCAGCGTGGAAGAGAAGGACCGCGGGGTGTGGCTGATGGGCGAGTTCTCCACCGACCTGGGTTCGATCCCGCTGTCGGGCAACTTCGGCGTGCGCTACGTGGAAACCAAGCAGGAATCCAACGGCTACGCCACCGTCGGCGGCGTGCCGGTGCTGACCACCAGCAACCGCAAGTACGATGACACCCTGCCCTCGTTCAACCTGGTTGCCGAAGTGGCGCCGGACTTCCTGATCCGCCTCGGCGCGGCCAAGGTGATGACCCGTCCGGGCCTGGGCAACCTGACCCCCGGCGTGACCGTGGCGGTGGCCGGCGGCGCACGCACGGTGGCCGGCGGCAACCCGAACCTGGATCCGATCCGCGCCACCAACGTCGACCTCGGTTTCGAGTGGTACTTCAACGAAGGCGCAATGCTCGGCCTGGGCCTGTTCTACAAGGACATCGAGTCCTTCGTGCAGACCACCCGCGACGTGCGTCCGTACTCCACCAGCGGCCTGCCGGCCAGCCTGCTGGACGGCACCGGTGCCACGGTCAACGACGAGTTCACCTTCAGCATCCCGCTCAACACCCCCGGCGGTGAACTGCACGGCGTGGAGGCGAACTACACCCAGCCGTTCACCTTCCTGCCGGGCAAGTGGTCCAACCTCGGCGTGCAGCTGAACTACACCTGGGTGGAATCGAAGATCCAGTACCTCAACGGTCAAGGCCAGGCGGTGATGAAGAACGACCTGACCGGCCTGTCGCCCACCTCGTGGAATGCCACGCTGTTCTACGAAGGAGAGGTCTGGTCCGGCCGCGTCTCGGCGACCAACCGCGACGACTACCTGACCCAGGCACCGGGCCAGGAAACCGGCTTCAACCTGGACGGCGTGCACGGCATGACCGGCACCACGATGATCGACGCGTCGCTGCGCTACAAGATGAGCGACCAGCTGGAGCTGACCCTGGAAGGGGTCAACCTGACCAACGAAGCGTCCGACGAGTGGGTTCGTTCGCCGCTCACCGGCCAGCTGCCGCTGCAGTACACGGAAACCGGCCGCCAGTTCCTGCTCGGCGTCCGCTACAAGTTCTGATGACCCACCCGGCGGCGTGCCAGCCACGCCGCCGTCTGGTGCAACGCCCAACGTACCCGCCACCGTGGCGCTCCTGCTGCGGCGCAAGATGCTGCGCCGTGGTCGGCTTTGTTACGTTCCGGTGACCTGCGGTGTCAGCAAGACGTTGCGCCGAGGCAGTGGACCGGTGGAAGCCGGTGCATCGCCTGCAGTGAACACGCACGTTTCGAGGACACCCTGGGAGGGGCATACAACATGGATCTGTCATACCCACGCCACCGTGCCGGCCCTGCGCCGCTCAGCCTGCTGGCGCTGTCGATCGGCCTCGCACTGGCCAGCACCGCCACCGCGCAGCAGACGCCGGAAGCGGCCGCCAGCGGCCCTGCCGCAGTCGACCTGGACAAGGTGGAGGTCAAGGCGACCTACCGCGAGAGCCTGCAGCAGTCGCTGGACGAGAAGCGCTACAGCATCGAACAGGTCGATGCCATCTACGCCGAAGACATCGGCAAATTCCCCGACCTCAACCTGGCCGAGTCGATGCAGCGCATCGCCGGTGTCTCCATCGACCGCGAAGGTGGCGAGGGCCAGCAGATATCGGTGCGCGGCCTGGGCTCGGACTTCACCCGCGTGCGCATCAACGGGCTGGAAGCCCTGTCCACCGCCGGCAGCGGCACCACCGGGGTCAACCGCAGCCGCGGCTTCGACTTCAATACGTTCGCCTCCGAACTGTTCAGCCGGGTCAAGGTCAGCAAGACCCAGTCGGCGCAGACCGACGAAGGCTCGCTCGGCGCCACGGTCGACCTGCGCGCGTCGCGCCCGTTTGATTTCGAAGGTTTCCAGGCCTCGCTCAATGGCCAGTACGGCTTCAACGAATTGTCACGCAGCAAGGATCCGCGCGTCTCGGCGCTGCTCAGCAACACCTGGGCCGATGGCCGCTTCGGCGCCCTGATGTCGGTGGCCTACAGCCGCCGCACGATCTTCGAAGAAGGCTACAACCCGGTGCGCTGGGAGCACGGCAACCACCGCAATTCAAACCAGGCCACGGCCAACAACAACGGCACCTACGGCTTCTGCAGCCCGGTCGGCTACGACCCGCAGACGCCGCGCAACCCGCTGGCCAATGAAACCGCCGCCGGCGTCGGCAGCGCGGCCAACCAGGCACGCAGCAACGGCTGGGGCAGCTACGGCATCGATGCCACCCACTGCGGCACCGGGCTGGACCGCCCGGCGGCCACGCCGGAGAACATCGCCGCCTACGAAACCGCGACCAATGCATGGATTCCGCGCTACCCGCGCTACATCCGCACCGAACATGACATCGAACGGCTGGGCGTGACCGGTGCGCTGCAGTTCAAGTTTAGCGACGACAGCCTGCTCAACCTGGACATGATGTATTCGAAGCTGGACAAGGACCAGCGCGAGGACTCGCTCGGCGCCAACCTGCATCGCACCGCACAGTACGGTGGCAAGACCCAGATCGCGGTCCGCGAGGCGCAGGTGGATGACCGCAACCGGCTGGTCTACGGCGTGTTCGACAACGTCGACTTCCGTACCGAATCCACGTCGATCGAGGAGAGCACCGAGTTCAAGCAGGTCAGCCTGGAATTCGAACACCGGTTCAACGATGCCGTGCGCCTGGACGCGCTCGTGGGCCACTCGGCGTCCAGCTTCGAGCGCCCGGTGTTCTCGATGGTCAGCTTCGACAACAGCAACCTGGACGGCTTCGTGTTCGATGCGCGCGGCAACGCCAGCCTGCCGTCGATGCGCTTCCCGTTCGCCTTGAACGACCCCAACGCCTGGCAGTGGCTGGGCTATGGCACCGCACCGGTGAATGCCAACGGCACCGCCCGCGGCAGCAACATCAGTGAAGTGCGATTGAATCCGAACTATGTCGACAACCAGTTCGACACCGCCAAGGTCGACCTGACGTTCAACATCTCGCCGACCTTCACCCTGCGTGGTGGCCTTGCCTACAAGGACTACGACATGAGCACGCAGGAGTACCGCAACATCAGCTACGGGCGGCTGGCCCAGGCATTGCCCGGCGGCACCGGCATCGGCGACCTCGCCAGTACCCTGGACGGCTTCGGCAAGGGTCTGGACACCGCCACCCCGTCGAGCTGGCTGATCCCCGATTTCAGGCGCGTCGCCGAGCTGCTGGACATTTACTGCAACTGCGATACCGGCAGCCTGGGCGGTGACTACCGCTTGGCCGGCGTGGGCCACTTCGGTTCGTCGAACAACAACTTCGACGTCAACGAAAAGAGCTACGCCAGCTACCTGCAGCTGGACTTCAACACCGAGCTGTGGGACCGGCCGTTCCGCGGCAACATCGGCCTGCGCTACGTGCAGACGCAGATCACCGCCGATGGCTACGCGCCCTGCCAGGCCGCCAGCGCCGGTGACCTGTCTGCTGCCTGCCAGCCGTTCCTGGGCGTGGCCAGCGCCACCGCCGATGCCGGCGAACGGCTGCTGGTCGGCACCCGCGTGGGCCACCAGTACGACGATTGGCTGCCTTCGCTGAACGTCGCCTGGGACGTCACCGACAGCGTGGTGCTGCGCTTCGGCGCGGCCAAGACCATGGCCCGCCCCACCCTGTCCAACCTGTCGCCGAGCGTCAGCGGCGGACCGTCCGCTTTCCTGGATGAAGACCGTTACTACTCCATCAACCTGGGCAACCCGAAGCTGGATCCGTTCCGCTCCACCAACTACGACCTCAGCGCGGAGTGGTACTTCAAGGAGGGTGCGCTGTTGTCGGCGGCGGTGTTCTACAAGGACATCGAGACCTACGTGCAGCGCACCCGCCTGCTGACCACCTGGGGCGACATGGGCTATTCGCTGGACCTGCTGCCGGCCGGCTTCAGCCCCAGCACGCTGTTCAACGTGCAGAGCTACTTCAATACCCCCGGCGGTCCTTTGAAGGGCTACGAGCTGACCTACCAGCAGCCCTTCAGCTTCCTGCCCGGCTTCTGGAAGAACTTCGGCATCCAGCTCAACTACACCCACGTGGATTCGAAGATCCAGTACCTGTTCAGTTCCGGCAGTGGCAACACCATCGTCACCACGTACACCGAAAACGACCTGCTGAACCTGTCGCCGAACTCGTACAACGCAACGCTGTACTACGACGACGGCCGCTTCAGCGCCCGCGTTTCCACCAGCTACCGCGACGCGTACATCAACCAGATCCTGGCGCAGGAAAACGTCTGGGACCTGGATGGCAACCTGCTTGCCACCGCCGATGTCACCGGCAAGTACAGCGTGGAGAACGTGGATTTCAACATGTCCTGGAAGCTCAACAAGCAGCTGACCGTCAGTTTCGAGGCGATCAACCTGCTGGATACCGCCGACGAGCGCTACGTGGATTCCGCGCTGTCCCTGCCCGACCGTTACACCCAGACCGGCCGCCAGTACTACGTCGGCCTGCGCTACAAGTTCTGACCCTGCACCGCCCTGTCGTCGCCCGCTGTTGAAAGGAAGGTTCCATGCCACACCGCTCCGCTGCCGTCGCCCGCCTGCCCCGTCGCCACCTGCTGGCACTGGCCACTGCATTGTTCGCTGCGCCGGTGTTCGCCGCCGGCCCGCCAACGCTGCTGTTCCATGTCGACGCCAACCGCGGCCTGCAGGCGGACGTGGCGCACGGTGAAGCGATACCGAACTTCCGCGACAAGGTGGCGGTGGTCCAGGACGGTACACGCGGCAAGGCGATCCAATGGCAGGACGACGGCGTGCTGTCCTGGGATGCACCGGGCAACATCCTGGCCCAGCGCGGCACGCTGGCCTTCGACTGGCGGCCGCGCTACGCCGTGGGCGAAGCGCCGTTCGTGATCTTCCGCGTGGGCTATGCCGACCACAGCAGCTGGGACATGGCGTGGCTGCGCATCGACTGGAACGGGCACGGCTTCGATGCGTTCGTCACCGACGCCAACCTGGCGCGCACCCGCGTGTCGTTCAAGATGCCGCAGGCACCGCGTGCCGACCAGTGGCTGCACCTGGCGTTCGGCTGGGACGAAGACCACGGCGTGCGTCTGTTCGTGGACGGCAAGGAGGTCGCGCGGGCCGAGGCCACCGCCGATTACGATGCCGCGCTGGACCAGCTTGGGCTGGC
Organism: Stenotrophomonas sp. NPDC078853; assembly: GCF_044901215.1. Taxonomy (NCBI): domain Bacteria; kingdom Pseudomonadati; phylum Pseudomonadota; class Gammaproteobacteria; order Lysobacterales; family Lysobacteraceae; genus Stenotrophomonas; species Stenotrophomonas sp. NPDC078853. The sequence goes on along the minus strand of NZ_JBJDOQ010000011.1, from coordinate 88,750 downwards.
CGGAAGGGTGATGGCGCCCTACCAGGTGCAGAGCCGTTACAACTTCCTGCGGGGCAGCGATTTCCAGCACATCCGCGTCTACGACCAGCTGCTGGACGGTCCTGCCGTGGCCGCGCTGGCACAGGGCAAGGCAGCGGCCAGCGCGGTTGCCGCCACGGCCGATGATCGCGCGTGGCGGCATCGTTTCGGCTGGGAAGGCGCGGCCCCGCCCGCACTGGCCGCCGAAGGCACGCGCATCCGCAAGGTGGAGTTTGCCGATACCAAGGACCTCAAGCAGTGGATGTGGAAGGCCACCGACGGCATCGCCGAAACCACCTGGCCGGGTGTCTACAACCGCTCGCGCCTGCCCGGCCGCAACGATTACTTCCAGCTGCCGGACTGGAATACCTATGTGGAGGGCGGCCAGCATCTGGACCTGACCCTGCCGGCGGGCGAAACGGTGAACCGCATCGAAGTGCGCGGCGCGGCGTCCGGTTCGCTCGCCCATGGCAGCGATGCAGCCAATGCCGGCACGGTGCTGATGCAGCGCCCGCGCGGCGTGGTTCGCAGCGTGGATGACATCCCGGCCCAGCAGGGCGGCGTGCTGCGCTTTTCCAACGTGGAACAGGAAACACCGATCCAGGAGATCTGGGCGTACCACGTGGACGCCGGCGCCGAGCCCGAAGGCAGCGTCAAGCAGACGTATCGGGTGGACAGCCAGGCGCTGCCGGACTACACCAACCTGGACAGCCTTCGCCATTACATCCAGGGGCGCTACCCGGCGGCCGAACGCAGCACGGTGATGGCCCTGCCCAAGGGCGCCGGTTCGCGCCGTCGCGGCGCCGACAGCCTGCCCGCGCAGCCGCGACCGATCGTGCACGTGCTGGTTCCTTCCGGCGTGGGCGATGCACCGGCCAACCAGCCGCTGATCCGCAGCTGGGCGCACAGTTGGGAAAACATGCACGACGGCCTGGACGGAGTGGCCATCGACCTGCCCGCGCTGGACCTGCCGGCCACGCACGACGGGCTGATTCCGCTCAACATCCGCATCAAGGATCCGATCTGGCCGGCACGCGACATGATCGATGTGTCGGTATCGGTGCAGCCGGGCAAGCAGCGCACGCTGTGGCTGGACCTGCGCGACCGCATCCTCACCGCCGACAGCCTGTGGCTGAGCATCGCTTCGGCCGCGCCGGGCTTCGATGCGGGCGCGCTCGACGGCACCGAAATCCGCATGGTGTTCAAGCCCCGCCAGGAGGCCATCGCCGAACATGTAGCCGACCGTTTCAACCAGGTACGCGACAACTGGGGCTTCCTGGTCGAAGAGCACACCACGTCCAAGCGCCAGCGCCTGTATGCGCGCGTGTACGCCGACCTCAGCGACCTGCTGCGGGTGGACCCGGACCATGAGCTGGGCCGCCTGTACTGGAATTACATCAGTTACAACAGCCAGGGCAAACCGCCATTCACCGCGCCGGCCGTGCCCAAGGGCGTGCCGGCGTGGGCCTTCAACCAGGTGCAGGACCTTGCCCATGTGCGCCGCTTCATCGACTGGTGGATCGACAACCGGCAGGTCGCCTATGGCGATTTCGGCGGCGGCATCTCCGATGATTCCGACCTCACCCAGCAGTGGCCCGGGCTGGCCCTGATGGGCGTGCAGCCGGACCGCCTGAATGCCTCGCTGACCGCGCTGTCCGACGCGGTGTACCGCAATGGCATGTTCAGCAACGGCCTGAGCACGATCGAGACCGACGAACTGCATGCCTACGAAGAAGGCATCAACACCAACAGCGCCATGTTGTACCTCAACTGGGGCGATCCGCTGACCGTGGAGCGCCTGATGGAAACGGTCAAGGCGTTCCAGGAGAAGATCATCCTGCCCAACCCGCAGGGCCACCTGCTGTTCTCCAGCAACTGGTTCGGCGGCAACAAGGTGTACCGCGAACCGAACTGGCAGTGGCAGAAGCCGTATTCGTTCCCGGTGCTGCATCCGGCCTTCCTGCTCGGCCAGTTCAATGCCGATCCGAACAGCCGCCGGCTGGTCACCGGCCTGGCCGATGGCTATCTGGCGCACGCCTACACTGATGACAAGGGCCGTTGGGCGCTGCCGAACGAGATCAACTGGGCCACTGGCGAAACCCGTGGCGGCGAGCTCAACAACGGCTCCGGCAGCGGCGACATCATGCATACGTTCTGGGCCGCATGGCGCTGGAGCGGTGACGAAAAATACCTCAAGGCGCTGGACTACCGGGTGGAACGTGGCGGTCCCGGTGCGCTGTCCAACCTGGGCGAAAACTACGTCGAGGTACTGGGCCGGCAGCAGGACTGGTACCCGAAACTGACCGCCGAGGCGAAGGGTGGCAAGACCGGCTTCGCCAGCCTGATGGCCTGGCAGGCCAGCGGCGATACCGGCTACATCGAGGCCCTGCATGCCGATGGCATCCAGGCCAAGGCACAACGCGAGTACATGAACACCGAAGGCCACTGGTGGTCGGATCGGGTGGAAGCGCCGAGCGAGTTCCTGCAACGCGCGCGGTTGGGCGGCATCGCGCTGAAGCGCAACCAGAGTTGGCCGGGGCATACGGTGAGCTGGCGCTTCGACCGCGATGAAGCGGCCGAACAGGTGGCACTGCTGGTGCATGCACCCTCGCGCCAGCGCTTCACCGTGACCAGCCATAACCTGGGCAAGCGGGTGATCCGCGCCGACATGACCGGCTGGAACGTGGCCAGCGGCACCTGGCGGGTGCGCAGTGGCGTGGACGCCGACGGTGACGGGCGCATCGATGGCACGCCGCGCGAGCGCGAGTTCGTACTTGAAAGCAGCGCAAGCACGCCGCTGCAGTTCCAGCCGGGCCGCACCGAAGTGTTCGAGTTCGAACGGGTGCGCGCCGGTATCCCGGTGGAGCAGCGTGCCGACCTGGGCGTAGGCCGCGGCGACGTGCGGGTGGATGGCCGCCAGGTGCACGTCACCGTGCACAGCCTGGGCCATGTGGCCACTGGCGTAGGCGTGGCGGTGCTGGAAGATGCACGCGGCCGCGAAATCGCCCGGATCGAGGTCCCGGCCATGGACGCGCCGCTGGACCTGCAGCCGAAGACCACCACGGTCAGCCTGCCGCTGCCGGCCGGTGAGCGCAGCGGACTGCGCGTGCGGGTAGGCCTTGCAGACGATGGGGAAGAGGTCACCCGCCTGAACAACAGCGTCGCCCTGCCGTGAGGGGAGCGACGGCCGCTGGCCGTCATCCCTGCGCTGATCAGCCGTCGCTGTCCAGTTCCTGCACGCGTGGCTGGTACCAGTCATCGCCGAGCGGATCGAACACGGTGCTGCGTTCCATCGGCCCCTGGTAGACGTGCAGCGACACTGCGATGTCCTCGCTGCTGGCGTTTCGCAGGGTGTGGTATTCGTGCGGCGGAATCAGGCTGCCGGCGCTGCCTGTTTCACCGTACAGCACCGGCTGCGCGGCAAACCGCCAGCGCGGGCCACGCTGTTCCAGCAGCGCATAAGGGGTAACCCGCAGGTCGCCACGCCAGACCCCTTCCACGCACCACATCGCATCGTGGTCATGCAGCGGTGTGCCCTGTCCCGGCCCCCAGCACATCGCGATCACGCTGTAGCCCAGCGTCGTGCTGCGGTGCAGTTCCCGACGAGCGTAGCGGCCCTGCAGCGGCTGGTGGACGCAGGAAGGCAGTTCGATCTCCGGATCATGGATCGCCTGCCGCAGCGTGTGCTGCAGCGCGCGGGTGATCGCTCCGGCATCGCCCTGCCCGACCGCCGCATCCAGCGCCGCGATCAGTCGGTCTTTCCCGCGGAAGGCCGGAGGGGTGAGGTGCAGATCCATGCCTGCAGTCTAGGCGAGTGACGTCCGCGGAACGTTTGCACGGTGTCAACAGCAGACGAGAGTGCCTGTTTCCGTGCGTATCCGTGCAGCAGAGCGGTGAGCAACCCCGGGGCCGAGGAGCTGAATACGTCAAGGCAACAGGAGGGGGCGCATCGCGGGAACGGCGCGTGCAAGCTCTTCGGCCATGATCGTGGCGAACACATCCGCGCCCTTGTCGCCCAGGTGGGTGTAGTCGAAGGCCCGCTTGGCCTGCCCCATCGGTTCCAGCAGCGCGTGCTGCGCCGCGCGGCCGGCCGCGCTGGAAGGGGCCGCATCGACGGTGGTGCCGGTCAGCGCAGCGGCGACCTGCTCCTGCGACGCAGGCGCCTGTGCCAGCTGCATCGCCAGTACCGGGCCCATCGCCTGCACCAGCTGCCGGCTGCGGGCGTGCAGGTCGACCAGCGGCACGTCCAGTTCGGCGGCCACCGTGCGCACGGCGTCCGCCCAAGGGCCCAGGTCGTCGATCAGCGTGCCATCGGCGAACTGGCGCCGGGTCAACGGCGTGACCAGCACCGGCACCGCGCCGGCCGCGCGTACCTCGGCAACGTACCGGCGCAGGTTGTCGGGGAACTCATGCCGCAGTCCGGTGGAACGCCCCGGCTTGCCGGGTTGATCGTTGTGGCCGAACTGGATGAGCACCCAGGTAGCGGCATAGCCGGCGGTGCGCATCTCCGCCTCCACCAGCGCCCAGGAACCTTCGGCGCGGTAGTTGTAGGTGCTGCGTCCGCCGCGCGCCAGATTGGTGCAGGCCGCGAAGGACACCAGGTGGTCCGCACAGAAGCGCGCTCCCCAGCCCCCCTGCACGGCCGTGGTGGAGTCACCGACCAGGATGACCTTGCTGGCGCGGATCGGCGTTGGCGCCGGCCGGTCGGCGGGCACGTCGGCCAAGGCCGGCGGTGTGACGCAGCAGAAGAGAAGCAGCAAGCGCTGCATGATGGACACAGGTAGCGCCGGGCCATGCCCGGCGGGGTGCCTGGAGGGACTACGGATCATCAACAGCTCCTTTGAACAGGACTCAGAACGTGCCGCGCTGCAGGAACGGTGCCTGCCGATACAGCTCACGCTCACCGCCACGCGGGTCGTCAGCCAGCGTGCTGCGCACATCGAACAGCAGCGTCTGCCGGCGCGGCAGGCCGTACGGTTCCCAGCGCGCCAGGCCGGCGTGGTTGGGGTCGCCATGGCGGGCGAACTGCAGCAGTGCGCTGCTCATCGTGGCCGCCAGTGCGCGTGCCTGCGCGCCATCGCCACTGCGTGCACCGGGCTGGGCGGTGTTGTCGAACACCAGCGGGATATCGAGCGTGTGGAAAGCGCCGAGCCTGCCGCCGTCCAGCGGCGAGCCCCAGTCCAGCTGGTAGGCCCAGGTGGGCGCCGCGCCGGCGGGCTGCCGCGCGCGCGCTTCCAGTTCTTCCACCGCCCCGCGCCATGAGCGTCCGGCGGTGGTGGCGGCGAAGAACACCTGCGACGGCGTGTAATCCGGATACATCCGGCGGTACGCGTCGATCACCCGCTGTGGGCGCAGGTCGACGTACTGCTCGCGTTCCAGCTTCGCCGGCAGGGTGTCCCAGGTGAGTTCGTGGTTGGCCGGATCGTTGCCGAGGAACGCACGGGTTTCATCGCGCGTGTTGCCGATCACCATCGGGATGTGCGCGGACTGCGCCGGCGCTTCGGGGAAGAAGGGATGCACCGGTAGCACCACATCATCCAGCACCGGCCCCACGTACAGGCCGCTGGTCTCGATCCGCGACGGATCGCGCGCCTTGCCGGCGGCCAGCAGCGCGGCCGGGGACAGACGCAGCAGCGCTTGGACGTCCTTCGCGCCGACCGCTTCCATGGCGATGGCGGTACGCTGCGCGGCGGCGCGCGGGCCGGCGGCGGTGACCTGCTGGCCGCTCATCGTCCAAGCCCGCTGGAACAATCCCTTCGCCGCGGGCATGGCCATCAGCGTGGCGATCTTCGCCCCGCCCCCGGACTGGCCGAACACGGTGATGTTGCCCGCATCGCCGCCGAAGACCGCAGCATGCTCGCGCACCCATTGCAGGGCCTGCACCAGGTCGAGCTGGCCGACGTTGCCGGACGCGGCCATGTGCGGGTCACCGAGCGCGCCCAGATACAGATAGCCGAACAGATTGAGGCGATGGTTGACCGTCACCACCACCACGTCGCCGCGCCGGCACAGCGCGCCGCCGTCATACAGCGGGTCACTGCCGGAACCGTTGTTGAAGCCGCCGCCGTGGATGTAGAACAGGATCGGCCGCTTGCCGCCGTCGCCGAGCGCCGGCGTCCAGACATTGAGGAACAGGCAGTCTTCGCTGCCCGGGCCTTCGCTGCCGCCCTGTGGCGCGGCGGCTCCGTAGTCCAGTGCATCGGCGATACCGCGCCACGGCGTTTCCCGGCGCGGTGGCTGGAAGCGGTAGGCGGCGGTGTCGGCGCCGTAGCGAAGCCCGCGGAACACACACGTGCCGTGTTCGCGCTGGCCGCGCACGCGCCCCCCGCGTACCCGCGCCAGTACCTGCTGGTCGGCGTGCAGGCCAGGTTGGGCCAGTGCGTTCGGCAGCAGGGAGGCGGCGGCGGCAGCGAACGACCAGCGTGCACTGTCGCGGAGGAAGCGGCGGCGTTGCAGGTCGGCGTGATCGTCGTTCATGGGTGACCCTCCGGGGTCTGGGTCTGGGTCTGGGTCTGGGCGCGCAGCCAGCGCTGCGCGATGTCCGGCCACAGGGCCGTGGTCGAATCCGCGGCCGCGCGCATCCCGAAGCCGTGGCCACCGTGGGCGAACACATGGAGTTCGTGCTCCACGCCCGCCGCTGCCAGCGCACGCGCCATCAGCAGGCTGTTGTCGACGCTGACGACGCGGTCATCCGCCGCATGCAGCAACAGGGTGGGCGGCATGTCCGCGCGCACCTGGTCCTGCATCGAGTAGCGGCGTACCAGGGCCGCGTCCGCCGGTTCGCCTATCAGGCGCAGGCGTGAGCCACCGTGGGCCTGCGGCCCCATGTCGATCACCGGGTACACCAGCACGGCGCGGGAAGGCCGCGCGCTGAGCCGGTCGGCTGCATCGGCTGGCGGGTAAGCGGGGGTGTCGTAGCCGGTGGCCAGGCGCGCGGCGACATGCCCACCGGCTGAAAAGCCCATCACCGCGATGTCTTCGACGTCCAGGCCGCGGCGTGCTGCGGCGGCGCGAACCACGCGCATCGCGCGCTGCGCATCGGCAAGCGCCGCCTGGCGGTCGCGGCCGGCCTCGGGCAACCGGTAACGCAGCACGAACAGGGTATAGCCGGCGCGGTCGACCCACCGTGGGACCAATGCGGTGCCTTCCTTGTCGATGACCACGCGCTGGTAGCCGCCGCCTGGAATCACCAGCAGCGCCTTGCCATTCGACTGCGCCGGGGCATGCACCACCAACCACGGCGCATCGATCTGATCGACGTAACGATCGGGCCGGGCCGGGTCCGCGCTGCGCTCCACCACGTGAAGTCCGCGCGCGCGGCCGCTTTCGCCGGGAACCCCTCCCGCTGGCCACAATGCGATGTGCTCACCGGCGGCCTCTTCGGCCTCTTCGGCCCCTGCAACGGCCGGCGGCGGTGCGCGCTGCGCCGCAGCGGCAGCAATCGCCGGTGAAGTGGCCAGGGACAACGAACAGAGCAGCGAAAAAAGCGTCGATCTCATGCGGCACAAGGCTCCTGGAACGATGACAGGTGACAGTTGGCCACCCCCGGCGTGCCTTCTGACGCACTGCACATTGCCAGATGACACCGGTTTACCATATACACGTCATCCGAACGCTGTCGATGCGCAGCGCAACAACGCCAAAGGGAGAGCCTCCTTGAGCAACGAACCCGGCAACATGGACCTGCCAACCGCACCGGCGGCCTCCGCCGACCCTGCCGCCATCGCCAGCGCCTTCACCGGTGCGCGCCGCGCGGGCGCATCGCTGGCCGATTTCCCCGGCCAGATCCCCGCCGACCTGGTCAGCGCCTATCACGTGCAGGACCTGGCAATCGCCCAGTGGGAGCATGAGGTGGTCGGTTGGAAGGTCGGCTACATCGCTGAAGAACGCCGCGACAGCTCCGGCGATGATCGTCTGCTGGGCCCGATCTTCAACAATCGGCTGCAGAATGCTACCGGTGGAACAACGCTCGATATCGCGGTCTTCGAGGGCGGCTTCGCAGCGGTCGAAGCCGAGTATGTGATCGAACTGCTGGAAGATGCCCCGGCCGACCAGCTGGAGTGGACGCCCGAGCAGGCCGAAGCACTGCCGGCCCGTCTGTACATCGGCGTGGAAGTTGCCAGCAGCCCGCTGGCCACGATCAACATCCTGGGGCCGTTGGTGGTGGTGTCCGACTTCGGCAACAACAACGGCCTGCTGCTGGGACCGGAGATCACCGACTGGACCAGGCGCGACGACAGCGAACTGCGCGCGGAAACGCTGATCGAAGGCGAGGTGGTCGGCACCGGCGGTGCAACCCGCCTGCCCGGCGGCCTGCGCACTGCGATCGCCTTCGCGCTGTCCCGCTCGGCCAAACGCGGCCGTCCGCTCAAGCGCGGCGAGCTGATCGCCACCGGCAATGCGACCGGTATCCACGATATCCGCGTAGGCCAGACGGCAGTGGTGCGGTTTGCCGGTTTCGGAGACATTGCCTGCCGGGCCGTCGCTGCGGGATGACCGCAGCGGCCCGGTGAACACGCGCGGGAGGGCGCAGATGATCACACGTAGAAATTTCCTTGCCACCAGCCTCGGCGCGCTTGCCGCGCCGGCACTGGTCGGCTGCAGCAAGGCCGGCGACAGCGTGGCCGGCGGCCACCTGCTCACCGCCACCGATGTGCATGTGGCGGACTATCCCACCGTGACTGCGGTCAAGTGGATCGGCGATACGCTGCAACGTGAGACCGGTGGGCGCCTGCGCCTGCGGCAATACCACTCCGGGCAGCTGGGCCGCGAATCGGAAGCGATCGACATGGCCCGCTTCGGCGCCATCGACATTACCCGGGTGTACTCCGGCGCGCTCAACAACGCCTTTCCGCTGACCCAGGCCCTGTGCCTGCCCTACGTGTTCGACTCGGTGGCGCACATGCGCGCCGCGCTGGACAGCGGCGTTGCCGAGGCGGTGCTGCGCGGCTTCGAAAACCGCGACCTGGTCGGCCTGGCGATCTACGATTCCGGTGCGCGCTGCTTCTACAACACCAAGCATCCGATCGTTTCCCCGCAGGACCTGCGCGGCCTGAAACTGCGCGTCGCATCATCGGACATCTTCATCCAACTGATGCGCCTGTTCGGTGCCAACCCCACCCCGATGTCGTTGGGTGACACGTTCTCCGGGATGGAAACGCACATGATCGACGGTGCGGAAAACAACATGCGCAGCTTCCATTCCAGCCGGCATTTCGAGGCAGCGCGCTACTGGTCGCAGAGCGATCATTCGTATGCGCCGGACGTACTGTTGATGTCGCGTGCCAGCTTCGACCAGCTTCAGCCGGCCGATCGCCAGCTGCTGCTGGAAACCGCGCGTGCCTCGGTGAAGGTCATGCGCGAACAGTGGGATGCTTCCGAAGATGCCGCGCGCAAGGCGGTGCTCGACTTCGGCATCAAGACCAACGAAGTGGACATGCCGGCCTTCCGCAAGGCCGCTGATCCGCTGCTGCAGGAGTACCTGAAGCAGCCCGAGCTGGCCGCCATGGTCAGCCGCATCCGCGATCTCGCCTGAGGAACTCTGCCATGACCGACATGACGACGGGCACCGCCCCGATCGCCCCCGGCGCAGGACAGCGCCTGCTGGACCGCATCGCCGATTTCGCCATCTACATCGCCGTGGCTGCCCTGCTGGGGCTGGTGGTGGTGCAGGGTTGGCAGGTCTTCGCCCGCTACGTGCTCAACGATTCGCCCAGCTGGACCGAGCCGGTGACGCTGCTGCTGCTGAGCACGGCGATGAGCCTGGGCGCGGCCTGCGGCGTCTACACCAACCGCCACTTCGGTTTCTTCCTGCTGGCCGGTTACATGGGCCCGCGATTGCGCCGTGCGGTGGATACCTTCGTGCAGCTGGTGATCGGCGTGCTGGGTGGCTACCTGGCGGTGTTTGCGATGGTGCTGCTGCGCGACGGCCTGGACATCAAGGCCGCCGGTGCCAACCTGCCGCAGAGCATCAATTACCTGCCGCTGTCGGTGGGCGGTGCACTGATGGTGCTGTTCGCGCTCAACCGTGCCTGGCGGGTCCATTTCCCGCTCGCGGTGGTGGCCGACCAAGACGCTGAAGGAGATCGTTGAACATGGGCATTACCCTGCTTTTCCTGGTGTTCGCCGGCCTGCTGGTGATCGGCGTGCCGGTCGCCTACGCGCTGGCGGCCGCCGCGCTTGCCACCCTGCTCTACCTGGACATCCCCAGCATCGTACTGGTGCAGCAGATCTCCGCCGGTACCGGCTCGGCATCGTTGATCGCGATTCCGCTGTTCATCTTCGCCGGTGAGATCATGATGCGTGGCGGCATCTCCGAACGCCTGATCGCGCTGGCGTCTTCGCTGGTCGGGCGCATGCGCGGCGGCCTGGGCCAGGTGTCGATCCTGTCCTCGCTGTTCTTCGGCGGCGTGTCCGGTTCGGCCATCGCCGATGTGTCGGCCGTCGGCGGCACGATGATCCCGCAGATGGTCAAGCGCGGTTATGACCGTGACTTCGCGGTCAACGTCAGCATCACCGCCGCGCTGGTCGCGCTGCTGGTGCCGCCCTCGCACAACCTGATCCTGTTCTCGGCCGCTGCCGGCGGTGGATTGTCCATCGCCGACCTGTTCGCGGCGGGCATCGTGCCGGCGCTGATGATGACGCTGGCCTTGATGGTCACCGGCTATGTGGTGGCACGTCGCCGGGGTTATGGCGTGGAAGTGTTCCCGGGCTGGCGCGCGGTGGCCCTGCGCATCTTCTCCGCCCTGCCCGGCCTGGGCCTGGTGGCGCTGATCTTCGTGGGTATCCGCGCGGGTATCTTCACTGCAGTGGAAAGTGCGGCCATCGCCGTGGTGTATGCGCTGCTGGTGACCACCCTGCTGTACCGCCAGCTGCCATGGCGCGAGTTCTTCGGCACGGTCATCCATGCCGCGCGCAGCACCGGGGTGATCCTGTTCGTGATCGCCACCGCTGCCGTGTTCGGCTGGCTGCTGGCCTTCCTGCAGGTGCCGGTCGCGGCGGTGGACTTCCTGCAGTCCTTCGCGCACAGCCAGTTCATGGTGCTGCTGATGATCGTGGTCATGCTGCTGCTGCTGGGTACCTTCATGGACCTGGCGCCGATGATCCTGATCTGCACGCCGATCTTCCTGCCGGTGGCCAAGGCCTACGGCATCGATCCGATCCACTTCGGGCTGGTGCTGGTGCTGGCCGGCGGCCTCGGACTGGTGACCCCGCCGGTGGGCTCGGTGCTGTTCATCGGCACCGCCATCGGCAAGATCAGCGTGGGCGAAAGCATGCGCAGCATCTGGCCGTTCTGGTTCGTGGCGCTGGGCGTGCTGCTGGTGGTGGCGTTCTTCCCCGGCCTGTCGCTGTGGCTGCCGCATCTGCTGCGGGCCTGATGGGGGCGGGCGGCGTGGCGACGACCTGCGTCGCCATCCATCGAAGAAAGCGTGACGACCAACGGTCGTCACCCACCGCGGTCGCGTGCCGTCCCCACCGCGGTCGCGGGTCGTCCTACATATGTTTCCTGGGAGGGAAAACGATGCAGTTCAAGCACACTCTGAAGATCCTGCTGGCCGGTGGCCTGCTGCTGGCCAGCTCGGCCGTGGCCGCCGCCGAACCGGCAGCCGCCACGAACTGGAAACGTGGCATCGAGAATCAGCGCCAGGCCGACCTCGGCAACGGCACCTTCCTCAATCCGGTGTTCGCCGGTGACCGCCCGGATCCGTCGGTGCTGAAGGATGGCGAGGATTACTACCTCACCCTGTCCTCCTTCGATGCGTATCCCGGCCTGCCGCTGTGGCACTCGCGCGACCTGGTCAACTGGCAGCCGCTGGGCCATGCGATCACCCGGAACGTCGGCGCGATCTGGGCCCCGGACATCATCAAGCACGAAGGCCGCTACTACATCTATTTCCCCGCGCGCACCGGTGAAACACGGAGCAACTTCGTGGTCTGGGCCGATGACATCAAGGGCCCGTGGAGCGAACCGATCGACATCGGCCTGGAGAAGTACATTGATCCGGGCCACGCCGTCGGTGAGGACGGCAAGCGCTATCTGTTCCTGAGTGGCGGTGATTACGTGCAGCTGGCCGACGACGGCCTGAGCGTGGTCGGTACCCCCAAGCACGTCTACGACGGCTGGAAGTACCCGGAAAGCTGGGACGTGGAGGCATACGCGCAGGAAGGCCCGAAGATCAACTTCCGCGACGGCTGGTATTACATGACCACCGCGGTGGGCGGTACCGCCGGCCCGCCGACCGGGCACATGGTCATTGTTGCCCGGTCGCGTTCCATCCACGGTCCGTGGGTGAACGACCCGAACAATCCGATCATGCGCACGCAGTCAGCCGCCGAGCCGTGGTGGTCACGCGGCCACGCCACCGTGGTGGAAGGCACCGACGACCGCTGGTGGATGATCTATCACGGCTATGAGAACGGCTATTGGACGCTGGGTCGGCAGGCGTTGCTGGAGCCGATCGAGTGGACCACCGACGGCTGGTATGTCGCCAAGGGCGGCGACCTAGGCCAGCCGCTGCGCAAGCCGTCGGGCGAGTCGGTGGGACAGCACGGCATGGCCCTGTCCGACCCCTTCACCGGCAGCAAGCTCGGCCCGCAATGGTCGTTCTTCAACCCCGCGCAGGATGAATACAAGCGGCTGGGCTTCAGCGGCAACGGCCTGGTGCTGCAGGGCAAGGGCGAAACCCCGCGTGACAGCTCGCCGCTCACCGCCATCGCCGGCGACAAGGCCTACCAGTTCGAGGTCGAGATGGATGTCGCCCCCGGCGCGGTCGGCGGTGCCCTGCTGTACTACAGTGACCGCCTGTACGTGGGCGTCGGCAGCAACGGCGAGAAGTTCATCATGCACCGCTATGGTGAGGAGCGCCCTACCCGGCTGGCGCCCAGCAGCACCGGCGGCAAGCTGTGGCTGCGCGTCACCAACAACCGGCATATCGTCACCATCCACTCCAGCACCGACGGCCGCACCTGGGAGAAGTACCCGGTTCAGATGGAAGTGTCCGGTTACCATCACAATGTGGCGGGCAAGTTCCTGGCCCTGAAGCCGGCGCTGTACGCGGCCGGCGACGGCGCGGTCACCTTCCGCAACTTCCGCTACCGCGCGCTCGACTGAGCGCGCGGCTAGAATCCCCCGACCCCTCGAGTCGAAGACATGTCAGTGCGCAACAGCAACGATGCCGCCAAGCCGGCAGTGATGAAAGGCAAGGCGGCAACGATCAACGACATCGCGCGGCTGTCGGGGGTCTCGAAGAAAACGGTTTCAAGGATCATCAACAACTCCCCGCTGGTGCGCAAGGACACGCGCGAGAAGGTGGAAACGCTGATGCGCGAGGTCGGCTACACGCCCGACCCGTTGGCGCGTGGGCTGGCCTTCCGGCGCTCGTTCCTGATCGGGATGGTGTACGACAACCCGACCGCGCAGTACATCGTGGACATGCAGTACGGCGCACTGGATGCGCTGCGCGGTTCCAGCTTCGAACTGGTGGTGCATCCCTGCGACAGCCGCAGCCCCGGCTATATCGAGGGTGTCTGCCGCTTCGTGCAGCAGCAGAAGCTGCACGGGGTGATCCTGGTGCCGCGTGCCTCCGAAGACCAGGCGCTGGCCGATGCCCTGGAAGAGATCGGCTGCCGTTTCACCCGCATCGCCTCGCTGCCGCTGGATGAAACCTCGCAGATGGTGGTCACCCATGATCGCGATGGCGCCGCCGAGGCGGCCGATTACCTGCTCTCGCTCGGCCACCGCGATATCGCGCTGGTGACCGGCCCGAGTGCCTATCGCTCGGCCCACGAACGCACCTCCGGCTTCATCGAGGCGCTGGCCAAGCGCGGCATCGAGCTGCCCAAGGACCGCATCGTCGAAGCCGGCTACACCTTCGAATCCGGCGTGGCTGCTGCGGAAAAGCTGCTGCTGGGCAAGAAGCGCCCGACCGCCATCTTCACCGGCAACGACGAAATGGCCGCCGGCATCTACAAGGTCGCGCTGCGCGCCGGCATCAACATCCCGCGCGAACTGTCGATCATCGGCTACGACGACAGCCCGCTGGCCTCGCGCCTGTGGCCGTCGCTGACCTCGGTGCGGCGGCACACGCGCGATACCGGACGCACCGCTGCGGCGATGCTGATCCAGCCCGATGGCCAGCCGGCGATGCAGATCGCCAGCGTGCGCCCGCACCTGATCGTGCGCGATTCCTGCCAGCCGCCGCAGGACGAATAAACCGTAAACCCCCGCCCCGCATGGAAGAAAAGGCACCTTGCGGTGCAAAATGACACCGGTGTCCAAGGCCGTTAGAATGGCCGCCACACCGCGCCGGCGCCGAGTCATCGGCCCGTCCCCTGCTCTGGAGAAGCCATGTACTGCAAGACCCATTACGCCACCCATCCCGATGCCATCAAGGGCGCCAGCAATGACGACCTGCGCGACCTGTACCTGCTCGATGGCCTGTTCAACGCCGATGCGGTGACCCTGAAGTACACCCACTACGAGCGCTTCGTGCTCGGCGGTGCAGCGCCGGTCAACGGCCCGGTTTCGCTGCCCAAGCAGACCGAACCGGCTTCGGCCGCCGGCCATGCGTTCCTGGAGCGTCGCGAGCTGGGCGTGATCAACGTCGGCAGCGGCAGCGGCACCATCACCGTCGATGGCACCACCTTCAAGCTGGGCCCGAAGGACGGTCTGTACGTGGCCATGGGCAGCGAAGACGTAGTGTTCGCCTCCGACGATGCCGCCAACCCGGCGCAGTTCTACCTGGCCTCGACCCCGGCGCACGCGCGCTTCGAGACCAAGGCGCTGTCGATCAAGGACGCGGTGGCACTGGACCGTGGCGCGCTGGAAACCAGCAACGAGCGCACCATCTACCAGTACATCGTGCCGGCCACCTGCCAGTCCTCGCAGCTGCTGCTGGGCCTGACCGTGTTGAAGCCGGGCAGCGTCTGGAACACCATGCCGCCGCACCTGCACGACCGCCGCAGCGAAGTGTATTTCTACTTCGACCTGGGCCAGAACGATCGTGTGTACCACTTCATGGGCGAGCCGGAAGCGCAGCGCCACATCGTCATCCAGAACAACGAAGCAGTGGTGTCGCCGCCGTGGTCGATCCACATGGGCGCCGGCACCAGCAACTACGCCTTCATCTGGGCGATGGGTGGCGAGAACCTGGATTACACCGACATGCACGTGCTGGACATCTGCCAGCTCAAGTAAGCCCCAGTTCCGCCGCCGGCATCCGCGCCGGCGGCGGTCCGTCCATCGTGCGGCGAGCGCACGTATCCAAAAGGAATGCATCAATGGCTAATCCGTTCAGTCTGGAAGGCAAGGTCGCGCTGGTCACCGGTGGCAACACCGGCCTGGGGCAGGGTATCGCCGTGGCATTGGCTGCCGCAGGCGCCGACGTAGCCGTGGCCGGCATCGCCCCGCCGACCGATACCGTGGCGAAGATCACCGCGCTGGGCCGCCGCTGCCTGGCTATCGAAGCGAACCTGATCAGCATCGAGCCGGTCGAGCGCGTGGTGCGCGAAACCATTGAAGGCCTCGGTGGGCTGGACATCCTGGTCAACAACGCCGGGCTGATCCGTCGCGCCGACGCGGTCGACTTCACCGAGCAGGACTGGGACGACGTGATGAACGTCAACATCAAGTCCGCGTTCTTCATCTCGCAGGCGGCCGGCCGGCATTTCATCGCCCAGGGCCACGGCAAGATCATCAACATCGCCTCGATGCTGTCCTTCCAGGGCGGCGTGCGCGTGCCGTCCTATACCGCCAGCAAGAGCGGCATCGCCGGCATCACCCGCCTGCTGGCCAACGAATGGGCCGGCAAGGGCATCAACGTCAATGCGATCGCACCGGGCTACATGGCGACCGACAACACCGCGGCCCTGCGCGCCGATGCAGACCGCAACAAGTCGATCCTGGAACGCATCCCCGCCGCACGCTGGGGCAACCCGGAAGACCTGGCCGGTGCTGCCGTGTTCCTGGCCTCGTCGGCGTCGGACTACGTCAACGGCGCGGTGCTGCCGGTCGACGGTGGCTGGCTGGCGCGGTAACCGGGTAACCCGGTGGGTGACGACCCGCCACGGTGGGTGACGACCGACGAAGGTGGGTGACGACCGTTGGTCGTCACTCCGGCAATCCGCCGAGCATGGCTCGGCGTTACCAGAGGCCCTGCCGATGCTGCGCCTGACGCTGTTGTTGTTGCTGTCGTTCGCTGCCACCGCACACGCTGCGCCGCAGCGGGTGTTCATTGCCGGCGATTCCACCGCGGCCGAGTATGGGCCTGAGCGGACGCCGCAGGCGGGCTGGGGGCAGATGCTGCAGAGCTACCTGGATCCGGCGCGCATCGAGGTGCGCAACCATGCCAAGGGTGGCCGCAGCACGCGCAGTTTCATCGCCGAAGGACGGCTGGACGCCATCGCCGGCGAGCTGCGCCAGGGCGATGTGCTGCTGATCCAGTTCGGCCACAACGATGCGAAGTTCGAAGACCCCTCGCGCTATACCGATCCGGCCGGCGACTATGCCGCGTTCCTGATGCGCTACGTGCAGCTGGCACGCGACAAGGGCGCCACGCCGGTACTGATCACCCCGGTGGCACGCCTGCTGTATGACTTCGGTTCGCTGCTGGATACGCATGGGGTGTACACCCTGGCGATGAAGCAGCTGGCCGCGCGCGAGGACATCGCGCTGATCGACCTCAACGACCGTTCCACGCGCTGGATCCGTGCGCTGGGCGAGCAGGGCGCCAAACCTTATTTCCTGTTCGTGCCCGAACAGCAGAAGGCTGATGGCACCCATTTCAGCACTGCAGGTGCGAACGCGGTGGCCTGCCTGGTGCTGCGTGACTGGGTGGAACTGCAGCCGGCAGTGAAGCCTGCACTGGTGCGTGACATCGACTGTGACGTGGGCGGCGGCGCGGTCCAGGGCAGCGACCCGCAGCGCCCGTCGCAGGTCGTGCACGAAGACGACCTTGCGCGGCCCCAGGCCGGTCCGCATGGCGGCGCGGGTCCGACCACGGCGTATCCGTTCTTCGCCGACGCCGAGGGGCTGCCGTTCGTGCTGCGCAAGCGCGTGCTGCACAAAGGCGCCGGCATCGGCCTGCATCCGCAGCACAAGGACGAGATCTATTACATCGTCAGCGGCGAAGGCTCGTACGTGCTGGATGGAAAGCAGTTTGATGTGCGCGCCGGGCATGCGCTGCTGACCCGCACCGGCAGTCGCCACGCCCTGCAGCAGCGTGGCGAAGAAGACCTTGTGGTGCTGCTGGCCTACCCGCGCTGACGCCACCGACCGATGACCGGTAGCGCCGACCCATGGTCGGCGGGCGCAGCGGAGGCTCGAGCTTCAGGCTGTCCGCGCGACGTGGGTCACCAGATAGCGCTTGACGCGATGCGAGCCCGGTGACATCAACGCGCGGGCATGCAGGGCGATTGCCCCTTCCTGGCCCAGATTGTTCTGATGCAGCGACCAGGTGATCAGCGAGCGCTGCGCCATGTCCAGTTCGTCGACAATCTGGAACGACACCACGCGACGCTCATCGTGGCTGTAAAGCTTGCCCCACTCACTGATGGTGTTGTAGCGGGTTACGTGCCCGAGCACCGGCGCATCCAGGTCCTCGACGGTGGGCTGCAGCTGGCGGATGGTCTGGTTGTCAAAGCGTGCCAGCACCTGGCCGCGGGGACGCATCACCGTCAGCGTCATCTCCGGCGCCTGCGCGATCGGGCGATGCGCTTCCAGCAGGGCGGTTTCCAGTGCGGCAGGCAGCGCACCCATGGTCGGCTCGATGCGCTTCTGCAGCGCCGCAGTGTGTGCTTCGTCGGCGTCGTTGCCGATCGCCTCGTTGAAGGCGTACTTGATGAAATCGTAGGCGACGCCGGTGGCGACCAGCTCACTGAAGCTCATCACCAGCTCGTACACGAAGCTGCCACGCCTGGGCGGCGCAAGAAACACCTCGACCCCGCTGGCGGTATCGCCCTGCGTCCTTACTTCGTCGTTGAGCAACGCATGCAGCGTGATGTTCAGCGAGCGCGCGATGCCGGTCAGTGCCCGCGCGGCATCGTAGGCATCCAGCACATGGCCATCAGCCGATCCGTGCTCGAATTGAAATTTGATTCTCAGCGTTGTCATCCGGCTCCATGGAAACAGCGCCATAAACGACGCAAATGAGTGCCGGACGATTACATAGATGACATCAGGGCGTTGCTTTCAGAAATCGCGCATATCGGCGGTGCTGTGGCGACCAACGGTCGCCACCCACCAAGCCACTAGGCCACGCCTCAGACGTCGCCGCCGCTCGCCCAGCCATCCCCGGTGCCGCGCTGGAACACGCGGTCGTCCGCCTGCACCTCGCCGGCCGGCAACTGCGGCTGGTCTGCCAGGCTGGCGTAGATCGGGGTGAAGTCCGGTGCGGTGGCCTGCATCAGCTGCTCGAAACTGTCGATGACGAAGTAGGTCTTCTGGAAGGTATCAATGCGGTAACGCGTGCGCATGATGCGTTCCAGGTCGAAGCCGATCCGGTTGGGTGCAGGCGACTCCAGCGAGTACAGCGACTCGCCCTTGGAGGACACGATTCCGGCGCCGTAGATGCGCAGCCCGTCGGCGGTGTTGATCAGGCCGAATTCAACCGTGTACCAGTACAACCGGGTCAGGTTCTGCAATGCGTCCGGGCCCAGCGCATGGGCCTTCACGCCGCCGCGCCCGTAGGCTTCCATGTAGTCGGCGAACACCGGGTTCATCAGCAGCGGCACGTGCCCGAACAGGTCATGGAACATGTCCGGTTCGGCGATGTAGTCGATCTGGTCGGGCCGCCGGATCCACCACGTGACCGGGAAACGCCGGTTGGCCAGATGGTCGAAGAAATCCAGCTCCGGCAGCAGCCCTTCCACGCCGACCAGGGTCCAGCCGGTGGCCGCCGCCAGGGCCTCGTTGAGCTGGTCGAAGCGCGGGATCATGTCCGCGCTCATGCCCATGGCGTCCTGCGCATCCAGGAACTCCTGGCAGGCGCGACCGTTGAGCAGGTCGCGCTGGCGCTTGAACAGCGTGCTCCAGGTTGCGTGGTCGTCGGCGCTGTAGCTGTCCCACGGCTGTTCCACCACGGCGGTGGTATAGACCGGCACATAGCCCTTGTCGGTCTGCTGGTGCTCGACGCGGCGGGGAGTGATCTGGTCCATGGGATGGCTCCTTGCGGGTGTCCGTCGATGCTAGGGCAGGGATCGCGCAACAGGGTTGCAAAGTTGCGCGTTGATCGCATCCTGGCGCAATATCGTTGCGTCCATCCCGTGTTGCGAGGCAGCAATGGCAGGTGAAGTCCAGTTCGACCGCACGGATCTACGCCTTCTGGGCGAGATCCAGCGTGATGGCCGCGCCACCAACGCCGAACTGGCGACGCGGGTCAACCTGTCTCCCTCGGCCTGCCTGCGCCGCCTGCAGCGGCTGGAAGGCGAGGGCGTCATCGCCGGTTATGGTGCACGGCTGGAGCCCAGGCACATCGGCCTGGGGCTGCAGGCCTTCGTGCGCGTGCAGCTGGAAAAGCATGACCAGGCCGCCATCGCACGTTTCGCCGACAGCGTGGTGGAATGGGATGAAGTGGTGGCCTGCCATGCGCTCACCGGCGACATGGACTACCTGCTGCAGATCTACGTGCGCGACCTGGAGCACTTCTCCAGCTTCCTGCTGGACAAGCTGCTCAATGCCTCCGGGGTGGCTGACGTCAATTCCAGCTTCGTGCTGCGCACGGTGAAACCCTTCCGCGCACTGCCCTTGTCGCAGCTGGGTGGGTGAACCGGTTTGACGGCAGCCATGCGGTAGCCGAGCATCGTCGCCAGCGGTAGCGTCGAACAGGGGCGTTGGCTGCAGCACCTCTTTCGATCATCGACATGCCCGACACCGCGCCCTTCACCGAAACCACCCACTTCCTGCCACTGCGGCGACGGATGCTGGCGCAGCACCTGGGCCGCGGCACGCCGCCGGCGACGCCGCTGGAACAGGCCGGCCTGCTCGCAGCGCAGTTGTGCCGCCTGCACGCCCATCCACGAGCGCACTTGGAACGCCTGCTGCATGATGCGTGCGCGCTGTTCGCCGCTGACGACGGCAGCGCGGTCGCCGCCCAGCTGTCCGGGAAGGGCGGTGAAGGACAGCCGGCGCTGGATGCGTGGCTGGCCGAGCTGGCCATGCACGGCGTGCTGCTGGCACCGGACGAAGCCGTGGAGCGCTTCGTCGCCGCCTCGCCCAATGCGTATCCCGGCGCGGACTTCCAGGCCGCCTGCCAGGTCACCCTGGCCGAGCACACGATCCGTTACCCGGCCACCGCCGCGCCCGAGGACGAGGGCGAAGCGGTCGATCCCGAATCGGATCCGGACGAGGAGGCGCCGCGTGCCACCGGGGCCATCGAGCGCAACGGGCTGTTCACCAGCGAACAGGCGCGCGTGCTGCGCGCCATCGCCGCCAACCCGGATGAACTGATCGACCTGGACGCCTACGCCGGTACCGGGAAAAGCCATCTGGTGCTGGCGTTGATGGACGCCCGGCCGGGCCGCTATACCTACATCGCGCCCTCGCGCGGCCAGGTCGAAGCCTTCCGCCCGCGGCTGCCGGCCGATTCCGGCACGCGGCTGCTGACCCAGATCGAACTGGCCAACCTGATGGTGCAGCAGGCCGCACGCAGTGGCCGCGGCAACGGCTTCGTGCCGACCTACCGGCTGAGCACGATCCCGGCCTGGGAGATCACCCGCCGGATCGGCCTGCAGGGCATCGGCCAGCGCGTACCCGAGCAGGTGCTGATGACGGCCCTGGAAGGCATCAACCGCTGGTGCGCATCGGCATCGCCGACGCTGCAGGCGGCACATTTCGACCGTTCGCTGCCATGGGCGATGCTCGACGCGGCGCCCTACGTGGCCGCTGCCGAGCACGTCTGGCGCTGCATGTTCGATGCCAGCGTGCAGAAGGGCGGCTGCCTCAGCCTCAATACCGGCCACCTCGGCAAATGGCTGGAGCTGCAGGGCGTGGCGCCGCCGGTCGGGCTGGGCATGCTGCTGGTGGATGAGGCACATGAACTGAGTCCGGCCTGGAAGCAGGTGTTGGCCCGGCATGCGCCCGGCGTGGTCAGCCTGGGCGATCCGCACCAGCGGCTGGTAGGGCGCGCATCGCGCTGGTCGAGCTCCAAGGTGCTGGAAATGAGCCAATCGGTGCGCCAGGGAAGCCAGGTGGATGGCTTGGTCAACCAGTCATTGGCGCTGGATGACATCGGTGCCTCCAGCGAACGGTTCATGGGCGCCAGCGACCGCGCCACCGGTGTGCGCCGCTATGCCACGTGGTCGCAGGTGCCGCAGTCCGGGGCACGCCTGTACGGCAGCCTGTGGCGGCTGCTGCAGGAAACCCACCAGCTGCTCGCGCAGGGCGCGCGCGTGCACGTGCATCCGGCTTCGCTGCGCCTGCTGCAGAAAGAAGCGCAGGCGCCGATCGATGCCTGGCGGAGCGTGCGGCGGGGCGAGTCGAGCCGGCGCTGGGAGGCCTTCGTGGAAGCCTGCGAGCAGCGCGGCCAGGGCGATATCCCGGCGCTGTTTTCCGGTGGATTCGATTCAACCGCGCTGGAGCAGCTGCTGGCGGCGCTGGTGCCCGTGCAGGAGGCAGGCATCACGCTGTGCCTGGCCCAGCATGCCAAGAACCTGCAGTTCGACCGGGTGGCGATGTCGGCGTGCTGCTTCATCACCGGCTACGAGACGCGCCAGGCGCACAGCCCGGTGCGCGCGGCCTACTTGGCGCTGACCCGTGGCAGCCAACAGCTGTGGCTGCCGGGCGATGCGATGGAACAGCTGCAGCTGAGCGCGCAGCGCCATGCGGAAAGCCTGGAAACCCGGCGCATGGAAAAGCGCCGCGCCGCCGGGCATGTGAAGCGCTGAAGCGGTAGCGCCGAGCCACGCTCGGCGAGCGCAGCGGCAAGAGCGCAACAGCAGGACGGCCAGCGGCCGTCACTGCCGAGGGTGGCGGGTGCCCCGGTAGCGCCGAGCCACGCTCGGCGAGCGCAGCGGCAAGAGCGCAACAGCAGGACGGCCAGCGGCCGTCACTGCCGAGGGTGGCGGGTGCCCGGTAGCGCCGAGCCATGCTCGGCGAGCGCAGCGGCAAGAGAGCAACGGCGTGACGACCAACGGTCGTCACCCACCGGCAACGGTCGTCACCCATCAGGGCAGGGGCAACAGCAGGACGGCCAGCGGCCGTCACTACCGAGGATCAGCAGTCGGCCTTGCGTCCCATCAGCCGGCCAACGCGCGAGGGCTCATCGCACTTCGGCTTGGGCGGCGGCGGCAGCAGGGCGGCGGCGCGCGCGCGCTGGATCTGCTCGATCTTCGCGCGGATCTGCGGCATGGCGGCCATCGCGGCCTTCTCGCCTTCCAGGATGGCCTTGCCGCGCTGGCTGAAATCAGACGCGCCGATATCCAGCACGCGCGGTCGGATGATGATGTCTGCGCGCGCCAGTTCCTGTTCGCCCAGGCGCTGGCCCATGATCGCGATGGACTGGTTGACGATGCCCAGCATGCCGGTCGGCGTGCGGCCGCTGGCCTTGCTGGAGATATCCACGGCGACGACGAACTCGGCGCCGAGCTGGCGCGCCGCGTCCACCGGCACCGGGCTGACCACGCCGCCATCCACGAAGTTGTTCTGGCCGATCTTCACCGGTTCGAACACGCCCGGAATGCTGCTGGACGCACGTACCGCCTGGCCGACGTTGCCGCGCACGAACACCGCGCGCTCACCGGTTTCCAGGTTGGTGGCGACGGCGGCGAAGGGCTTCTTCAGCCGTTCCGCCGGCTTGTTGCCGACCTGTTGGTTGACGTAGTCCTGCAGCTTCTGGCCCTGCACCAGTCCACCGGAGAACAGGCGCACGTCGCGGATGCTGGCTTCGTCCAGTGCCACCGCCTTGGTCTGCATCTCGAAGGCATCCATGCCGCTGGCGTACAGCGCACCGACCACGCTGCCGGCACTGGTGCCGGACACCACCACCGGTTCGAAGCCGTTGGCTTCCAGCATCTTGATCACCCCGATATGGGCAAAGCCCTTGGCCGCGCCGCCGCCGAGGGCGATGCCGATCTTCACCGGCTTGGCGGGCTGCACCACGGTGGGCGCCGGTGGCGGAGTGGGGCGGGCATTTTCGCCACCACAACCGGCCAGCAGGCCGAGCAGGGCAACGGACAGCATCACACGGGTGCGGGACAGGCTCATCGGCAAGGAAACGCAGCAGGAAAGGGCGCCAGCATAGCCGGTAGTGACGGCCGCTGGCCGTCAATCGTGGTGGGTGACGACCGCAGGTGCCCGGTAGCGCCGAGCCACGCTCGGCGAGCGCAGCGGCAAGAGAGCAACAGCGTGACGACCAACGGTCGTCACCCACCGGAGCAGGGGCCACAGCAGGACGGCCAGCGGCCGTCACTACCGAGGGTCGCAGGTGCCCGGTAGCGCCGAGCCACGCTCGGCGAGCGCAGCGGCAAGAGAGCAACAGCGTGACGACCAACGGTCGTCACCCGGGCGGAGGGGCGGAGGCGGGCGTCGCTCGCCTCAGAAGCGGTTGTCGCCGTCCAGCATCCGGCCCAGGCCGCCCAGTACCGAGCCCTCGCCACGGTTCTGGCCACCGCCCTGCGGCGCGGCCATCCACATCCGGCCAGCCAGCCGCGAGAACGGCAGCGACTGCAGCCAGACCTTGCCGGGGCCGGTCAGGGTGGCCAGGAACACGCCTTCGCCACCGAATACCATGCTCTTGATGCCGGCAACCCGGCGCACGTCCATGTCCACGCTGGCGTGGTAGGCCACCACGCAGCCGGTATCCACGTCCAGCCGCTCGCCGGCCGCCAGCTCGCGTTCGACCACGCAGCCGCCGGCATGGATGAACACCCAACCGTCGCCTTCCAGTTTCTGCATGATGAGGCCTTCGCCACCGAACAGGCCGGTCATGATCTTGCGCTGGAACTGCACGCCGATCTGCACCCCGCGCGCGCCGGCCAGGAAGCTGTCCTTCTGGCAGATCAGGCGCCCGCCATGCTCGTCCAGCTTCATCGGCAGCACCGTGCCGGGGTAGGGCGCGGCGAAGGCGACCTTGGCCTTGCCGTGGCCGGTGTGCGTGTACAGCGTGGCGAACAGGCTTTCGCCGGTCAGCACGCGCTTGCCGGCCGACATCAGCTTGTCCATGAAACCGCCGCCCTGGCCGCTGTGCGAGCCGTCGCCGAACACGGTATCCATCTGCACCGCCGAATCCTTGAACATCAGTGCGCCGGCTTCGGCGATCGCACTCTCGCCCGGGTCCAGTTCGATCTCCACGAACTGCATTTCATGGCCGACGATGCGGAAATCGATGTCGTCCGCGCGCTGGCCGCGCGCGCCGTGGCCCGGTACCGGCGGCGGCGCGCTGGACATCCCGGAGGCCTCGCTGCGCAGCTCCGGGACTTCGTCGATCGCCATCCAGCCGCTCATGCCCTGGCACCAGGCCAGCGCGCGCGGATTGGCCTGGGCGAAGCGGCGTGCGGCCTGCTCATCGAAGGGGCCAACGCGGTCGGCCTGGCCGGGGACATGGAAGTACCACTGGTTCATCGCTGCGATTCCAAGGGGTGCGGAAACGACGAGTCTAGCGGGCTGGCCAGCGCCCCGGCGACGGCCATGAACGCGCGGCATTTGCGGCCAGCGTGTTGTATTGCAACAATTATCTGGTAGCGCCGTTCCACCACCCCTCCCAACACAGCCTACCGCCATGTCCCCGAACCGTTCCGTCCACGACCGCCGACCGGTCGTGCGTCCGCTCGTTCTCGCTCTCTCCGCCCTGCTGCCGCTGTCCGCAGTTGCCCAGCAAGCTCCGGCCAGCAAGGATCCGGTCGCGCTCGATGCGCTCACCGTGACCGCCCAGCGCCGCGTCGAGAACGCCAAGGACGTGCCGGTGGCGATCACCGCGATCCAGGGGGAAAAGCTTGATGTCCTCGGTTCGGCCGGTGACGACATCCGCTTCCTGGCCGGCCGCGTGCCCAGCCTGAACATCGAATCCTCCTACGGCCGTGCCTTCCCGCGCTTCTACATCCGCGGCCTGGGCAACACCGACTTCGACCTCAACGCGTCCCAGCCGGTGTCGCTGGTATACGACGATGTGGTGCAGGAAAGCCCGCTGCTGAAGGGCTTCCCGCTGTTCGACCTGGCCGGCGTGGAAGTGCTGCGCGGCCCGCAGGGCACGCTGTTCGGCCGCAACACCCCGGCCGGCGTGGTCAAGTTCGATTCGGCGCGTCCGTCGCAGGACGCTGACGGTTACGTCAGGGTCGCCTACGGCAGCTATGACACCTGGAACGTGCAGGGCGCTTACGGCGGCCCGCTGACCAGCCGCTGGTCGGCCCGCGTATCGGCCCTTTACCAGCGCCGCGACGACTGGGTCACCAACACCCGCAGCGACGCACCGGCGCAGGGTTTCGAAGGCTATGACGAAGGCGCCGCACGCGTGCAGTTCCTGTACGAAGGCGACGGTTTCGAAGGACTGTTCAACCTGCACAAGCGCAAGCTCAACGGCACCGCGCGCCTGTTCCGCGCCAACATCATCCAGCCGGGCAGCAACAAGCTGGTGGAAAACTTCGATCGTGATGAAGTGGCCACCGACGGGCAGAACTTCTCCGACCTGGAAACCTGGGGCGGCAGCGCGCGCCTGAAGTGGGACCTGGGCCGGGTCACCCTGCACTCGATCACCGGCTATGAAACCGCCGAATCGCTCAACCACGGCGACATCGACGGCGGCTACGGCGCGGCCTTCCTGGGCGCCGGCAACTACGGCCCGGGCTTCATTCCGTTCCCGTCCGAGTCGGCCGATGGCCTGCCGAGCCACCGCCAGTGGACGCAGGAATTCCGCGTCGAATCCAACGAATGGGGCCGCTTCGACTGGCAGGCCGGCGTGTTCTACTTCGATGAAGACGTCACCATCGACAGCTTCAACTACGACTCGCTGACCCCGGGCAATCCGCAGAGCGGCCATGCCGTACAGCAGCAGCGCAACAAGGCGTGGGCGGCGTTCGCCTCCGGTGACTTCGACGTGACCGAGCGCTTCAAGCTGCGTGCCGGCGTGCGCTACACCCAGGACAAGAAGGACTTCACCGCCAGCGTGCTGCAGGCTGTCGCCGGCGGTACCCCGGTCAGCGGTCCGTACGTGGCCAACAGTGATGTCGACGACGTCAGCTGGGACCTGAGCGGTGTCTACGCGCTGACCGACAACGTCAACGCCTACGCGCGCGTGGCCAAGGGCTTCCGGGCGCCGTCCATCCAGGGCCGGCTGGCCTTTGGTGGGGTCACCCAGGCCGATTCGGAGAAGGTGATTTCCTACGAGGCCGGCATCAAGGCCGACCTGTTCGACCGCCGTGCGCGCCTGGGCTTCAGCGTGTTCCGCTATGACGTGGACGGCCAGCAGCTGATCGCCGTGGGCGGCACCAACAACACCGCGACCCTGCTCAACGCCGACAAGACGATCGGCCAGGGCTTCGAGCTCGACTTCGAAACCTACCTGACCGACAACGTGCTGCTGACCCTGGGCAGCAGCTACAACGACACCGAGATCAAGGACCCCAGCCTGGCGGTGGCGATCTGCGGCGGTGGCTGCACCATCACCGATCCGACCACGGTGATCAACGGTGGCACCTACGCGCTGGTGAATGGCAATTCGTTGCCGCAGGCGCCGAAGTGGATCCACAACCTGACCCTGCGTGCCGGTTTCCCGGTCACCGATGCCAGCGAGTTCTACGTCTACACCGACTGGGCGTACAAGAGCGAAGTCAATTTCTTCCTGTACGAATCGCCGGAGTTCCGTAGCCGCAGCTCGCTGGAAGGCGGCCTGCGCCTGGGCTACAACTGGGATTACGGCCAGTACGACGTGGCCGTTTTCGGTCGCAACCTGACCGACCAGGTGCGGGTGGTCGGGGCGATCGACTTCAACAACCTGACCGGCTTCCTCAACGAGCCGCGTACCTTCGGCGTGGAGTTCACCGCGAAGTTCTGACCGACCGGAAAACCGGGTGGCGGCCCACGGTCGCCATCCGGCTGATGGTCATCCACGGCGCGGATTCTTCCGCGCCGTTTTTCGTTCTTTACAGCGCGCTTTGCGGGCGCACCTTCAGCACCGCTTCCTCGACCGCGCAGTCGCGGCTGGAATGCTGCCCGGACCTGCGTGCGGCTTCGATTTCCCTGCGCGCAGCGAGCAGGTCGCGCTGGAAAGCCGGATTGTCCTGCAAACGTGCCACGGCAGCGGCGCCCATGAAACGGCCTTCCAGGATGTCACTCTGCCAGTGCACGTTGCACACCAGGCGGCTTTCACCGTAGTTGCGTCCGCGCGCGATGATGGCATCGGCCCGGTCCGGCGCGATTTGCGACAGCAGCAGCGCCCACGCCCAGCCGATCGAGGTATGGCCGGAGGGATAGGAGCCGTTGCCGCGCAGGCCGGCTTCGTCTTCCGGAGTACAGGTCGCCTCGCCGTTGACCATGAACGGGCGCGGGCGCTGGTGGTGTTTCTTCGCAGTGCGGGTGGCGGCACTGGCATCGATGCGGCTGCGTTCCAGCAGGCGGTACAGCGCCGGCGTGCGTTGCGCGTCCACGTCCAGGCCGATGGCGCAGGAGAACTGGTTGGCCCCTTCAGGGAAGCCCAGTTCGGCGTCGTGCGTGGCCTGGGTGAAGCGCGGCGTGCCGCGCAGTGCCCGTGCCTCGCGGCTGACCTGTTCGTCCAGCGCCAAGCCGGCCGAGCCGGCCGCCGGCGGTGCAGGCACCAGCGCCAGGCTGGCCGGCACCGATGCCGCGTCCAGGTAGCCGACCGCCTTGGTGGTGACGTTGGCTTCAACGGCGGTCGGCCTGCTTGCGGTTGACGTGCACCCCGCCAGGGACAGGGCGACGGCAAGGCCGGGCAGGGTGCGGCCAAGGTGGGCGATCACGGACATGGGCAGGCTCGGGGCAGGGGCTCGCCGGCAATGATCGCAGCCCCGCCCGCCCTGCGCAGCGCCCATCGCGCATACGGCCAGAACCGGCATGGCCCTCTGCTCGGGACAAAACCGCTGCCGAGTGTCGGAAATGTCTTGATACCCGGGGCAGCGCACGGACGTCTGCCCACGATCGCGCCGAGCATGAGGCCATCCAGGGGTCCGCAGGACCCGCAGATCAGGGAAACATGCAATGCACAGCACCGCACTACGAAGCACCGCACTGGCCCTGCTGGTGGGCCTGCAACCCGCGCAGGCGGCCGATGGCCTCGGCGTAGCCTTCGTGCACGGCACCGGCGCGCACACCAACGCCCTCCGGGACTACTGGCAGCCAGCCATCATCGACAGTGTCCGCCAGGGCCTGCCGGACAGGCGCAATTACGTCGTCATCAACTGCGACTTCAACCAGTACATGTGGAAGCCCAAAGCCGCCGGCTGCCTGGCCGGGCAGCTGTCCGGCTTCATCGAAAGCCGCGGCATCACCCGGCTGGTGGTCATCACCCACTCCAACGGTGGCAACGTCGTGCGCTGGATCCTGTCCAACCCGACCTACGACCGCCGCTATCCGAAGATCATCCAGACGCTGCAGAAGGTCACCGCGCTGGCACCGTCTTCGGCCGGCACGCCGTTGGCCGACGCAGTGATCAACGGCAGCACCTTCGAAACCCTGCTGGGCTGGCTGCTGGGGTTGAGGAACGATGCGGTGCGCCAGCAACAGGTCGGCCACATGGCCACCTACAACGCGCAGAACCTGTATGGCACCGGCGGTCGCCCGGCACTGCCCACGCCGTTCCGCGTGGTGGTCGGCAGCGATGTCGACTCGGCGCCTACGGACGCGGACAGCTACTGCGGAGGCTATGCCGCCAACCTCGGCCTGGAGTTCACCCGGAACTGGCTTTCTTCGTGTTCGGACGGCTTCCTCGATTGCAGCAGCCAGAAGGCGGCCGGCACCGTGTGGTTCACCGACACGGCGCGCACGCACGGCGCCGAACCGCTCAGCCACAACCAGAGCCGCCGCGCGTGTTTCGGCCTGGGCACGCTCCTGCGCAACGACCTGACCCAGTGACGGAGACCCTCATGACGATGCATTCCACCCTCCTGGCCGTTGCCGCGCTGGCGATCCTGTCCAGCGCGCCCACAGGGGCTGCACAACCGCTGCGCGCCGCCGCGGCGGGCGACCAGATACCGGCCACCCTGGTCGCCGCGCCGTTGGCCATCGACGATGAAAGCGAGCGGGTACCGCTGGCCTTTGCCTGGGCGCTGGACCCGGCGCAGCCGCTGCATGCGCCCGCGCCCCATGCGGCCATCAGCCGGAGTTACTGGCAGCAGGTCGATGCAGCCGGACTGCAGCGCGGCCTGGCGTTGCCGCTGACCGCACCGGACGCGGTGATCCAACTCAGCCCGGCGCCGGGCGCCCGCGCGCTGTCGGCGGGGTCATTGGAGCTGCGCGATCCGGCCGGGCGAAGCAGCGGGGCCCGCAGCGTCGATGCACGTGTGTTGCACGATGCCGGCATGCCGGTTGGCGATGGCACGCGCATGCTGCGGACCGGCGCAGCCAGCACGGCCGGGATCTACCGCCTGCACAGTCGCCAGGCACGGGGCCGCTACGTGGTGCAGGTGCTGGAGCCGAACAGCCCACTGTGGCTGGAAGTCCAGGCCAGCCACTCGCGGGTGCTGACCGGCGGCAACATGCAGCTGCAGGCGCGCCTGCGCGAAGACGGCGCCGGCAGCCTGCAGGCGGGCACGCCCCGAAGCGGTTTCGGCGGTCATGCGCTGCTGGTCGCACCGGATGGCCGCAGCTGGCCGCAGCAGTTGCGGCCCATTCCCGATGGCAGCCTGCGCGCGCAGGTGCGTATTCCCGCCGACGTGGGCAACACGCAGGGTCTGTGGGAGCTGCAGGTGTTCGCACAGGCCGACGGCGTGCTGCGTGATGGCACGGTCGCCTTCGCTGTTGCGCTGCCGACGGCGCGTCTCAGCGGCCAGGCCACGGCCGATCCCGCCAGCCGCCGGGTCAGCGTGTCATTGCAGATGGCAGCGGCGGGGCGTTACGAAGCACGCGGCACCCTGTACGCCAGCACGGCCGATGGGCAGCTGAAACCCGTCGCGCAGGCCCATGCCGCCGCCTGGTTCGAGGGTCCCGGGCAAGGGACGCTGGTACTGCCGTTCGACCAGGCTGCGTTGCCGGCGGGATTTGGCCCGCCGTATGAACTGCGTGACCTGCAACTGCAGGACCAGAGCCGGATGGCACCGATCGAGTCGCGCGCCGCCGCGCTGCGGTTCTGATCCGGGAGCGGTGGGCCGGGGCAGCCGGCCCACCCTTGTGGTGCCCGTTGCGACGGCCCTGCGGCACTATCCCGCGTACGCGGCCAGCCGTCCGTGCTGCTCCACCACGGAGATCGGGCCGCCGAACGCGGCCGACAGGGGCGCATCGCACAGCAGTTCGGCACGCGTGCCATCGGCCAGTACACGGCCGTCGCGCAGCAGCACCACGCGTTCGATTTCGGGAATGATCTCTTCCACGTGGTGGGTGACCAGCACCAGCGTGATGCCCTGCCGCGCCAGTGACTGCATGGTATCGACCAGCTGCTGCCGGGCCACCAGGTCCAGCCCGGTGGATGGCTCGTCCAGCAACAGCGCGTGCGGGCGGTTGACCAGTGCCCGGGCGATCAACACGCGCCGCGTCTCTCCGGCCGACAGCTCTGCATAGCTGCGACCGTGCAGCGCCAGCGCGCCGGTCATCGCCAGGGTCTGGCGCGTGCGCTCGCGCATGTCCTGGGTGATCTCGCGGAAGGCAGGCAGCACGTAGCTGGCGAAGAATCCGGTCAGCACCGCCTGTTCCACGGTCAGTCCCGGCATGTCGGCGAGCGTGCTGCTGAGGTCGCCGGTGACGATGCCCAGCTGCGAGCGCAGCCGGTCGACCTGCCAGCGGTTCTGGCCCAGCACTTTCACCGGCACGTGGCCATCGGCATGTGCCAGCGGATACAGCTCGCGGGTGATCAGTTTGATGAAGGTGGATTTGCCGCAGCCGTTGGGTCCGAGCAGCGCGGTGTGCTGGCCCTGTGCGATGCGCAGGCTGAGGCCGTGCAGCACCTTGACCTGACCGCGCATCACGCTGGCGCGATCCAGTTCTATCAGCGGCGGGAGGGTGCAGGCATCGGCTGCGGGCGGTACGACGGCGGCTGGATTCAGGCTGGACAACGCAGGTTCCCGGCTGAAAGGTGCGCGCCGTGGCGGCGCAGGGATGCAGTTTGCCAAGCCAGGGGCCATCATGTCTGCACCGCGGCAACCCCGCGCCGGACCACGGCCTGGAGGCTGCCATGACCGACGTCACCCTTACGCTGCCGCGCGGACCCGTGATCACCCTGCTGATCGCCTTGCTGCTGTCCGCTGCGGGCGGCGTGCAGGCGCAGGTGGCCGACACCGGCACCTACCTGCAGCGCATGGATGCCGATGGCGATGGGCGGGTCAGCGAGGCCGAGTATGTGCAGTGGATGATGTACGCCTTCGAGCAGATGGATGCCGATGATGATGGCGTGCTGGACGCCAGCGAGCTGCCGGGCGGCAAGGGGCGGCCGATCACCCGTGGGCAGCAGCGGCAGACGCTGGTGCAGCGGTTCCACAAGCAGGATGCGAACCGGGATGGGTTCCTGGATGCGCGCGAGCTGGCGGCGCCGCCGCGGTGAGTCTGGCGCATGGCGCTGCAGCTGGGAGTGGGCCGGGCGGTAGGGCTACCGCGCTGCCGCTGCGGCCGGGC
This sequence comes from Stenotrophomonas sp. NPDC078853, assembly GCF_044901215.1. Lineage (NCBI taxonomy): Bacteria > Pseudomonadati > Pseudomonadota > Gammaproteobacteria > Lysobacterales > Lysobacteraceae > Stenotrophomonas > Stenotrophomonas sp. NPDC078853. The sequence continues at coordinate 57,033 of NZ_JBJDOQ010000011.1, read as the reverse complement.
GTAGAATCTGCGCATGCCTGAGTTGCCCGAAGTTGAAACCACCCGGCGTGGACTGGCGCCGCATCTGCTCGAACGTGCCATCCATGGGGTGATCCTGCGCCGCAGGGAGCTGCGCTGGCCGATCCCGGACGAGGTGGCCGCCCTGTTGCCGGGGCAGCGCATCGTGGATGTGCGCCGGCGCGCCAAGTACCTGCTGCTGGATACCGAAGCCGGTAGTGCGCTGCTGCACCTGGGCATGTCCGGCAGCCTGCGCGTGCTGCCGGGCGACACACCGCTGCGCGCGCATGACCACGTGGATATCAGCCTGGACAACGGCCGCCTGTTGCGCTTCAACGATCCGCGCCGCTTCGGCAGCCTGCTGTGGCAGCCGCCGGGCCAGGTCCATCCGCTGCTGCAGGGGCTGGGCCCGGAGCCGCTGGACGATGCCTTCGATGGTGACTATCTGTTCCAGCGCAGCCGTGGCCGCAAGGCGCCGATCAAGACCTTCCTGATGGACCAGGCGGTGGTGGTGGGCGTGGGCAACATCTACGCGGCCGAAAGCCTGTTCCGGGCCGGCATCAGCCCGCTGCGCGAGGCCGGCAAGGTATCGCGCGAGCGCTATCTACGTCTGGCGGAGGCGGTCAAGCAGATCCTGCAGCATGCAATCACCCGCGGTGGCACCACCCTGCGCGACTTCATCAGTCCCGATGGGGCGCCCGGCTACTTCGAACAGGAGTTGTCGGTCTACGGACGCGACGGCCAGCCCTGCCGGTCCTGCGGCCGGCCGTTGAAGCACGCCACCATCGGCCAGCGGGCCAGCGTCTGGTGCGGTTCCTGCCAGCGCTGAGGGCTTTTTCGCCAAGCGCGCTGGACAGGGCTATAGTCGCGCCACGACTCCCGTGGGAGCAGGCGCTGCGATGGATGAAGGATCCGACATCACTGTGTGGCTGGACGCCGCGCGCGGCGGCGACCGTGCCTCGCTGGACCGCGTGCTCACCGTGCTCTACCAGGAGCTGCATGGGATGGCCCGGCGGCAGCTGGCCGGGCAGCAGGGCCGCACCCTGGATGCCACCTCGCTGGTGCACGAGTCCTACCTGAAACTGCTCGGCAGCCGGGGCGGGGCACGCTTCGAGGATCGTGCGCACTTCTTCGCCTATGCGGCTTCGGCCATGCGCAGCGTGGTGGTGGACTACGCCCGCAACCGCTTGGCGCGCAAGCGCGGCGGTGACCTCAAACGGGTGGACATCCCTGAAAACAGCAGCAGCGGCATCCGCATGGACGAGGACCTGCTGGCGCTGGACGTGGCGCTGGAGCGCCTGCAGGCGCTGGATCCGCACCTGGCACGGGTGGTCGAACTGCGCTACTTCGCCGGCCTGACCGAACAGCAGATCGCCGAACTCAGCCAGCGTTCCGAGCGCAGCATCCGACGCGACTGGCAGAAGGCGCGCCTGTTCCTGCTGACCGAAGTTAGCGGGGACTGAGCGCGAACACCCGCCATGGATGCCCTGCGCTGGCGTGAACTGTCCTCATGGCTGGACCAGCTGCTGGAACTGGATGAAGACGGTCGCCTGCAACGCCTGCGGCAGGTGGCCGGACGCGATCCGGGGTTGGCCGCAGAGCTGGAGAAGATGCTGGCCCATGAACGCGACAGCGAGCAGTTCATGGCCCAGCCGGTGTTTTCCGCGCCCGGATCATCGCGCGGTGGCACCCGCATCGGTCCCTACCGCCTGTTGCAGCTGCTCGGCGAAGGCGGGATGGGGGAGGTCTGGCTGGCCGAGCGCTGCGACGGCATGTACGAGCGCAAGGTCGCCCTGAAGCTGTTGCGCAGCGGCCTGGCCGAACCCGGGCTGCATGCGCGCTTTGCGCGCGAGCGGCAGATCCTGGCCCGGCTGCAGCATCCGCATCTTGCCCAGCTGCACAACGCAGGCATCGATCCGCAGGGACACCCCTACTTCGCGCTGGACTACGTGCAGGGCGAGCCGATAACCGAGTACTGCCAGCGCAGGATGCTGCCGCTGGAAGAACGACTGCGGCTGATGCTGCAGGTGTGTTCGGTGGTGGCGCATGCGCACGCCAACCTGGTGGTGCACCGCGACCTGAAGCCCTCCAACATCCTGGTGGCCGATGGTGGGGTCAAGCTGCTGGATTTCGGGATCGCCCAACTGCTGGATCCGGAGGGCGTCGCGGCGGTGGCCGCCCCCGGCGAGCCGCGCGCGTTCACCCTGCACTACGCCGCGCCAGAGCAGGTGAGGGGCGACCCGCTGAGCACCCGTACCGATGTGTACTCGCTGGGCGTGGTGATCTACGAAGTGGTAACCGGGCACAAACCTTACCGCCTGCGTCGACACTCCGACAGCGAGTGGGAGCGCTCCATCCTGGAGGTCCAGCCACTGCCCGCATCGCGTCGGTTGCTGCAGGGTGAAGCCGGGATGTCGGTGCCGGCGGCCGCGCGGCGTCTTGCCCGACGCGTGCGGGGCGACCTGGACCTGCTGCTGGGCAAGGCGATGGCCAAGGATCCGCAGCAGCGCTACGGATCGGTCGATGCCCTGGCCGAAGACCTGCGCCGGTTCCTGGATGGACGGCCGCTGCGCGCCCATCCGCCCGGCACCGGGTATCGCCTGCGCAAATATCTGCGGCGCCATCGCTGGGGCGTGACCGGCGCCAGCCTGGCCCTGTCGGCCTTGCTGGCGGTATCGACGATGGCCGTCTGGCAGGCGCGCCAGGCCCGTCAGGAGACCGCGCGCGCACAGGCGATGCAGGACTTCAACATAGGCTTGTTCGACCGCGCGGCAAGCGTCCGCCACGGCCACTTCGACGTACGCCAGCTGCTGGAAACCGGACAACAGCGTGCGCAGGCAGAACTGGCCGGGCAGCCGCTGGCGCTGGCCGAAATGGAGGGGGTCATCGGACGCCTGCACATCGGACTGGGCGACTACCAGACGGCCCTGCGCATCCTGGATCAACAACGCACGCTGCTGCAGGCACAACAGGACGTGCCGGGTGCGCTGCAGTTGGAAGCGGTGACCCAGCGCGCGCGCGCGTTGCGCATGCTGGGCCGTGACCGCGAATGCGTCGCCCACCTGCAGGCCGCAGCGTCCATCGCCGACCAGCAGCAGGACCTGCTGCCGACCGCCGTGGCGGGCTTCGCCAGCGAACTGGCCCATTGCCAGAGCCAGCTCGGCCAGGTCCGTGCTGCGCGCGCTGCCTTCATCCGCGCCCTGGCGCTGTACCAGCGCGGGGAGGGCAACCCGCGTGGCATCGCCGGTGCGCTGGCGGGGCTGGCCGGGCTGGATGCCGAAGCCGGCCTGGACGCGCGTGCACGGGAGGGCTACCAGCAGGCGCTGGCACTGCTGCAGCGCGCTGCACCGGGCACCCCGGAAGCCATCGGCATGCGGCGCCAGCTGGGGCAGATGCTGGCACGTAGCGGAAAGGCCGCAGAGGCCTCTGCGGCACTCGACCAGGCCTGGCAATCGGCGGTGCAGGCATTCGGCCCGGACCATCCGGAAACGCTGGTGGTGCAGCGTTCCCGGGCGCTGTTGGCACTGCAGCAGGGGCGCCGGGCGTGGGCGGGCCCTGTGCTCGGCGAAGTGCGGGACAAGCTGGCCTTCGCCTTGGGGCCGGACCACCGTGAAGTCGGCCTGGCCGAACACGCCCTGGGTGACGTCGCCAGGGCGGATGGAAATGACCTGGCCACGGTCAGCCACTACCGCAACGCCGTACGTATCTGGCGCCAGCCTGACCATGTGGCCCTGCTGCCGGAGGGCCTGCTCGACCTGGGCGAGGCCGAACGCGCGGCGGGTAGCCCCGCGCGGGCCGCCGCGGCGTGGCGCGAGGCACGCCAGTTGCTGATCGCCCAGCGCGGCATTCCGTCTTCGGCCGTCCGCCAGCTGGACCTGCGCCTGGCCCGCCTGCCGCGGCCAGCTGAACAGATGTCGCCAGCCACTGCCAACAATTAACGAATCTGTTGGAATAATGGCCGACCCTCCATGCCCCGGCTGCCTTCGAATGCAACGACGCGATTTTATCCGCAACGCTTCCCTGGCCTTGGCTGCCTTCGGCCTGCCTGCATTGAACGTGGGCGCCGCGGCAAGCCGACAGGTCGGCCTGCGCCGCCTGGGACAGCCGGTGCCGTTCGATTTCGCCAGCCTGAAGGGCCAGGCGCGCGCGCTGGCCGCTGCGCCCTACAAGACCCACAAACGGACCCTGCCAGGCCCGGTGGAAGCGCTGAGCTGGGATGCATACCAGTCGATCCGCTACCGCCAGGACCATGCGCTGTGGGGTAATGAGCCGGGCCGGTTCCAGGCCAAGTTCTTCCACCTGGGGCTGTACTTCCATTCGCCGGTGCGGATGTTCGACGTGGTCGACGGCAAGGCGCAGGAACTGGCCTATGACGGTGCCGCCTTCGATTATGGGAAGAGCGGGATCAAGGACGGCCAGCTGCCTGCCGACCTCGGCTTTGCCGGCTTCCGGCTCAACACGCGCAAGGATACCGATCGCGATTTCGCTGCGTTCCTCGGCGCCAGTTACTTCCGCGCGGTCGGCAAGGAAGGCCAGTACGGGCAATCGGCGCGCGGCTTGGCGATCGACACCGGGACCGGCGGCCCGGAAGAGTTCCCGGACTTCATCGCCTACTACCTCGAACGCCCGGACAACGACTCGGACACCATCGTGGTCTATGCGTTGCTCGACTCGCCCAGCGTCGCCGGCGCCTACCGCTTCGCCATCACCAATGGCGATGTGCTGTTGATGGACATCGACAGCGCGCTGTACCCGCGCAAGGCGATCGAGCGGCTTGGCATCGCTCCGTGCACCAGCATGTTCCAGGTCGGCGAGAACGATCGCCGCATGGCGTGGGACTGGCGCCCGGAGATCCACGATACCGACGGGCTGGCGATGTGGAGCGGTGGCGGCGAGTGGATCTGGCGCCCGCTGGTGAACCCGCGCGAGCTGCGCTTCAACATGTTCGTCGATCGCAATCCGCGTGGCTTCGGCCTGCTGCAGCGCGACCGCGAATTCGACCATTACCAGGACGACGGCGTGTTCTACGAGAAGCGCCCGTGCCTGTGGGTGGAGCCCAAGGGCGACTGGGGCGAGGGCTCGGTGCAGCTGGTGGAGATCCCGACCGTGGACGAGACCTTCGACAACATCGTCGCGTTCTGGAACCCGAAGGAGAAACCGCAGGCCGGGCAGGAGCTGCTGGTCGGCTATCGCCTGTACTGGGGCGCCGAGCCGCCGGCACGTTCGCCGCTGGCGCACACCGTGGCCACCCGCACCGGCCTGGGCGGCATCATCGGCAAGAAGCGCAACTATTTCTCTTGGCGTTTCGCGGTGGACTTCGCCGGCGGCGAGCTGGCCAGCCTGATCGACAAGGGTGAGGTGGAGGCCGTGGTGCAGGCGAGCCGTGGCAAGCTGGAGATCGTTTCGGCCCGTCCGTTGCGTGAGATCAACGGCTACCGGGCCATGTTCGACCTGGTGCCGGGCGATGACAGCACCGCGCAGATCGACATCCGGTTGTTCCTGCGCAGCGGGGGCAAGACGCTGACGGAAACCTGGTTGTACCAGTACAGTCCGCCGCCGGCCGGGGCGCCAGAGCGCACGCTGTACTGAGCCCTGTAAACAGGGAACCGGTAGCGCCGCGCGATGCCCGGCGCCACCGGCGCTACCGGTTTACAGCGGCAGCGCGGCCTGCATCGGGTCGATCCGGCTTTCGCCGCGGGTGATCTTCTTGAACTCGGCGCGGCTGACCGACACGTAGCGTTCGTTGCCGCCGATCTCCACCTGCGGGCCGTCCTGCACCGCGTGGCCGTGCTCGTCCACCCGCACGGTCATGGTCGCCTTCTTGCCGCTGTGGCAGATGGTCTTGATCTCCTGCATCTCGTCGGCCCAGGCCAGCAGGTACTGGCTGCCTTCGAACAGCTCACCGCGGAAGTCGGTGCGCAGGCCATAGCAGAGCACCGGGATGCGCAGCTGGTCGACCACTTCGCTCAGTTGCCAGACCTGGGCGCGGCTGAGGAACTGCGCTTCGTCCACCAGCACGCAGCCAAGCGGGCCGTGCGCGGCGATATCGCCTTCGACCAGTCGCTGCAGGTCGCTGTCGCGCTCGAAGGCCATGCCATCGGCCTTCAGCCCGATGCGCGAGGCCACCACGCCGCTGCCGGCGCGGTTGTCCAGCCGCGGGGTAAGGATCGCCACCCGCATGCCGCGCTCGCGGTAGTTGTGCGCACTCTGCAGCAGCGTAGTGGTCTTGCCGGCGTTCATCGCCGAATAATAGAAATAGAGCTTGGCCATCGGCAGATTCTAGCCGCAGCGGGCGGACTCAGTCGCCGCGCAGCGGATGCGGGGAACCCACGTCCACGCTGCTGGTGTTGCCCGCGTCCAGCTGCTGGCCCTGCCACTTCCAGTAGGCTTCGGGCTGCCACAGCCGCGGTGCGTAGTAGATCTCCGGCACCACCCGCACCATCTGCCCGTTGAAGCGCACCTGCATGACCGTCGAACCCAGTGCACCGGTGCGGCTGCCGGTCATCTCCCCCATGTTTCGGCGCATTTCACGTTCCTGCCGCGGCTTGGCCACCGGGTCGCCGTACTCGGCGTACAGCTTCTGGCCTTCACTGACCGCGCGCTTGCGCTCGGCTTCGTCCAGGGCGGCCCAGTACTGTTCGCGGCGCACCACCAGCCATTCGGTGCCGCGTTCGGCCGCCAGGTCCATCCAGGCATAGCCCAGTGCGCGGTCGACCGGGCCGCCCTTGCCGTTCCACAGCAGCTCGGCCATCAGCGCCTGGGACAGCTTGTCGGCATGCTGGGCCCCAAGCCGGAAGTAACGACGCGCATCCTCGGGCTTGTCGCGCTCGACGGCCGCCAGGCCAAGCTGCCGGTAACGCAGGTCCGGGTGCGCTTTCAGGAAGGCCGGTGAACTGACCACCGCGTGTTCCTGCAGCGACAGGGGGACGTTTTCGGCGGCCAGCTGCGCCTGGGCGGCGTGCAGCGGCGACAGCAGGGCGGCGGCGAGCACCGCGCGGCAGGCAAACCTGTTCAGGTCCATCGGTCACTTCCTGTGAAACGGGGTGTGCCGCCACTATCCGCAGCGGGGCGGGCGAGCGCAACCTGCCGGAGGTCAGGGTGCCCCCGCTACAATCGGCAGTACATGCACGGACTCAATCCCCCCCAAAGCGCAGCAGTGCTGCACATCGAAGGCCCCTTGCTGGTACTGGCGGGCGCCGGCAGCGGCAAGACGCGCGTCATCGTGGAGAAGATCGCCCACCTGATCGGCTGCGGCCGCTATCCGGCCCGGCGCATCGCCGCGATCACCTTCACCAACAAATCGGCCAAGGAAATGCGCGAGCGCGTGGCCCGGCGCCTGCGTGATCAGGACGCCGAAGACGTCACCATCTGCACCTTCCATGCGCTGGGGTTGAAGTTCCTGCAGATCGAACACGCTGCGGTGGGCCTGAAGCGCGGCTTCTCGATCTTCGATGCCGACGACAGCAACGCCCAGGTCAAGGACCTGATGCATGGTGCCAAGCCGGATGACATCGAGGACGTGAAGAACCTTATTTCGCGTGCCAAGAATGCCGGCCTGTCACCGGAGCAGGCGATGCGCGAGGCGCGCAGCAACCGCGAGAAGGAAGCGGCCGGCGTCTACGAGCGCTACCAGCTGCGGCTCACGGCCTTCAATGCCGTGGACTTCGACGACCTGATCCGCCTGCCGGTGCAGGTGCTGGAGGAGAATCCGGAGATCGCCATCGCCTGGCGCGAACGCATCGGCTACCTGCTGGTGGATGAGTGCCAGGACACCAACGACGCCCAGTACCGCCTGCTCAAGCAGCTGGCCGGGGACAAGGGCAACTTCACCTGCGTGGGTGACGATGACCAGTCCATCTACGCCTGGCGCGGTGCCAATCCGGAAAACCTGCAGCAGATGGCGCGCGACTACCCCGCGCTGCAGATCATCAAGCTGGAACAGAACTACCGCTGTTCAAACCGGGTGCTGCGCGCGGCCAATGCGCTGATCGCCAACAATCCGCACGAACACCTGAAGAAGCTGTGGAGCGACCAGGCCGACGGCGAACGCATCCGGGTGTGGGAGTGTCGCAACAGCGAGCACGAGGCGGAAAAAGTGGCGGCCGAGATCGCCTTCATCGCCCAGGCGCGGCAGGTACCGTGGAGTGATTTCTGCATCCTGTTCCGCGGCAACTTCCAGTCACGCCCGCTGGAAAAGGCGATGCAGCTGGCGCGCGTGCCGTACCACCTGTCCGGCGGCACGGTGTTCCTGGAGCGCCAGGAAGTCAAAGACACGCTGGCCTGGCTGCGCCTGCTGGTGAATCCGGACGACGACACCGCCTTCATGCGCGCGGTGCAGGCGCCCAAGCGCGACGTGGGTGCAGGCACGCTGGCCAAGCTGGCGGAGCTGGCATCGGAAAAGAACATGCCGATGGCGCAGGCGGCCGAGGCGCTGGGCGCGCTGCAGCAGCTCCCCCCGCGTGCGGCCAACAGCCTGTCGCGTTTCACCGACATCCTGCGTGACCTGCGCGCACAGACCCGCGAGATTTCTTCCGGCGACATGATCCGCAAGGTGGCCAAGGAATCAGGGCTGTTGAGCGAGCTGCGTCAGCAGGCCAAGGAAGAAGCCAGTTACCAGCGCCGCGCCAACAACATCGAAGAGCTGGCGCAGTGGTTCGAAGGCGGCCCGCGCGGCGCCACCGCCGCCGACCTGGCCGGCCAGCTGGCGCTGTTGTCGCGCAACGACAAGGACGATGGCGGCAACCAGGTGCGCATGATGACCCTGCATGCTTCCAAGGGCCTGGAGTTCCCCTATGTCTTCATCGTCGGCTGCGAAGACGGCGTGCTGCCGCACCAGGTCAGCCTGGACGAAGGCACGCTGCAGGAAGAGCGGCGGCTGCTGTACGTGGGCATCACCCGGGCCAAGGTCCAGCTGTGGATGAGCCACAGCAAGCTGACGCGCAAGTTCGGCGAGCATGTCCGGCTAAAACCCAGCCGCTTCTTCGCCGAACTGCCGGCCGAAGAACTGCAGCGCGACGGCGCCGATCCGGTGGCCGATGCGGCGCGCAAGCAGGAACGGGCCAGCGCCGGCCTGGCGGCCATCCAGGCCTTGTTCGACTGAGCGCGCAGTGCGCACAATCGGCCACTACAACGGCGACGGGAACGGCAGTGCAGATTGAAACCGACCGGCTGCGCCTGCGGCCCATCGAGCCCGAGCGCGATGCCGGCTGCATGCTGGCCCTGCTGAATGATCCTGGTTTCGTGCGCTTCATCGGCGATCGCGCCGTGCGCAGCGAGGAGCAGGCCCGCGAGTACATCGCGCTGCGCGTGCTGCACAGTTACGCGCTGAACGGCTTCGGCATGTATGCGATCGAGCGCCTGTCCGATGGGGCCTGGCTGGGCAATGCCGGCCTGGTCCGCCGCGACGGCCTGCCGGGGCCGGATGTCGGTTACGCGGTACTCGGCGAGCATGCAGGCCAAGGGTATGCCGGCGAGGCGGCGCAGGCGGTGTTCGCCCATGCGCGCGGCACGCTGGGCCTGCAGGACCTGTACGGCATCATCAGCCCGGACAACCTGGCTTCCGCGGCGATCCTGCGCCGGCTGGGGATGCAGCAGCGCGGCCCGATCCAGCTGCCCGGCAGCGAGCAATGGGTGACCCTGTTCGCCACGCCGGGCGCGGCCGACGTCGCCCGCTGATCGCGCCCCGCACGGTAGTGCCGGCCGCTGGCCGGCAGCCCTCGATTCAGCCGCGCAGCGCTTCCAGCTCGGCGCGCAGCTCGGCAACGGCGGTTTCCAGCTGCGCCACCCGTTCGGCCAGCGCCGGATCATGGCCGCCCGAGCCAGTGGATGCCGAACCCGACGCGGCGAACGTCGCCGCCAGCGCCGCACCATCGACTTCGCCACACAGCAGGTGCATGTAGCGGTCTTCGCGCTGGCCACCGGCACGCGGCAGCACCACCAGCAGCTCGCGCTGCTGCAGGCGTTCGATCGCGTGGCGTGCCTCGTCGGCATCGCCGAAGCGATGCAGCCGTTCGGCGCGCGTCATCAGCTCGGCCAACGTCTGTGGACCCCGCAGCAGCAGCAGCGCCAGCACCACGGTCTGCTGGCGGGTCAGGTCCAGGGCCGTCTGCAGGCGATGTTCATAGCGGTCGGCACGCGAGGAAAAATGCTGGCGCGCCAGGCCCATGCTTCCCAGCTGGCGCAGTGCGTGCTGCACATTGCCGGCATCCAGGTTCATCAGCGGATCGCGCGCGGTCTTCTGGTTGGCCGCCGACTGGGCCGCGTTCACCGTCAGCGGATAGGTGTCCGGCGTAGTGGCTTCCTTTTCCACCAGGCATCCCAGCAGGCGTGCCTGGGTGGCATCCAGCAGCGGGCGGGCAGGGGTGTCGGGGGTGTCGGTCATGGCGGGCTCCGCTGGGTCGATGGAACAGCCATCAAGCATAGCCGCTGCCCCTGTCATGTTTGCCGTTAAAATGGCGGGGATCTGAACATGGTGAAGCCAATGCGTCGTCGTATCGCCCCCCTTTCCCTGTCCCTGCTCGCCATCGCGGTGATCGGGCTGTCCGCGTGCAAGCGCGTCGACGCCCCGCCTGCCGCGGCCCAAGCCGCTGCCGCCGCACCGGCGGATGCGGCCCCGGCGACGGACAGCAGTGCCAACGACAACCTGAACGCAGTGCTGTGGATGCAGCGTGCGCAGGAATACCGGGCAATCACCGAGCAGACCTACCGTGCCGCAGCTGATCGCCTGGATGCGGCGCTGAAGGAGTCCCACTGGGATGCCCTGGTGCCGGAAGAGCGCGGCAACGATGCCAAGGGCCTGAAGCCGGCGGTGGTGCTGGACCTGGATGAGACCGTGCTGGACAACTCGCCCTACCAGGCGCGCCTGGTGCGCGATGGCAAGGAATACGACGAGATGACCTGGGACCAGTGGGTGGCCGAGAAGAAGGCCAAGGCGATTCCCGGCGTCGTTGATTTCGCCAGGGCGGCCAATGAAAAAGGCGTCACCCTGCTGTACATCTCCAACCGCGCCGTGCACCTGAAGGAGGCCACCCTGGCCAACCTGCGTGCCGAAGGCCTGCCGGTTGCCGACGACAGCGTGTTCCTCGGCCTGGGGACCGTGGTGGAGGGCTGTGAGCAGGCCGGCAGTGAAAAGAACTGCCGCCGCCGCCTGGCCGGGCAGCAGTACCGGGTGCTGATGCAGTTCGGTGACCAGCTCGGCGATTTCGTCGAAGTCACCGCCAACACCAACGACGGCCGCGATGCCTTGCTGCAGCAGTACCACGACTGGTTCGGCGAGCGCTGGTGGATGTTGCCGAACCCGACCTACGGCGGCTTCGAGCCGGCGCAGTTCAACAATGATTTCAGCCAGCCGCGCCAGACCCGCCACGACGCAAAGCGGGCCGCGCTGGACTATGCGCCATGAGCCGCGGACCGCTGTCACTGCGCGATGACGAGCGCCTGATCTTCGCGCTGGACGTGCCCGACCGCGCGCAGGCGCTGGCGTGGGTGGATCGGCTGGGCGACAGCGTCGGCTTCTACAAGATCGGCATGGAGCTGCTGGCATCGGGTGAGTATTTCCAGGTGCTGGAGGAGCTGGCACGCCGCGAAAAGCGGGTGTTCGTCGACCTGAAATTCTTCGACATCCCGGCCACCGCCGCGGCGGTCATCAAGCGCTTGGCGCAATGGCCGGTGAGCTACTGCACGATCCATGGCTGGCACCCGGCGATGATGGAGGCCTGTGCGGCCGTGGCTGGCGGCGACATGCGCCTGCTGGCGGTCACGGTGTTGACCTCGATGGGGCGCGAAGACCTGGCCCGGATGGGCATCGACCGCGAACCGGTGGATGTTGTCGTGGAACGCGCGCTGGCGGCGAAGGCGGCCGATATCGACGGCGTGATCGCCTCCGGTCAGGAAGCGGCGCCGATCCGTACCGCGACCGGCGCCGGGTTCTCCATCGTCTGCCCGGGAATCCGCCCGGACGGCCCGGCCGGTGATGACCAGAAGCGCACCGTGGGGGTGGCGCAGGCCTTCACCGACGGCGCCGATGCCATCGTGGTCGGGCGACCGATCCGGCTGGCGGCCGATCCGCAGGCCGCGGCACGGGCCATCCAGCAGGACATCAGTGCCGCACTGCGGCGCTGAGCGGCGCGCGGGGCCGGCTCAGTCCCCGGTCCAGGTAGCGCGGATGAAGTCCACGATCCCGGCACCGGCAAGGCGCGCGTATACGCCCGGGGAGTCGCCACTCGCACAGCCGATTCCCCAGCTTACGACACCGAGCTGATCCCAGCTGCCCTCATCCCTGGCCAGGAACAACGGGCCACCGGAATCGCCCTGGCAGGAGTCCTTGCCCGAACGGCTGGCGCACAGCTCCACCTCGGCATCGACAGGCAGGCGACCCTGGTACAGCCGCTGGCATTCCGCAGTGGCGATGAAAGGAACATCCACTTCCTGCATCCGCAGCGGAAAATCCATGCCGCTGGCCAGGCTGCCCCAGCCGGCAACGGTGAGGCGTTGGCCGGGCTGTTCGAACGCCGCCCCTTCCAGGCCCGGCAGGCTGACCGGCCGCACATCGGCTATCGGTGTCCTCAGGCGGATCAGGGCCACGTCATTTTTATCGCCGGTGTAGGCGGGATGGACGTGGATGGCAGCCACGGCGTGGCGGCTGCCGGTGGCGCTGCCGAAATCGGTTGCACCGGCATGGACGTCGAGACTGCCGGGAGAGCGGCGCCACACGCAGTGGGCGGCCGTCAGTACCCACGATGGCGAGATCAGGGAGCCACCGCAGAAGTGGCCGGAGTAGAGCGAGCCCGCGCCGGCATTCTGCAGGCTGACGATGAAGGGATAGCGGCCGTCCGGGACATCGGTTCCGCCGACGATGGCAGGCTGCAGCGGCGCCTCACCCGCAGCCGGAGCGGCCATTGCATGCCAGGACAAGGCGCTGGCGATGACAAGCGAAAAGAAGGAACGCATGGTGGGACACCTCGGGTTCGGCAGGTTGCCGGGGCCTGTAGTGGGCGCCTCCGCGGGCGAGGGATCTGCCGCCTCGATCACGCATCCGGTGCATCCAGCGCAATACCTACACGTGCATCAGCCGGTCACCAGCATCCACTGATCCGCCGAGCGCCAGCCGTTGTGGTTCAATGGCCTGCACGCCGGGCGCGGCGTCGTGTCGCCACTGTCTTGCTGCTGACAGGCAACTCCGGTCAAGATGCAGGCCGGTCTGGGGAGTCCGAACCATCATGTCGAAGACGAAACGGCGCGCGCTGCGCCATGCGGGTGGGTGGACTTGCGCTGCCATGCTGCTGTTGGCGATGGCAGCCTGCCAGCGCGATGCGGTCGATGCCGCGCTGCCGCCCGCCGAACCCGTCGCAGCGGTGCAGGCGATGGCGCGTGCGATTGCCGACAACGACCTGGTGGCCTATGCCCGGTTGTCGGTACCACCGGCGCAGTACACGGCACTGGACCAGGCGTGGAGCCAGGGCCACAGCCGCTGGCCACTGACCGAACTGCCGCTGCACGACCAGCTGCTGCCGATGTTGCAGGCCCTTTCCGCCGATGATGGCAGCCAGCGCCTGCAGCGCAGTTTCGACCGGCAACTGGCCGGGCAGACGGCCGCCGTGCGCCAGGCCGCGCAGTCCATGGGCTTGTTCGGCGTGCAGTACCTGCGCCATGAAACCAGCTTCACCGCCAGCCAGCAGGCGCACTACGTGCAGGTGGTGCAGACGCTGGCGGCGTGGGCGGCCGATGCGCCGATAAGCGACCGGGCGCGGGCACGGGCGAGCATCGCCGCGCTCACCAAGGCCGCCAGCGCGACCGGCTTCACCGACGATGCGCAGCTGCAGCAGGCCGGAATGGCGGCCAGCCTGGAGCGGCTGGGACCGTTCCTCGCCACGTTGAAAACGGTGCTGGCCAGCTATGGGCTTGATCTGGACGCATCGATGCGCGGGATTGCCGGCGAGGTACTTTCCCGGCAGGGCGACAACGCCCTGGTACGCCTGCAGTATCCCTTGGCAGGAGAGACGATCACCCTGCAGATTCCGTTGACCCGCCGCGAGGGGCATTGGTACCTCACGCGTACGCTGGCCGATACCGACGCGCTGTTGCGCAACGCGCGCACGGCGCAGGCGGCCGTGGAAGCTGAATCCGTCTCGGCCATCGCACTTCCTGTTGAGACCGGGGACGATGAAAAGCCCGCGGCTACGCCATAATGATGCCGATGTCGAAACAGAATCCGCTGCCGTTCCCCGGCGAACAACCTGAGCAGACCCCTGCCGATCCGGCGCAGGTGTCCCCGATGACGATCGACGGCCCGGTGCCGGCGCATGTTGCCGCGCGCGCTGCCGCCGGCCGGCGTCCGTGGTGGGCGCGGCTGCTGGGTCGTCTGTTCGAGCCCTGGCTGTCGCTGGACATCGAACCGCAGGATCCCGGCCAGTACAACGACGGCCGCCCGGTGGTCTACGTGCTGGAGGATTACGGTCTGTCCAATGCGCTGATCCTGGACAAGGCCTGCCGCCAGGCCGGGCTGCCCTCGCCGCTGGTGCCGCTGCCCGGTGATCCCACCGGCCGCAAGCGCGCCTACGTGGCCCTGTCACGGCGCAGTTCGAGCAATTCCATCATCCCCGAACAGCGCGGCGCCAAGACCCACTCCGATTCGCTGGCCAAGGTGCTGCAGGCGCACCGGTCGCGCGACGAACTGGACGTGCACCTGGTGCCGGTGTCGATCTTCGTCGGCCGCGCGCCGGACAAGCAGAGCGGCTGGTTTGCCGTGCTGTTCTCTGAAAACTGGGCACTGGTCGGACGCTTCCGCCGACTGCTGGCGGTGCTGCTGAACGGTCGCAGCACCATCGTGCGCTTCGCCCCGCCGATCTCGCTGCGGGCCACCGTGGATGAAGGGCTGGATCCGGAACGCACGGTGCGCAAGCTGCAGCGTGTGCTGCGCACGCATTTCCGCCGCATCCGCGAATCGGTGATCGGTCCTGACCTGTCCACCCGCCGCCTGCTGGTGGACCAGGTGCTGCAGGCCGAGCCGGTGCGTGAAGCGATTGCCGCCCAGGCCCGCCGCGACAACAGCAAGCCGGCCGACGCGTGGAAGAAGGCGCACGCCTACGCGTGGGAAATCGCCGCCGATTACTCCAGTCCGGTGGTGCGTTCGGCCAGCTTCATGCTGAGCCACGTGTGGAACCGCATCTATGCCGGCGTGCTGGTCCACCACCTTGACAAGTTCAAGGCGGCCGCGCCCGGCCACGAGGTGGTGTACGTGCCCAGCCACCGCAGCCACATGGACTACCTGCTGCTGTCCTACCTGTTGTACGACCGCGGTATCGTGCCGCCGCACATCGTGGCCGGCATCAACCTCAACCTGCCGGTGGTCGGCACGTTGCTGCGCAAGGGCGGCGCGTTCTTCATCCGCCGCTCGATCCGCGGCAACGCGCTTTATTCGGCGGTGCTGAGCGAATACGTCGCCCAGCTCGTCGCCGGCGGCTATTCCATCGAATATTTCGTCGAAGGCGGCCGCTCGCGTACTGGTCGCCTGCTGCAGCCCAAGGGCGGCATGATCTCGATGACGCTCAAGGCATTCCTGCGCCAGCCGCGCAAGCCGGTGCTGTTCCAGCCGATCTACATCGGTTACGAAAAACTGATGGAAGGCAGCAGCTACCTCGACGAGCTGACCGGCCGGCCCAAGGAAAAGGAATCGATCTGGTCGCTGCTGTGGGGCATCCCGAAGGTGCTGAAGCAGAACTTCGGCCAGGTGGTGGTGAACTTCGGCGAACCGATCGCGCTCAACGACGTGCTGGCCGAAAAGGCCCCTGAGTGGGATGGTCGTGCGGTCGCCGAGGATGAAAAGCCGGCATGGTTGTCCACTACCGTGGATACGCTGGCCGAACGCATCCAGGTGCGCATCAACGGTGCCGCCGACGTCAACCCGATCAACCTGCTGGCGTTGGCGCTGCTGTCCACGCCCAAGCACGCCATGGGCGAGGCCGACCTGATCGCGCAGATCCAGCTGTGCAAGACGCTGCTGGAGGAAATGCCGTACTCGGACCGGGTGACGGTCACCCCGCATTCGCCGGAGCGGATCATCGCCCACGCCGAAGAAATCAACGTGCTGACCCGGGTCAAGCATCCGCTGGGCGACGTGCTGAGCGTGAGCGGGGACACCGCCGTGCTGCTCAGCTACTTCCGCAACAACGTGCTGCACCTGTTCACCGCTTCGTCGTGGGTCGCGTGCTGTTTCCAGAACAACCGGCGCATGGGCCGCGCCGGCCTGGTGCGCCTGGGGCGCTCGGTGTACCCCTTCCTGCAGGCCGAACTGTTCCTGCCGTGGACCGAAGACGAGTTCGGCCAGCGCATCGAACAGACCATCGACCTGTTCATCCGCGAGGGCCTGCTGCAGCAGGTCGGCGAGGATGAGGGCGGCGTGCTGTCGCGCAATACCGGACAGACCGACGAGGTGTTCCGCCTGCGTGCGATCGGCCACTCCCTGCAGCAGGCATTCGAGCGTTACTACATCGCCATTTCAGTGCTGGTGAAGAATGGTCCCGGTACGCTGGGTGCGGCGGAACTGGAAAGCCTGTGCCAGCAGGCCGCGCAGCGCCTGAGCCTGCTGTACGCGCCGGCGGCACCGGAGTTCTTCGACAAGACCCTGTTCCGTGGATTCATCCAGAAGCTGCGCGAACTGCGGCTGGTCTGGCCGGACGAAAACAGCCGTCTGTTGTTCGACGAGCGCCTGGACGGCTGGGCAAAGGATGCCAAGTTCATCCTCGGCCGCGAGCTGCGCCACACCATTGAACGGGTGAGCCCGGAAGCGGCCCGGCCGGAAGAAACCGTGCCGCAGGACTGATCAGGCAGGGTGTGGCGACCAACGGTCGCCACCCACCGGAAGTGCCCAGGCCGGGGCACCCACCGGAAGGGCTCAGGCCGGCTCGTCGGGGATCTGCAGGCTTTCCAGCCGCGTGATGCAGTCTTTCAGCTGCAGCCGGTGACGCTTGAGCCGCTTGGACTCCAGGTCGTCTTCGCCATTGGCCGCCATGCGCGTGATGCGTTCGTCCAGCGCGCGGTGGTCGGCGCGCAGCGCGAGCAGGCGCTCGGTGATTTCTGCGGGAGTGTAGATGTCCACCCGTCGAGCATACACAGCGCGGGTGACCACCGGGAGAACCGCCGCTCCGGAGGCCTCCGAAGCACGCATGCCAGCCGGTAGAATGGACGGATGACCGACGTCCTGTCCCTGCCCGATCCGTTGCCGCGCGTGCCCCGCGAGGCCGGCGCGCAGGCGGACGTGCTGGCGCGCGCACTGCGTCGGCAGGTCGGCCAGGCCATCGCCGATTACGGCATGATCGGGGCGGGCGACAAAGTGATGGTGTGCCTGTCCGGCGGCAAGGACAGCTATACCCTGCTGGACATGCTGCTGCAGCTGCAGCGCAGGGCGCCGGTTCGGTTCGAGCTGGTCGCGGTGAACCTGGACCAGAAGCAGCCGGGGTTTCCCGCGCATGTGCTGCCGGCGTACCTGGAGCGGCTGGGAGTGGCGTACCAGATCATCGAACAGGACACCTATTCGGTGGTCAGCCGGGTGATTCCCGAAGGGCGCACGCAGTGTTCACTGTGCTCCCGGCTGCGCCGTGGCGCGCTGTACCAGCATGCCGCCCGCCATGGCTTCACCCGGATCGCGCTGGGGCATCACCGCGATGACATGGCGGCGACGTTCCTGATGAACCTGTTCCACCATGCAAAGCTGTCCGGCATGCCGCCCAAGCTGCGCAGCGACGATGGCCAGCACGTGGTGATCCGGCCGCTGGCCTATGTGCGCGAGCGGGACATCGCGCAGTACGCGCAGGCACGCCGCTTCCCGATCATCCCGTGCACGCTGTGTGGCAGCCAACCCAACCTGCAGCGTCGCCAGATAGGCCAGCTGCTGGCGCAGTGGGATAGTGACCATCCGGGGCGCGTGGACCAGATCGCCCGTGCACTGGCCAGCGTGGAGCCGTCGCAGCTGGCGGACCTGGACCTGTTTGATTTTCATTCCCTGGAGCGTCGCCACCGCGACGCACCTCCTGAGACGCCGATGGCCGACGATGGCCACGGCGCCCTTCACTCCTGAATCCGGAATTCCATGTTCTTTCGCAACCTGACTTTCTTCCGTTTCCCCACCGCCACCGATTTCTCCAACGTGGACACCCAGTTGCCGAATGCCCTGCTCAAGCCGGTCGGCCCGCTTGAGATGAATTCGCGTGGCTTCATTTCCCCGTTCGGCCGCGAAGAGAAGGAACAGTTCTCCCACCGCATCGAAGAGCATCTGTGGCTGACCGTCGGCGGTGAAGACAAGATCCTGCCGGGCGCGGTGGTCAACGACCTGCTGGAGCGCAAGCTGGAGGAAATCGAGTCCAACGAAGGGCGTCGTCCCGGCGGCCGCGAACGCAAGCGCATGAAGGACGACCTGCTGCATGAACTGCTGCCGCGCGCCTTCGTCAAGAACTCGCGCAACGATGCTTTCATCGACCTCAAGCATGGCTACGTCGCAGTGGACTGCTCCAGTCGCAAGACCGCCGAGTACTTCATGTCCGACATCCGCGGGCTGCTGGGCAGTTTCCCGGCGATGCCACTGAACGCCGAAGTGGCGCCACGTTCGATCCTCACCGGCTGGATTGCCGGCGAACCGCTGCCGACCGGCCTGTCGCTGGGCGAAGAGTGCGAAATGAAGGACCCGGTGGAGGGCGGTGCCGTGGTCAAGTGCCAGCACCAGGAACTGCGCTGCGACGAGATCGACAAGCACCTGGACGCGGGCAAGCAGGTCACCAAGCTGGCCCTGGTGTTCGAAGACAACCTGTCCTTCGTGATCGGCGATGACCTGATCGTGCGCAAGCTGAAGTTCCTCGATGGCGCGCTGGACCAGCTTGAGCATTCGGACGATGACGGCCGTCGTGCCGAGCTGGATGCACGCTTCGCACTGCAGAGCGCCGAGATCCGTCGCCTGTTCCTGCTGCTGGAAGAGGCCTTCAAGCTGAGCAAGGCGGACTGAACAGGGTGGGGCGGACGTTGCTGACATCGCGCCGTCCGTGGCGGCGTATGCTGGTGGCATGAGTCGCCTGCTCCGCCGCCTGCTGTCCCCTGCACCCAGTGCCACCGTGCAGCGCGATACCGTGCGACTGCGGCTGGACGATGCGGAGATTGATGTGCTGCGCGTGCGCGATCCGCGTGCGCGTCGCATCAAGCTCAGCGTGGACGAACGCGGTGCGCGGCTGACGCTGCCGCTGCGTGCCAGCCTGCAGACCGGCGAGCGGTTCCTTGAGCAGCATCGGGGCTGGCTGTCCGAGCAGCTGCAGCACTACCGCTCTGATCGCATGCCGCCGCCGCTTGTGCCGGGCGAGCCTGGACTGTTGCCACTGCGCGGTGAACTGATTCCGCTGCGCTGGCAGGAAGCACGCTACGCCAAGCTGGAGGTGGACGAACAGGGCGCGTGCGTGCACTGGCCGGCGCGCGCCACCCCGACCACGCTCAAGCGCCTGCTGCGCGAGTTCTATGAAGCGCAGACGCGCGCTGACGTAGGACGCTGGCTGCCGCGCTACCTGCCTGGCCTGCCACGCGCGCCGACGCGTATCCGGCTGAAGGTGATGTCCTCGCAATGGGGATCACTGGCCCCCGACGGCAGCATGGCACTGGACCTGGCACTGGTCCTGGGCAAGCCGGAAGCGTTCGAGTACGTCCTCGTCCACGAACTCTGCCACCTGCTGCAGGCCAACCACTCGCCCGCCTTCTGGCACGAAGTCGAACAACGCTTCCCCGCCTGGCGCCAACAACGCGACTACTTCCAGCAGGAAGGCCGCAGATTGAAGGCAATGCTAAGGCAACTGCTGTAACCCGCCTGCGGCGAGCCACAGCAGTCGCCCACGCATTCCACTTTATCCCCCCGCCTTCGGCGCGCCCCCTTGAACAACAAGGGGCTCCCGCACAGCAGGAATACCGCTGCCGTCTGCGCCGGATATAGCAGTGCCCCGCTTTTCATTCATTCCCCATGCGCCGGGCGCCCGTGAACCGTCAGGGCGCCGGGTGGGCAGGCCAGGCAGGACCGTCTGTTCGCATGGATGCGAACAGCGAGCCTCCATGGACGGATTCACGGCGTGTCCTGCCTGGCCTGCCCACCCGGCGCCTCACACGTAACCGGCTTCAAAAACGCAGCGCCGCCGCAGAAGCCCACCGCGCCGCCACCCGCGGCGAAGTGATGCACACCGCCAGGTCGGTCACCGTGGTCACCGCCCGCTCCAGCAGCTGGATGTCGGCTTCATGCTGCCGCGCCACGTGCGGATCTTCGAAGAACACCGCGCGCTGGCAGCGCCCCTCCAGCACCTGGTCGGCGATCTGTGCATCACCGCCCATCGGGCCACTCTGGTAGCGCGTCACCCACGGCGTATCGGCCGGCCAGCCGCGGCTCCACGCCAGTTCGTTCAAGCGCTGGCCGGTGGTACCGGTACCGATCCGCGAAGCAAACCGCGACAGCACGGCGAAGTGCTCGTCGGCGAATGCCAGCATCGCCGGCTTCATCGCATCGTGCGCGATCAGCGCCAGGGTCTGCCCTTCGAACCGGTGCAGGTCGTCCGCGGCCGCATCGGCGGCGAAGCCGGCGTGCAGGCGCTCCACCTCCACCCAGTCGCGCGCGCTGGCCACGGTGGAAATGAAGGGCTTGGCATGGATCACGCACTGGCGCTTGAGCGCGATCGCCTCCGGGAAAATCGATGACGGATCGACCGGGTCGATCAGGTAGATGGCGCCGTCCAGGCTGCGCTCGGCGCCCATGCCGACCACCTCGGCCACCAGCTTCATCAGCCCGCCGTCGCGGCCATACGGATACTGCCGGACCAGCGGATCGCCCCGCAGCGGACCATGCTGCTGGATCGCATCGAAGGTGCGGCCCACCGCATGCAGCGAACACTGCAGGTCACGCAGGCCCGCCTCACTGGCGCGCAGGAAGCGGAACAGGGCCGCTTCGCCATCATGGTGGTGCAGCCGGTTGGCGGCCAGTCCAAGTCGCATACGGAGATTCTCCAGGGGGCACTGCCGAAGTGTATGCGCTGGATCACGCCGGGCGTCGTCGTTTATGCAGCAATCCTGATGGTGCCCAGCGATGAGCCTGCTAGCGTCGGTGGATCCTGGATTGCGGAAAAGGACATCTTCGTGACGCCGTGCGTTGTCACCGTCTGCCTCGCCCTGGGATCATTCATGCTGCCGGCGCCGACGCGGGGGCCGCTCGTCGTTGCGGGCCTGTTGCTGGCGCTTGCCGGCATCGCCCTCGTGCAGGCGAACGGCTACTGGCGGCTGCGCGACGAAGTCCGCCGCAGCCGTGACGTGCAGCGACTGATCGACGAGGTATCCAGGAACCTGCCGGTGGTCGTGTTCCAGGCGCGGCGCGCGCGCGACGGAGAAATCCACATCGAACTGTTGGCCGGGGACACGCCGCAGCTGTTCAGTGCAACGCCGCGCGAACTACAGGACGATCCTTCGCGCATCCTTGCCGCCATCCATGCCGCTGACCACAAGCGGGTGCTGTCGGTGTTGCTGCGCGCGGTGCGTCGCATCTGTCCGGTGGCGCTGCGTTTTTCCGCCGAAGGCGTACGCGGGCCACGGCATGTCGCCATGCACGCATGGCCCCGTCTGGAAGCATCCAGCGAGCAGTGCTGGACGGGTTACTGGATGGACGTGTCAGACGCCGACGCCCGTGCACAGGCGATCCTCCGCGCGCATGCGCAGGCCGCTGCGGATGCGGCCGAGCGTGAGCAGATGGTCTCCAGCCTGGGGACGGGGATCGGCGCACCGATGCACGTGCTGCTGCAGCGCCTGGCACGGCTGCGGGGTGCACCGCTGGACGCGCACCAGCGTGCGGTGATGGCCACCCTGGACGACGCCGCGTCGATGCTGGGACGCATCCTGGACGACGTTGCCGCTCTGTCCGCAGGACGCGCCGAGGGCATGGACCTGCAGGACGGGCCGGTCGACCTGCGCGCGCTGGTGCAGAGCGTGGAGGCCCTGCTGCGGCCGGTCGCACAGTCCAAGGGTCTGTACCTGCACCAGCGCGTGGGAGCACGGGTGGCCACGCAGCTGCTGGCCGACGCCACCCGCCTGCGGCAGGTGCTGTTCAACCTGGTCGGCAATGCGATCAAGTTCACCCGCCACGGCGGTGTATCGCTGTCCCTGCAAGCGCTCGAAGACACCGCCCACGCGCAGCGGTTGCGGCTGGTCGTGGCCGATACCGGGGTGGGCATCGCGTTGGAGCGGCAGGAGGCGGTGTTCGAGCCGTTTGCCCAGGCCGAGCGCTCCACGACGCGCCAGCATGGCGGGTCCGGGCTGGGACTGGGCATCTGCCGCCAGCTGGTCACCGCGATGGGCGGCACGCTGGCCCTGCGCAGTGTGCCCGGCCAGGGCACGGTGGTGGAAATCGAACTGGAACTGCAGCACGCCTCCGTGCCGCTCGCAGGTGATGCCGTGGCGAGCAACCTTGCCGATCCTGGCTGCGGGCCGGACGCATCGCGGCGCAGCGGATCGTCGCCCCGCGTGCTGGTTGCCGAAGACCATCCGACCCAGCAGCTGTTGATGCAGTGGTGGCTGCGCGGCATGGGCCTGGATGTGGAAGTGGCCGGCGATGGCCTGCAGGCGCTGGCGTCGTGGCGCCGCGACCCACCCCGGCTGCTGTTCACCGATGAGCAGATGCCCGGCCTCAACGGTGCCGGGCTGGTGCAGCACATCCGCCGCGAAGAACAGCAGCGGGGCCGTGCGCCCGGGCCCATCATCGGCATGACCGCCGATATCGACGGTATGCGGGGGATGGCCCTGGACCACCTGCTCGCCAAGCCGATCAGCCGGCGCACGCTGCACGATGCGATCGCCAAGGTCGCGCCCGGGCTGTTGGACGCTGGCGCTGCGCCGGCAGCACCGTGCGCCGGGGTTGAATGCAGCGATGCGCCGACCCTGGCGTCATTGGTGGCCCGCTTCGGTACGGAGGACGCCGCCCGCCAGCTGGTACAGACGCTGCGCGCCAGCCTGGAAGAGGACGGGGCGGCACTGCAGGACGCGTGGCACCGGGCGGACCAGCGCATGGCCTCGCAGCGGCTGCATCGCATGGCCGGCGGCGTGGGCAGCCTCGGACTGGCGGCGCTGTCCACCCACCTGCGCGAGCTGAACGAGGCGCAGGTACCGCCATCGCGCGCCCAGCGCGACCAGTTGCATCACCGCCTGCAGCGCTGCATCGCGCACCTGCGCCAGCTGGAAGGCTAGCGCAGCTGCGCGCAGGGTCACGCCAGCAGCAGGCGCACGATGCTGGCCGCGGCATCGCGCCCTTCGGCTACCGCGGTCACCACCAGGTCCGCACCGCGTACGGCATCGCCGCCGGCGAACAGCCGCGGGTGTGCGGTCTGGAACGGCAGGCGGTCCTTGCCGCCGACCTGCAGGCGACCATTGCCGGTGGATTCCACGCCGTGCGCGGACAGCCATTCCGGCGCGCTGGGCGAGAAGCCGAAGGCGATGATCACCACGTCGGCTTCCAGCAGCGATTCGCTGCCCTCGATCGGCACCGCGGCCTGGCGGCCATCGGCATCGGGCGCGGCCAGCCGCGTCTCCACCACGGTCACGCCGATCGCCTCATCGTCGGCACCGGCTTCGATCGACAGCGGCTGGCGGTTGAACAGGAAGCGCACGCCTTCTTCGCGGGCATTGGCGACCTCGCGCGCGGAGCCGGGCATGTTGGCTTCGTCGCGGCGGTAGGCGCAGGTAACGCGCGCCGCACCCAGGCGGATGGCGCTGCGCACGCAGTCCATGCCGGTATCGCCGCCGCCCAGCACCACCACGCGCTTGCCGGTGAGGTCGGGCAGGCTGATCTGGTCTTCCCAGCCGGCGATCGGGCGGCCCTGCGGATTGTCGCCGCTGACGATGCGGGCGTTCTGTACCAGGAACGGCAGTGCCGGCAGCACACCTTTCAGGTCCTGCCCATCCAGCCCGCCGTCGGTATAGCGGTAGGCACCGGTGCCCAGGAACACCGCATCGTGTCGCTGCAGCAGGTCATCCACGGTGACATCGCGGCCGATCTCCACGCCCAGCCGGAACTGCACGCCCATGCCTTCCAGCACCTCGCGGCGCTTGCGGATCACGTCCTTGTCCAGCTTGAAGCTGGGGATGCCGAACTGCAGCAGCCCGCCGATCTGTTCGTAGCGGTCGTATACCACCGCGGTGATGCCGGCACGCGCCAGGCGGTCGGCGCAGGCCAGCCCGGCCGGTCCGGCACCCACCACCGCCACCGTGCGCCCGGTGGGCTCCACCGCGCTCAGGTCCGGACGCCAGCCGCGTGCCAGCGCGGTATCGACGATGTATTTTTCCACCGCCCCGATGGTCACCGCGCCGAATTCCTCCAGCGTGCAGCTGCCTTCGCAGAGGCGGTCCTGCGGGCACACCCGGCCACACACTTCCGGCAGCGGGTTGGTGCTGTGGCACAGCGTGGCGGCTTCTTCGATGCGGTTTTCCTGCACCAGCTGCAGCCATTGCGGGATCGCGTTGTGCACCGGGCATTTCCAGCTGCAGTACGGGTTGCCGCAGTCCAGGCAGCGGCCGGCCTGGTACTGCGCCTCCTCCTTGCCGAACTTGCCGTACAGCTCGCCCCAGTCGCCGGAGGTGCGGAGTTCCACCGGGATGCGCTGCGGCATCGTCCGGGGCAGGTCGAGGAACTGGAAAGCGTGCTTGCGACTCATGGCGGGCTCTGCCTTTCGGCTTGGAGGTGCTGCCGGCCAGCGGCCGGCACTACCGATGAAAAGGGCGGGGTCATGCGGCGCGGCGCAGCGTTTCGGTCAGCGATTCGATGCTGGCGGCCTTGGGCTTCACCAGCCAGAACTTGCCAATGTAATCGCGGAACTCGTCCATGATCTGCTGGGCCCAGATGCTGCCGGTCAGCTCGCGGTGGCGGCCGATCAGCCGATGCAGGTGCTGGCGGTAGTTCTCGAAGCCTTCGGCGGAAACGCGGTGGATGTCGATCAGCTCGTGGTTGTAGCGGTCGACGAAATCACGGTCCACGTCCAGCACGTAGGCCAGCCCGCCGGTGAAGCCGGCGCCGAAGTTCAGGCCGACCTTGCCCAGCACCAGCACCACGCCGTCGGTCATGTATTCGCAGCAGTGGTCACCGGCGCCTTCGATCACCGCCAGCGCGCCGGAGTTGCGCACCGCGAAGCGCTCGCCGGCCCGCCCGGCAGCGAACAGCTCGCCACCGGTGGCCCCGTACAGGCAGGTGTTGCCGATGATCGCGGTGCTGCGGGCTTCGAAGCGCGCGCCGCGTGGCGGACGCACCACCAGCCGGCCGCCGGCCATGCCCTTGCCCACGTAGTCGTTGGCTTCGCCTTCCACTTCCAGGTGCAGGCCACCGACGTTGAAGGCACCGAAACTCTGCCCGGCGGTGCCGCGGAAGCGCAGCTCCAGCGGTGATTCGGCCATGCCCTGGTTGCCGTGCGCGCGGGCGATGGTGCCCGACAGGCGGGTGCCGATGCTGCGGTCGGTGTTGTGGATCAGGAAGCGATGGTCGCCGCCGCGCTTGTGCGCGATGGCATCGGCCAGCAGCCCGTCCATCTGCGTGGCCAGGCTGTCCGGCGATTCGTACAGGCGCTGGGCGGCGCAGTGGCTGCCTTCGTAGCTGGCATCGGCGAGCAGCCGCGACAGGTCCACGCGCACCCCTTCGCGCGGCGCGGCATCGATCTGCCGCAGCAGTTCGGTGCGGCCGACGATCTCCTGCAGCGAACGCACGCCCAGGTGGGACAGCCAGCCGCGCACTTCCTCGGCCAGCAGCCTGAAGAAGTTCTCCACGCGTTCGGGCTGGCCGGTGAAGTAGTTCTCGCGCAGGCGCTCGTCCTGGGTGGCCACGCCGGTGGCGCAGTTGTTGAGGTGGCAGATGCGCAGGTACTTGCAGCCCAGCACGATCATCGGACCGGTGCCGAAGCCGAAGCTGTCCGCGCCGAGGATGGCCGCCTTGACCACGTCCAGGCCGGTCTTCAGGCCGCCATCGGTCTGCAGGATGGTGCGCGCGCGCAGATCGTTGCCGACCAGCGCCTGGTGCGCTTCGGCCACGCCCAGTTCCCACGGCACGCCGGCGTAGCGGATGGAACTCACCGGCGAGGCGCCGGTGCCGCCGTCGTGGCCGGAGATGGTGATCAGGTCGGCGCCGGCCTTGACCACGCCGGCGGCGATCGTGCCCACGCCGGCATGGCTGACCAGCTTCACCGACACCAGCGCGGTCGGGTTGACCTGCTTGAGGTCGTAGATCAGCTGGGCCAGGTCTTCGATGGAGTAGATGTCGTGGTGCGGCGGCGGCGAGATCAGGCCGATGCCCGGCTTGGCGTAACGCAGGCGGGCGATCAGTTCGTTGACCTTGTGGCCGGGCAGCTGGCCGCCCTCGCCGGGCTTGGCGCCCTGGGCGACCTTGATCTGCAGCACTTCGGCGTTGACCAGGTATTCGGCGGTGACACCGAAGCGACCCGAAGCCACCTGCTTGATCTTGGAACGCTTCTCGGTGCCATAG
Organism: Stenotrophomonas sp. NPDC078853; assembly: GCF_044901215.1. Lineage (NCBI taxonomy): Bacteria > Pseudomonadati > Pseudomonadota > Gammaproteobacteria > Lysobacterales > Lysobacteraceae > Stenotrophomonas > Stenotrophomonas sp. NPDC078853. The sequence goes on along the minus strand of NZ_JBJDOQ010000011.1, from coordinate 30,527 downwards.
CGGGCGGGGTCTTCGCCGCCTTCGCCGGAGTTGCTGCGGCCACCCAGGCGGTTCATCGCAATGGCCAGCGCTTCATGCGCTTCCGGCGACAATGCACCCAGGCTGATCGCTGCGGTATCAAAGCGCGGGAACAGTTCGCTGGCCGGCGCCACCTCGTCCAGCGGCGTCGGCGTGGCGGCCGGCACCAGCTGCAGCAGGTCGCGCAGCGCGGACGGCGGACGTGCATGCACGGCATCGCAGTACGCCTGCCAATGCGCCGGATCGCCCGAGCGCGAGGCGCGCTGCAGGGTCATGACCACGTCCGGGTTGTACATGTGGTATTCGCCGCCGTGCACGTACTTCAGCAGGCCGCCGACGTCCGGCTGCACCTGGTCGTCCCAGGCCTGCACGGTCAGTTCGCGCGCTTCGGCATCCAGCCGCGCGAAGCTGACGCCGCCGACCCGCGACGGCGTCTCCGGGAAGCACAGCTCGACCACGTCCGGCTCCAGCCCGACGATCTCGAACAGCTGCGCGCCGCGGTAGCTGGCCACGGTACAGATGCCCATCTTGGAGATGATCTTGGACAGCCCCTTGTACACGCCCTTGCGGTAACGGCGGCCGATCTGCGACTGCTCGCCGCCCTTGCTGAGCTTGAGGATGCCGCGGCGCCCGAGGTCGAACAGGGTCTGGTAGGCCAGGTACGGATACACCGCGGTGGCGCCGAAACCGAGCAGGCAGGCCATGTGGTGCGGATCGCGCGCAGTGCCGGTTTCCAGGATCAGGTTCACCTCGCAGCGCAGCCCGGTGTTGCACAGATGGTGGTGCACCGCGCTGGTGGCCAGCAGGGCATGCACCATCGGCCGGTCGGCCACCGGGTAGCGGTCGGACAGCAGCAGCATGACGATGCCATCGCGCGCGGCCTGTTCGGCCTCGGCACAGATGCGCTCGATGCCGGCCCGCAGTCCTTCCTCTTCGCTGTAGGACAGGTCGATCAGCCGGTTGGCGTCGGCGTACTGCTCCATCTTCAGCAGCTGGCGCAGCTTGCGCTGGCTCAGCACCGCCATCGGCGTGTCATCGCCCATCGAACCGGTGGCTTCCTGCTCGGTCTCCGCCAGCGGGCGCAGCACCTGCTCCACTTCCTCGGTGCTGAGCTGGTACAGCTTGTGGTAACTGCGCAGGGTGCGGGCGTCGAACGGTTCTTCCACCAGCGAAGGATCGATCAGTTCGGTCTGCAGGTAGGTCACGCCCTGCTGCAGCCACTGCTTGTACGGCGCGCGTCCGCGGTTGATGCGGTCCACCGCCTCCGAATCGAGCAGGTCGCCGCGCTTGAGGTCGATGGCGATCATCTCGCCCGGCCCCAGCTTGCCCTTGCGCACCACGCGTTCGGTCGGCACTTCCCACACGCCGGCTTCGGAGGCGACCAGGAAGTGGCGGTCGGAAGTGAGCATCCAGCGCGCCGGGCGCAGGCCATTGCGGTCCAGCGTGCACACCGCGTAGCGGTCGTCGCAGGCGACGATGCCGGCCGGGCCGTCCCACGGCTCGCTGTTGAGCCCGTGGAATTCGTAGAACGCGGCGAGGTCGGGGTCCTTGAATTCCAGCGACTGGGTCGCAGGCGGGACCAGGATGCGCAGCGCCTGGATCAGCTCCATGCCGGCGCTGACCATCAGTTCCAGCATGTTGTCCAGGCTCTGCGAGTCCGAACCGTGCATGGAGATCACCGGATCGAACTCGGCGATGTCGAAGCGCGGAGTCTTCCACACCTTGCTGCGCGCCTGCGCCCAGCGGCGGTTGCCTTCGATGGTGTTGATCTCGCCGTTGTGGGCGAGCATGCGGAACGGATGCGCCAGCGGCCAGCGCGGCAGCGTATTGGTGGAAAAGCGCTGGTGGAACACGATAGCGCTTGAGGCCAGGTCGCTGCGCTGCAGGTCCAGGAAGAAGCGCGACAGCTTGTCCGGCAGCACCATGCCCTTGTAGCTGATCGCGTTCGGGCTGAGCGTGGTGACGTAGTAATCGGCGTGGTCGCGCAGCGACTGTTCGCTGCGGCGACGGGCCAGGAACAGGGCCAGGGTGAAGCCGGCATTGTCCTGCGCTTGGCCGGCATCGACGAAGACCTGTTCGATGCGCGGCAGCGTATCGCGTGCCAGCTGTCCACAGACGCTGGGATCGGTCGGCACCACGCGCCAGCCGCGCGGCTGCGTGCCGGCCTTGGAGAGCTCCGCTTCCAGCGCGGCGCGGCACTGTGCGGCGGCGGTTTCATCGTGCGGCAGGAACACCACGCCGGCAGCGAAGCACGCGCCGACGTTGATGCCCGCTTCGGCGGCGATGGCTTTCAGGAACGCCTGCGGGCGACGCAGCAGCAGGCCGCAGCCATCGCCGGTCACGCCGTCGGCGGCGACGCCACCACGGTGGGTCATCCGCGAAAGCGCGGCGATGGCGGTATCCACGAGCAGCCGGGACGGCTGGTCATCCAACTGGGCGACCATGCCGAAACCACAGGCATCGCGCTCGTGTCGTGGGTCGTAAAGCCCGTGGCGGTTGCGGGGGGCCATCTTTGCCTCTTGGTCAGGTGAGCGGGGACTCCTGAGCCTGCCCACAGGACGCGCCGTGACCACTGGAATGAGGCTGCCGTGCCGGGACGGCAGGGAAAAGCGAAGTGGCGTCCTGGCGTTGGTCGATGCGACCGTTCCCCCGGCAGGGCCGATGCCCGTGCGGTGGCGTGCCTCCCCTGGCGCTCGCCAAGCGCTTTCGCGCTCACTCCAGGAGACAGGGCGCGCTACCTGGAGCGCGCGGGATGCCACCGGATGCTTCGACTAGACCATAGATGGTGCAATGCCGCAACACACGGTTGCACGCGCAACCAAGGCGCTGGCAAGTGCTTGCCAGCGCTGGGGAATCAGCCGCAGCGAAGGCCGCTGACCACGTCCTTCTCGTCAACTTCCACGTTCAGGCGCTCGCCCACGAACTCCATCGTGGTCATGTCGCCGGGGCGCAGCACGCGCAGCGATTTCGCGCTGGCATCCTGCTGGGCCTGGCTGCCGAGTGCATCGGTATAGGCCTGGCCGACTAGGCTCTGCACCTGGGTGGCATCGCAGTTGCCGATCGGTGGGGCTTCGGTCGCCTTGCCGGCTTCGTCGGCAGGGGCGGTGGCCTTTTCAGCGGCCTGCTGGGCCTGGGCGGTGACCGCATCCTGTTCGTCCATCGGCGGTGCCGAACAGGCGGCCAGCAACAGGGTGGCGGGGAGCAGGAGCAGGAAGGGGCGCGCCAGGCGCGGCAACTGCAGGAACGGCATGCGGACTCCAGGAACGTTCAAGGTGACAAAGGCGTGAGCATAGCGGCTGTTGGCCGCCCACGTGTTTGTGTTGCGTTATTGACGCGGCGTGCTCGGTGCGACCGCCACACTGCGCGCATGAGCCCACCCCCCGCAACCCCTGAAAAAGCCGCCGCCCGCGCTGCCGGACTGCGTTACGTGGACGACAGCCAGCCGGGCTACCAGCGGCGTCGGGCGGGAAAAGGATTCAGCTACCGCGACCCGGCCGGACACGTCGTGCGCGACGCCGAGGTACTGGCCCGCATCCGCTCACTGGCCGTGCCCCCGGCCTATACCGACGTGTGGATCTGCCCCTGGCCCAATGGTCACCTGCAGGCAACCGGGCGTGACGCACGGGGTCGCAAGCAGTACCGCTACCACCCCGACTGGGCGCGGGTGCGCGGGGAGGGCAAGTTCGACCGCATCATCGCCTTCGGCGAGGCTCTGCCGAAGCTGCGCCGGCACCTGCGCAACGACCTGAAGCGTGCGGGTTTCCCGCGCGAGAAGGTCCTTGCGATCGTGGTAGCGCTTCTGGCCGAAACGCTGGTGCGTGTCGGCAATGAAACCTATGCGCGCGAAAACAAATCCTTCGGCCTGACCACGCTGCGCAACCGCCACCTGGCGCTGGTGGCGGGCGGCCGGGTGCAGATGCGCTTCCGCGGCAAGTCCGGCCAGCACCACGAAGTGGAGATCGGCGACAGACAGTTGGCCAGGCAGGTGCGAAGCATCCAGCAGCTGCCCGGGCAGGCGCTGTTCCAGTACCGCGATGACGATGGCACGCTGCAGCCGGTGGATTCCGGTGAGGTCAATGACTACCTGCGCGAGGTGATGGGCGAGGAGTTCACCGCCAAGGACTTCCGCACCTGGGGCGGCACCGTGGAAGCACTGCGGGCCTTCGCCGCCACCGAGCTGCCCGAGCCCGCCAGCAAGACCGCACTGGCGGCGGCGCAGCGCGAGGTGGTGTGCAAGGTGGCCGACCTGCTCGGCAATACGCCGGCGGTGTGCCGCAAGGCTTACATCGATCCCAGCGTGTTCGACGGCTGGGAGCGGGGTGAGCTGGTGGCACTGGCCGGCCTGCGCGGGCCGCGCCAGTGGGAACAGGCGACCCTGCGCTACCTGCGCAGGGCGCGCCGGGTGGCGGCCAAGGTCAGCCGCAGTAAATCGCGGTGATGTTGTTGGTGCGACCGGTTTCAATCGTCACCCGTTCGCCGCCCTCGTGCGCGGCACCGGCGGCCGGATCGGCGCTGCCGCTGGCGGTGGGGCCACTGCGCTCGCGGCTGCCGCGCAGCACCTGCACCTGCAGGCTGTCACTGTCCACGCGGGCGCGTTCCACGGTCGCCGCCGAGGCCGCCAGGCCGACCGCGCCCTGCACCTTGTCCAGGTGGCACTGGCCTGAAATCACGCCGTCGATCGGCTGCACCTGGGCCACCGGCGTGCTGCTGCAGGCGGCCAGGGACACGGCCATCGCGGCCACGCTGAGATAACGGATCATCGTTGCAGCTCCAATCAGGTTCGAGGCGCCCAGACTGACGCCTGCGGCGTGGTGCCGGGATGAACGCGTGCACGTCACGGGCACGTTCCATTCACTGTTCGCGCCCGGCGTGGGCGGGATAGTGGGGCCTCCACCAGAACAGGAGATCGGCCATGTCGACCTGCGATGTCTGCGGAAACGACTACGACAAGAGCTTCACCCTGACCCAGGGCGGACGCAGCGGGACATTCGACTCGTTTGAATGCGCGATCCACGCGTTTGCCCCGCGTTGTGCCCACTGTGAGTGCGCGATCATCGGGCACGGGGTGGAGGGCGGAGGATCCATTTACTGCTGTGCGCATTGCGCGACCCACGCCGGCGTCGACGGTGTGGCGGACCGTGCCTGACCCGAAACCGCAGGAGAAAAAAGTTCATGGCAACCGCGAAAAAAACGGCGAGCCGCCAGCGCCGCCTCCAGAGTGAAGAAAAGGCCAAGGACACCGCTGCCGGAAAGCAGGCCAGCAAGAAGAAAACCAGCCAGGCCGGCACCCGCAGGCAACCGGAAAAGATGCCCGCGCAGAACATCGCCAAGCCCGGCAACGAAAACGAACTGGACCTGTCACCCCGTTTCCTCGCGCCCGACTACGTGGGCAGCGGGAAGCTGAAAGGCCTGCGCGCGATCGTCACCGGCGGCGACTCCGGCATCGGCCGTGCGGTGGCGGTGCTGTATGCCCGCGAAGGCGCGGATGTGGCGGTGCTGCACCTGGACGAACACGAAGATGCCGATGTCACCCGCCAGCACGTGGAGCGCGAAGGCGGACGCTGCATCGTGATCGCCGGGGACGTGCGTGATCCGAAGTTCTGCAATCGCGCGGTGAAGCAGGTGGCCAAGGCCTTCGGTGGCATCGACATCCTGGTCAACAACGCGGCCTTCCAGCTGCACTGCCATCGCCTGGAAGACCTCGATGATGCGCATCTGCAGGAGACCCTGCAGACCAACATCGGCGGTTACATCCAGATGGCCCGCGCCGTACTGCCGCACTTGGGCGAGGGCGCCAGCATCGTCAATTCGGGCTCGGAAACCGGCCTGTTCGGCAGCAAGTCGCTGATTGACTACTCCGCCACCAAGGGCGCCATCCATGCCTTCACCAAGGCACTGGCCAGCCAGCTGCTGCCGCGCGGCATCCGGGTCAACTGCGTGGCGCCGGGACCGGTGTGGACGCCGTTGAATCCGGCTGACAAGGCCGCCCCGGACGTGGGCGAGTTCGGCCAGGACAGCGACATGGGCCGCGCCGCGCAGCCGGAAGAACTGTCGCCGGCCTACGTGTTCCTGGCCGCGCCCAGCTGCTCCAGTTACATCAGCGGCGCGATCCTGCCGGTGATGGGCGGGCCGCGCGGCTGAGTAGAAACACTTGGGTGTAACACCTGCGGACCCTTTTGCCGTTCGTCGGCGCATGACCTTCGGGGGGTTGACTACATCTGTCGCCATGGGCACTGTGGCGACACGTGTAGTCACCCAAGGAACCGTGCCATGCACCGCAAGACGATCGGGGACCAGGAACTGGCCCTGCTGCAGTACATCGACGAAGCAGGAACGCCCAGCGTGGGCGAAGTGGCAGTCGGGTTCGGCGAGCCGCGCGGCCTGGCCCGGTCCACCGTGCTGACCATGATGGAACGCCTTCGTGGCAAGAACTACCTGCGCCGCGAGCAGGCCGATGGCATGTACCGCTACCAGTCCACGGCCGGGCAGGACAGCGTGGTGCAGGGCGCCATCGCGCAGTTCGTCGACCGCACGCTGCAGGGTTCTGTGTCGCCGTTCGTGGCCTATCTGTCGCAGCGCGACACGGTCAGCGACGATGAACTGGCCGAGCTGGAAGCGCTGGTCGAACAGCTGCAGTCACGCCGGCAGGAGGGCTGAGCCATGGACGCGAACCTGATCGTGCTGCTGGAACGGTTGGCCTGGACCAGCCTGCAGACTGCCCTGCTGGTGGCGCTGGTGTGGGGCGTCTGCCGCGTCGTGCCATCACTGGGTGCGGCCGCGCGCTGCCGGATGTGGTGGCTGGTATCGCTGCAGGCGGTGCTGGGCCTGTTCTGGGCGCAGCCGCTGCAGCTGGCGGTGCTGCCGGCACCGACGCTGGCGACCGGATCGGTCACGCCGGCCGTCGGTGAAACGCTGTACGTGCAGGCAGCTGCGCTGTCGGCACAGGGGCTGGCGATTGCCGATGAAGGCATCGCTTCGTCCGCGCTGGCAACCACGCCCTGGTGGGCACTGGCCCTGGCCGCGTTGTGGCTGGCCGGTGTACTGGCCATGGCCTGGCGGACCCATCGCGAATGGCGGCGAAGCCGCGCGCTGCTGGCCCATGCCACCCCGTGCGATGACCAGGCGCTGGTACACGCCCTGCAGCTGGCGGCCGAAGCGCATGGCCTGCGTCGCGCCCCGCGCCTGTGGATGAGTGCCGATATCGATGCGCCGCAGGTGGTAGGACCGCTGCGGCCGGTGCTGCTGCTGCCGGTGGGTGGGCATGCCCTGCAGGGCGATGCGCTGGACCTGGCGCTGACCCATGAACTGCAGCACCTGCAGCGCAACGACCTGCAGTGGGGCTTGCTGCCGGCCTTGGCGCAGCACCTGTTCTTCTTCCATCCGCTGCTGCGGCTGGCGGTCAGCGAGTATGCCCAGGCCCGCGAAGAAGCGGTGGATGCGGCGGTGGTGGACGGCCGTGGCGAGCGCCGCCAGGACTACGGTCGGCTGCTGTTGCAGCTGGGCGTGATGCCGCATCCGCATCTGGGCGTGGCCAGTGCCGCGCCCAGCCGGCAGAGCCTCAAGCGCCGCTTGATCTCGCTGCAGCAGCACCACGCCTGCCCGAAGGCGCTGACCGCGCTGCTGACCGCGGCCGTGCTGGCCGTGGCGATCCTGCCGATGCGCCTGGTTGCGGCCATGCCACCACCGCCCGCCCCACCGTCGCCACCTGCGGCGCCCGCTGCACCGGCTGCTCCGCCTGCACTGGCGGCACCGGAAGCACCGCCGGCGCCTGCCGCTGCGCCTGCACCACCCGCACCGCCGCCGGCACCGGCGAGCGCACGCAGCGGACACGCCAGCACCACCACCCATACCATCACCCGTGACGGCGGCCACCGCGTCACCAGCCTGGTCACCCATGGTCGGCTGGACCTGGGCGAACGGCCTGCGCGTGCGCACGTGCTGGTCACCGGCAACGAGAGCTATGCCGACGGTGCGCTGGATGATGTGACCCAGGCGAGGAGTGACCTGGGTGCGGGTGCAACGGGCTTCTGGTTCCGCCAGGGCGACCAGCGTTACGTGGTGCGCGACACTGCATTGTTGCAGCAGATGCAGGCCGCGTATGCAGATGCTGCGCGACTGGGCCAGCAACAGGCCGCCCTGGGGCTGAAGCAGGGGGCGCTTGGCCGCCAGCAGGGCGAGCTGGGCCGGCGTACCGGTGAACAGGCACGCGCGGCCGCGCAGCACGCCAGGGACACCGCGCGCAGTGCGCTGGGGGGATTGGACATCAACCGCGATGCGGCCGCGCAGGCGGCGCGTGCGTCGCGCGGTGTGACCCAGGACAGTGCCCATGACGAACTGGGCCGACTGGCCACCCGGCAGGGAGAACTGGGCAGGCAGCAGGCGGTGCTGGGCGAGCAGCAGGCGGTACTGGGCGAGCGTCAGGCGGAGGTGCAGGCACGTGCGTCGCGCGAAGCCGAAAAGGTCATCGCCAAGGCGCTGGCGGATGGGCGTGCGGTGCGGCTCTGAGCATCAACCAGGGAGCGGGCGCTCGCCCGCTCCCGCCCGCAGGGATCAACCGCAGCTGGCAGAGATGATCTTGTTCTGCTCATCCACGCGCACGGTGACGCGGTCTTCGCGGTAGTCCATGGTGACCGCCATGCCGGGTTTGACCACACGCAGGGTCCGCGCACCGGCGTCGCGCACCGCGCGGTCGATGACCTCCTGGCTGGCCATCTGCCCGCTCAGCGCGGTCAGGGTGTCGCCATGGCAGTGGCTGCCCAGGCCTGCAACTTCCGGCTTCGGCGTGGTCGGCGCGGTGTCTGCGCTGGACGGCGTACTGCTGCAGGCGGCCAGCGGCAGCAGACAGGTGAGCAACAGCCAACGATTCGAACGCATGGCGGACCTCCCGGGTCGATGAATGGATGACACGAGGGGTCATCAGGCGCCATGCGCCGTCAACGTCGGGTAAACGCTCGCTCACCCTGCCTGCAGCGGCAGGCAGTTCACCGGGGGTGGCACATCGGCCTGCGCCTGCTGTTCGACCAAGGTCAGGAACAGCTGTGCCAGCGTCACCACGTCCTGGTGGTTGTGTTCGACCACCCGCCGCAGGTTCACCGCATCGCCGCCGCGCAGGTAGCGCAGCCAGGCCGACGGCGCTTCCGAACCGGGCAGGTCATCCTCGCGCACCACCTTCAGCAGCTGCCGTTCGATGGTGGCCAGCCGGCAGTTTTCCCAGACCCCGCGATAACGGCGACGGGTCGGGTACAGCAGGTCGATGTGGTCCAGCGCGGTGATCGGATCGCCTTGCCGCGCGAGCCGGTAGCGGGTCTTCAGCAGCGGCGCGTCGTAGCTGCGTCCGTTGTAGCTGGAAAACACCGTGGTCGATCCGAGCCAGCTGGTGAAGGTACGCAGCATGGCGGTCTCCGCGGCCATCGTGGAGATCATCAGCTGGCGGATGCGCAGGCCCGGCCCCCGGCTTGGATCCTGGTGCCAGTCGGCCGCGCCGATCATGAAGGCGCGGGTGCCGGTGCCGCCGGCCAGGCCGGTGGTTTCGGTATCGAAGAACAGCAGGTCCTGCGGCGCCACGTGCTGCTGCTCGCGCTTGGCGAAGGCCAACGACAGCGGTGCCGATGGGACATCCCCCGGCAGGAACGATTCGATCAGGTGCAGGCCCGGCGCGATCTCGGTGCCGGGCAGGCTGCGGTCCTGCGCGCGCGCCCGCGGTGCCTGGGGGGTCTCGCTACCGCGTTCACGCACGCCCAGCAGGCGTCGCAGTCCCTTGGCGTCGGCCACCTGGCGTGGCGCTGCGGCCACCCCGGTGGGTTTGTGGCGGATCTCCTTTTCCACCCAGGCAAATACCGAACGCGCCGCGTCGGGCTGCTTCGCATCGTTGGCAGCGGCGGGCAGCCCGGGCGTCGGCTCCGGCAAGGGTCCGGCGGGCGCTGACGGGGCAACCGCCCTGGCGTCACCGGCCTGCCGCCGCAGCAGCCGCAGCTTGTCCAGGCTCAGGCTCACGGTGCCAACAGCTCCAGCGGATCGGCAACCACCACCGACACGTCCGGCACGTGCTCGCAGGCCTGCGCATCGAACAGGTCCAGCACGCGCAGGGCCAGCGCACGCGGGGTGGTGTCGTCGGTTTCCTGTGCGGCCAGCACCGGGCCGACGCAGGCCGGGCAGCCCGCCTTGCAGTCGCAGCGCTGCACCAGTTCGCGCGCGCGCTGCACCAGCTCCTGCTGGCGCAGCCACAACGGCTCGCTCAGGCCGACCCCACCGGGGAAGTTGTCGTACAGGTACACGGTAGGCACGAACTGCTGCAGCAGCTCCACCGCGCCGGGATCGCCTTCTTCGCCGCGCAGCTGGCCACGGCCGCTCTGGTCGGCGATGGCGAACCACGCGCCGTCACCGTTGCCGACCGCCTTCTGCAGGTCGCGCGCGTCGGCCATCACCGCCACCGTGGCAACGATGTGCAGCGCGTAGGCCGCACCCAGGAAGCCGTCAAGTGCGTCCTGTTTGCTGGCGAACGCGCGCAGCAGCAGCGCCTGCGGCAACTGCCACCACACCGCCGTGGTGTGCAGTTCCTGGTCGGGCAGGTTGACCGGGCCGTAGCCGATGTTTTCGTGGGTGTAGTAACGGATCTTCTTGTAGCCGGCCACGCGGCGCACCACGTGCACCTCGCCATGATGGGAGTCGCCGCGCCCGGCGAGGTTGCCGTCGAAGCGGTCCAGCACCTTGAGCTTGGTGAAGTCGATGCTGTCGGTGTAGTAGTCCACGTGCGTGCGCGTGACGTAGGCCTTGCGGCCTTCCCAGTCCAGGGTCTCCACCTGGTAAGGGGTGGACTGCACCATGTGGATGGCGCCCTCATACAGGGTCAGTGCGGCGGCGGAATAATCCACTTCGGCGATGATCTGCTGCTTGCCGCCGCTGCGGTCGACCACCACGAAGTTGCCATCGGCCACCGAACGCAGGCTGACCGCGTTGGCGGGGTAGCTGTCGGCGATCCACTCCCAGCGCTCGCCTTCGCGGTGCACCACCTCGGTTTCCGCCAATGCTTCCAGGAATACTTCCGGGTCGATCGGGCCGAAGCCATCGCCGACCAGGAACGGCAGTTCGAAGGCGGCGCAGCGGATGTGGTCGAACAGGATCAGCGGCTGGTCCGGGGCGATGCGCGCATGCTCCGGCGAGGCATCGCCGAAGAAGTCCGGATGCCGCACCACGTACTGGTCCAGCGGCTGCGAACTGGCGACCATGACGCCCAGCGCGGGCTGCTGGCGGCGACCGGCGCGGCCGAAGCGCTGCCAGGTGGCGGCCACGCTGCCGGGATAACCGTTGAGGATCACCACGTCCAGGCTGCCGATGTCCACGCCCAGCTCCAGCGCGGAGGTGCTGACGATGCCGTCGATCTGCCCGGCGCGCATCGCGCGTTCGGTCTCGCGGCGCTCGGTCGGCAGGTAGCCGCCGCGGTAGGCGCGGATGCGGGCGGGCTTGCGCGGGTCGTGGTCGAAAATGTCCTTGAGGTACTTGGTGAGCACTTCCACCATCAGCCGGCTCTGCGCGAACACCAGCGTCTTCAGCCCGGATTTGATCGCGATGCGTGCGATGCGGTTGCTCTGCGAGCGCGCCGAGGCGCGCAGGCCCAGGTCCGGATTGACCACCGGCGGATTCCACAGCAGTACCTGCTTGGGCCCGCTTGGGGCGCCGGATTCGGTGATCGCGGTGACCGGCGCTTCGATCAGGGCCTCGGCATGCTGCTGCGGATTGCCGATGGTGGCCGAGCACAGGATGAACTGCGGTTGCACCCCGTAGAAGGCGCAGATGCGCTTGAGGCGGCGCAGCACATTGGTGACGTGGCTGCCGAACACGCCGCGGTAGGTGTGCACTTCGTCGATCACCACGTAGCGCAGGTTCTCGAAGAACTGCGCCCACTTGGTGTGGTGCGGCAGGATGGCCTGGTGCAGCATGTCCGGGTTGGACACCACGATGTCGCCATGCAGGCGGATTGCCTGCCGTGCATCGCCAGGGGTATCGCCATCGAAGGTGAAGGCCTTGACCCCCAGGTCGCCGGCGCGGTTGAGCTCCAGCAGCTCGGCCACCTGGTCCTGGGCCAGCGCCTTGGTTGGGAACAGGTACAGCGCCTTGGCCTTGTGCTGCATGGCCGCGCTGACCACCGGCAGGGTGTAGCAGAGTGATTTGCCGCTGGCGGTGGGGGTGACGATGGCGACGTGTTCGCCGCGCTGTGCTGCGTCCCATGCCTGCGCCTGGTGGCTGTAGAGCTGGTCGATGCCGCGCGCTTTCAGGGCGGCGGCAAGCGCCGGCGGCACGCTGTCCGGGATCGGCGCGTAACTGCCTTCGCGGCCGGGGATGGCGAAACTGCCGGTGATGCGATCGTGATAACGGCGCTGCAGGCGGGCGCCGAGCAGGGCGCCATCACGTGCCGGCAGGCCATCGCGGGTAGCGAGCTGGTGTTCGGCATCGGCGGTGCGCTTGGCGAGTTCGTAAGCCATCAGGAAAACATGCCGCAAAGAACGGTATGGGAACACAGCTTCGTCTCAATGCCTGAGACGCGCTTGCCCATACACGTGAATCATTCACTGCGAGCTGGCCGTCAGCTTCTGCGCTTGGTGGGTGACGACCGTTGGTCGTCACGCCTTCGCCTTTCCGCTGCGCTCGCCGAGCACGGCTCGGCGCTACCGGTCCGTTGCGGTGGTGCGCCGCTCCAGCCACCACAGCAGGCCGGCGACCAGCACGAAGGCGAGCAGCCATGGCCAGCGCGCGCCCGGCACCTGCTGCGTGGCGGCCGACATCCGTCCGTGCCCGCCGGCGACGCGCAGCGCCGTGCTGTCGCGCAGCTGCTGGCGATGCAGCGCGGTGGCGTCGGCGGGGTTGAACACATACACCGCCTGCCGCACATCGCCCTGCATCAATTCGTGCCAGCCGGCCTGGCGCGGCCACCATGCCGCGCAGCGCTGCGTGCCGGTGGCGGGGTCGACGATCAGCGTTTCCGGTGCGGCTTCGGCACTGCGACGTACCTGCGCGCCGGCCGCGACACCGCACACCACCACGCGCTCGCCCGCCCAGGGCGTATCAGACTCCACCTGCACTTCGGGCGCCGCCGCGACCGGGCGCGCGATGAGGCCGATCACACTGCTCCACAGCTCCGCATGGCGATCATCGCGCCCGGCCAGCACCGCGCGGTAACTGTCGGTCACCGGCAGCAGGCCGATCCGTCCGCGACCGCTCGCGCGCCAGCCGCCGATGGCCGCGCCGTCCGCATCCTGCAGCAGCGGCTGGGCGCCAGCGACTCGCAGGGTCAGCTGTTCCAGCGCCGGCACCTCGGCCAGGTGGGAACGTGCATCGGCCTCGGCCATCCACTGCGTTGCCTCCGCCGCCGGAGCCCGCGGTCCGCGCCGCGCCGGCAACAGCTCCGCCTGCGATTCGCCCGCCAGTTTCAACGCCGCGGCCTGGCCATTGCCGGTGACCGGCAGGCCCCAGCCACGCAGGGTCTGGCGCGCGTTGTCCGGCAGCGGCCCCGCGCTGCGCACCAACACGCCCAATCCATCGCGCAGGGCCTGCTGCACGGCGTTGCGCTGCGCGGCGCCCAGTGCGGCCAAGCTGCGTTCGTCCAGCAGCAGCACGTCTGATTCGGCAAGCCGCGCCGGGGTCACGGCCACCGGTGCGTCGCCCAAGATCACGCCGGCCCCCACGCTGGACTGGAACTGCAGCTCCACCCCCGCATCGGCGGCCCAGCGTCGCAGGTATTTGACCTCGGGTCCGGGCGCACCGGCCAGCATCAGCATCCGCACCGGTGCAGGCGCTGCGACCTGCAGCGGGACCGGGATGCTGTCCACCTGATGATCGCTGCCGTCCAGCAGCCGCAGCTGGAACACGGTGCGCCCGACGACCCGCGCAACACCTTCCAGGCGGGCGCCGCCGCGCTTGTCCAGCGCGGCACGCGCGACCACCTGGCCTGCAGGATCGAGCAGCTCGGCACGGCCGTCGGACACGCCCTGGGCACGTGCGCGCACGGCGAAGACCGCCCCGGGGGCGGTGATGGCCGGCGCTTGCAGGTCCATCCAGCCGCGCGGTGCGGGCGACAACCTCAACTGCACCTCGGCGGGCAACGCTGTATCACGATCGCGCGCGGACAACCCATCACCGACCAGCGTGAGCCGTTCGGTTCCCGGGTGCTGGCGCAGGGCGCTGGCCAGGTCCGGCACGCGCGCGATGCCGGCGCGCGCGTTGGACTCCGGCAGGGCGAGTACCGTCGAGGCGTCATCGGCTGCAGCAGGCGCCTGCGCTGCGCCGGCGGTCAGCAGCGTGAGCGCATGGCGGGGCGCGCTGTGCTGCGGCGGCACCAGCGCCAGCAGCAACAGCCCACCCGCCAGCGCCTGCAGCACCAGCAGCGCGGCCAGCCGCAGGGGCGGCAGGCGCGCGCCGCGCCGTTGCTGCAGCAGCATGCGCAGCGTGGCCAGCAGCACGATGGCGATGATCGCCGCGCCGATCCAGCGACTGTCCGTCATGGTCCGGCTCCCAGTGCATCGCGGTAACGCTGTCCCATAGCGTCGGGTGTGCTGCGCCGTGCCGGTGCCGGAACCGGGCGCAGCAGGGCACGCCACAACTGCGCGCGCAGCGCGTCGCGGCAGCGCATGCAGTCCGGTGCCATGCGCAGTTCTTCAATCGATGCGGCAAGGCTGAGCGGGTCGGCGAGGCGGGTTTCATTGGCACGCAGCCAGCCGTTCAACGCGTCCAGGTCCGGGGGCTGGCCAGCGCTGTCCAGCTGCTGCCAGACCACGACGATGGCCTGGTCCGACGCCGTCAGCGCCGCCAGCGGCAGGCGTCGACTGTCGATGCCCTCGCGCTTGCCGCCCAGCCGCCGGCTTTCGTCGATGGGAGGCAGTTCCGGACCCACCCGGGCCAGGTAGATCCGCTCGGCCTGCTGCACCTCCTTGATGAAGGCCAGCGCCTTGTAGGCATGCGGCAAGGCTTCTTTCGGCCGGCCCTGGCGCAGCTCGCCTTCGGAGGACCACATCTGGTCCAGTGCAGCCTTCAACGTGGCGCGCGTCTGCGGATCGAGCAGGGTGGCGGCCTCGGCGTGGTCATGGGTATGACCGTACTCGGAAAGTACATCGGTGGCGCTGCCGAACACCTGCGGCGCGTCGCTGCCAGCGTGATCGTGGCCATGGTCATCATCGTGGTCCGCGGCATGGCCGTCGTGCTCGTGATCTTCGGCAGCAGGAGCAGGAATGTCGTTGCTGGGCACGTCGCTGGTCGGCAGGTCGCTGGTGGGCGGGGGCCTGGGTGCGCCCTCGCTTTCCTCACCGAGGAACTGGCCGTAGCGCAGGCGCAGGATGCGCTGGTCCACGCCGATCGCATCGGAGCGACGGGTGAACTCGTCCCCTGACAGCTTGCTGCGCTGGGCGAGCAGGGCTTCGGCATCGATGATGATTTGCCGTTGGCTGCGGAAATACGCCGGCAGGGTGCGCTTGACCATGCCTTCCAGCTCGGCCTCCTGCACGTCGGCTTCGGTCGGCAGGCGCAGGATCAGGCTGCTGCTCTGCGCGGACTGTGGCGTGGGCGCGTGGTTGTCGCGCACCTGCAGCTGCGCGATCACATCGTTGCCGGCGCTGGCACCCAACGCGGCCAGGTCCAGCGCGTGGGCGAAGCGGCGCTGCATTGCCGGGCCGCTGCCACGGAGGGTGATGACCTGCTCGCGGAAGGTGATGTTCTCGCCGCTGCCCTGGGCCAGGGTTACCTTCAGCTGTGCCGTGGCGGCCACGCCGTGATCATCACGGGCTTCGAAGCGCAGCTGCCAGCGGCGCTGGCCGGGCGTGCCGAGCACCAGCGTGGCCTCCGGCTCGACCACCCGCACGCTGGGCGGCTGGTCGGGCACCACGTCCAGGCGGTACAGGCGCGTGTCGCGCAGTGCGGGCTCGGTCACCACGCGGTACAGGACCGGCCTTGCAGCCTTCCAGCTGCCGCTCCACTGCCCATCCTGCTGCGTCAGTTCGACGCGCTGCCCGTCGTGGAACTGCAGCGCGGCACGTGTGGGCGTGCCGGAAAAACGCAGCGACCAGCGCAGTTGGCTGTCCTGCGCGACCTTGCCGTCGAGCTCACTCTGCGTACGTACCGGCTGGCCGGTATAGGACGGCGCGGTGATCCGCAGGCGCGCGGACTGCAGCGCAGGCGGCGTGGAAGCCGCGGTGCCGCTTGCCGTGCCAACCGGCGCAGGAGCGGCCGGCACGCTGCCAGCGCGGGGCCAACCGAAGGCGAGGGCGACCACCAGCACGCTGGCGCACCCTGCTGCTGCCAGCGCGCGCCGCGGCCAACGTGCACGCAGCTCCGGTGGATCCTGGCGCAGGGCCGCATCGATGCGTTCGCGCTGGCGCAACTGCAATGGATTGAGCGTTGCGGCGTCGGTGAACAGCAGGTCGGCACTGTCGCGAGCCGTGGGCCGCTGGTCCAGCTGGCGAACCAGCCAGCGGCGATCCAGCGCACGCGCGCGCCAGGTCGCCAGCGCGGCGGCAGCGAGCAGGCCGATCGCCAGCACCCCGCTCGCCACGTCATACGTGGCAAGCCGCCATGCGAGTGCGGCCAGCGCGACCACCAGCGGCACCGCGATGGCCATCACCTGCGCTGCCTGGCGTCGGCGTGCTGCCTGCCAGGCGCGGCTCACGGCGGTGTTCATGGCGTGCTCCTGCGCCTGGCCGACGTTGCCAGCCAACGCTCCAGCGCGAACAGCAGCACGATCGCCAGCAGCATCCACGGGGCAAGGTCACGCGGTCGTGGCAGTGGGGCTGCCGCGCCGGTCAGCGGTGATTGATCCGCCGCCACGCCCAGGGTGGGGAACGGTGGCGGGGTCAGCACATCGCGCAGGCGCCGGGGAAAGTCGTCGTCCGCGACAGCGGGCAGCGCGGCGGTGGAGAGTGCGGCCGGGAAGCGGAGCAGGCGCCCGCGGCCCACGCGGCGTTGCTCGAGCAGCGTCGCACCCTGGGCATCGCGCAGCACCGGCAACCACGGCGAGGTCGCGGTTCCGGCGCCGGCACTACCGGGCTGAGGGGCGGCGACGCGCAGCACGCTGCCGCCTTCGGCAAGCCACGCCTGCCAGGCCGGCGGCAAGGGCGCGGCGGCCAGCCAGGCGCCTATCCGGCCGTCGGCCGGCACGGCATCGGTGGCAGCGGACAGCGGCGAACCGGTCCACGCGCGTTGCAACGCATCGAGCACCCGCAGCGCCGCAGGATCTCCATCGCCGCCGACATGCAGGCGCGGCGCTTCCGGCACGGTGCCTGCGGCGGCCACCGGCCGTGGCTGCGGTCGCCATTGCACGGTGCGCGACAACCGGATGCGCTCGCCGTCCAACCCGGGCAGCGGATCGGGAAGATGAACCACCAGCGGCGTGCCGGCGGGCAGGTTCTGGTCGAGCTCGCGCAGCAGGCTGGCGAAGGCCACCGTGGACGCTGCCGGCGGCTGCTGCAACGGCGGGAAACCGGGGGCCAGCCAACGCCAGTCCCCTTCGTTGTCCGCACCGCGCAGCACGGTGGCGTCCAGCCCCGGGGCCACCACGGTGACCGGCCGCACCTGCGCGGTTCCGCCCCGCAGCACCGGTTGCGCCAGCAGCAGCGCCAGCGTGGCCAGCAGCAACAAGCGCAATGCCAGCAGCAGCCATTCGTCGATCCGCACGCGGCTGCGCGGTCGGACGCGTGCCTGCAACCAGCGCAACGCGGCGAAGTCCAGCGGCACCTCGTGCTGCCGCCGGGCGAGATGGATCAGCAGCGGAACCAGCAGCGTTGCCAGCGCCAGCAGGCCCAGTGGGAACAACAAGGACAGGCTCATGGGGCGCCCCGCGTGCCGAACAGCTGCTGCAGGGGGGCATCCAGTGGCTCGTCGAGCCAGCCGGTGGCGTGGGCGATGCCGGCAGACTGCAGACGCGCCTGCAACGCACGGCGGGCCTGCGCGAACTGTTCCAGGTAGCCCGCGCGTAGCGCGCGGCCGTCACCCAGCAGCTCCGCCCCGGTTTCCGGATCGCGGAACCGATGGCCTTCGGTAAACGGAAAATCGCGCTCTTCGGCGGTCAGCAGCTGCACGTTGAAGACATCCCGGCGCGCGGCGGCCAGGCGTTCCAGCAGCTGGGTGCCGGCCTCGTCGAAGCCATCGCCGAGCGCGACCAGCATGTCCCCCGCATGCACGCGCTCCCACACCGGGCGCAGCATGTCCGCCGGCGGCCAGGTGCCGGTGGCGTTGAGCTGGCGCAGCTGCAGATGCATCCGGTCACGGTGGCGCGGGCCGCTCCCGGCCGGCACCAGCTGCACGCCACTGCCACCGAGGGCCAGCAGCCCGAATCGATCCCCCTGCTGCAGTGCCAGTTCCACCAGGCAGGCGGCCACCGCACTGGCGTGGTCCAGCCGCGACCACGCCGGCCGCGCGCGATCACGCTGGCTGGCCGAGGCACTGGCGTCGATCAGGATCCAGGCCGTTACCGGACTCTCGCGCTCGGATTCCCGAACGAAGAAGCGGTCCGAGCGTGCGTAGAGTTTCCAGTCCACCTGGCGGAGTTCGTCGCCGGGTTCGTAGGCGCGGTACTGCGCGAACTCCAGCCCCGCGCCCCGGCTGCGGCTGGCGTGCTGGCCGATGCCGTGCGCGCCGTGCGCACGGCGTGGCTGCAGGCGCAGGGCCTTCAGGCGGCCGCGGACGTCGGCGGGCAGGGCAATGGGAGCGTTGTGGTCCACGCGTGCGTCGTCGCGGTCAGCCGGGGAACGGCACGGCCTGCAGCAGCGCAGCGACCACGTCGTCGGCGCCCTTGCCTTCGGCCTCGGCGGCGAAGGACAACAGCAGGCGGTGGCGCATCACCGGCGCGGCCAGCGCCTGCACGTCGTCGCGCGTGGCGGCAAAGCGCCCCTGCAGCAGCGCACGGGCCTTGGCGGCCAGCACCAGCGACTGGCCGGCACGCGGGCCGGCACCCCATTTGATCCACTGGTTCACCGCTGCCGGTGCCGCCACGCCCGGGCGGCTGGCGCGGACAAGCCGGGTGATCCAGGCCAGCACATCGTCGCTGACGTGCACCTGGCGCACCGCGTCCTGCAGCGCGATCACCGCCTCGGCATCCATCACCTTCGGGACGCTGCCGCTGGTGCTGCCGGTGGTCTGGCGCAGGATGTCCTGCTCTTCCTGCTCGCTGGGGTAATCCACCCGCACATGCAGCAGGAAGCGATCCAGCTGTGCTTCCGGCAGCGGGTAGGTACCGGCCTGTTCGATCGGGTTCTGGGTGGCCAGTACGAAGAACGGCTGTGGCAGCGTGTAGGTTGTCCCGGCGTAGCTGACGGTGCGTTCCTGCATGGCCTCCAGCAACGCCGCCTGGGTCTTGGGCGGCGTGCGGTTCAGTTCGTCGGCCAGCAGCAGGTTGGTGAAGATGGGACCTTTCTGGAAGCGGAAATGGCGATGGCCGGTGCCATGGTCTTCTTCCAGCAGCTCGGTGCCCAGGATGTCGCTGGGCATCAGGTCCGGGGTGAACTGCACGCGGCGGAACTGCAGCTCCAGCGCTTGTCCCAGCGAACGCACCAGCAGGGTCTTGCCCAGCCCGGGCGCGCCTTCCAGCAGGCAGTGACCGCCGGCCAGCAGGCCGATCAGCAGCTGCTCCACCACCTCATGCTGGCCGACCACGGCCTGGGCGAGCGCATCGCGCAGCTGTTGCAGGCGCGGCAGCAGGGAATCAAGGTCAGGGGCGGTCATGGTCAAGCCTGTCAGGTGGGGGGGGAGGCCGGGAAACGCCGGCCATGCTCAGTTGTTCAACGCGTACATCACGATGTTGACGCCGAAGCGGGTGTTGTCTTCGGCCAGGAAACGCTTGTTGCGCCAGTCGTAGTCCCACTCGCAACCGTAATCCTTGTTGCTGTAGAGCACCCCGAGCCGGCCGTCCACTTCGATGCCCTTGAGGTAATCGTGGACCAGGTCGTCGCCCCAGCCATTCAACTCGAACCCGGTGGCCGGAGGGCCGTCCGGGAAGTTGAAGAAGCTGCGGTACAGCGCGTGGTTGTCGGGCAGTTTCTTCAATGCCGAAGCGCCGAACAGCTTGCCCATCTGCGCTTCGAAGGACTTGGCGAACAGGCCATCGATATCGTGGTTGCAGTCGTCCACGAACACGAAGCCCCCGTTGCGCACGTACCGTACGAAGTTCTCGCGTTCGGCGGCACTGAACTCCACCAGCTTGTGGCCGGCGAGGTAGCAGAACGGTGCCTGCAGCATGCGGGGATCGGACAGGTCCAGCACGTGTTCCTTCGGGTCCACGCGCAGGCTGGTGTAATCGATCAGCGAGGTGATCAGGTTGGACGGCATGCGCGCATCCACGTCCCAGTCACCGGAATCGTATTTCAGCCGCGTGAACCAGAAATCGTAGCGCCCCGCCTGGGCACGGGCGAAGCGCGGCAGCGCCGCCAGGGCGGCGCCACCGAGCATCGCACGCAGGAACTGCGCGCGGTTCACGCCGTCCCTGCAGACGGCCAGCGGCCGTCGCTATCCGTCCAACGCGGCATCAGACCGCGTCGGACAACGAGGTGAAGGTGAAATCGCGCAGGCGCATCGGCGGGATCATCATCACGAAGCTGGACTCGTCACCGGCCACGCGCACCGGCTTGCCGAGCTCGTCGATGTTGTTGAGCATGATCACCGGCGATTCGTTGAAGCGGAAGTTCTTCACCGGGTGCTTGATCTGCCCGTTCTCGATGTAGAACGTGCCGTCGCGGGTCAGGCCGGTCAGCAGCACGGTCTGTGGATCGACCATGCGGATGTACCAGGTACGGGTGACCAGGATGCCCTTCTGGGTACCCCGCACCAGGTCCGCCGTGCTCTTGTCGCCGCCGCTCATCAGCAGGTTGCCCGGCCGCGCGTTGGCGGTCTTGCCCTGCTTCTGTGCCCAGAAACGCGAGTAGTCGAGGTTGGCGATCTTGCCGTTTTCGATGATGGCGACCTTGTCGCGCGGCATGCCGTTGTCATCCCACGGCAGTACCGGCGCTTCGGGGTGCCACGGATCAGCGTGCAGGTTCACCCGCGGGTCGTACACCTGTTCGCCGAGCTTGTTGCCGCCGCCCTTCTTTGACAGGAAGCTGCGGCCTTCATCGGCCGAGCGCGCATCGAAGAAGCGCATCATGAAGCTGATCAGACCGGCAGCCGCAGCCGGTTCCAGGATAACCGTGTACTTGCCCGGTTCCAGCGCCTTGGCTTCGGCCGATTCGGTGGCCTTGCGCATGGCGATGCGCACGTCCTGGTCGGCCTTGAAGTCGGCCGCATCCTTCAGGTTGCGACCGACCCAGCCCGAACCGCGGCCGTCTTCGGTGCGCACAGTGCAGGTGTAATCGAAGCTGCTGGTGCGCTGGTAGCCGAAGTTGCCGTTGCTGTTGGCGGTGGCGACGAAGCCGTGGCCGTCTTCCAGGAACCCGGCCGCGATCACCCCGGCCTGGCGGCACGGCAGGATCGAATCGGCGGCGACCTTGGCGCGGAACGCCGGATCGATGGCCCCGGTGGATTCGCTGAAGGTCGGCGTAGGGCGATAGGTCTGCTTGCCGATCGCCGGGATGAACTCCGGGTTCTCCGGCGCCAGTCGGGCCAGGTCTTCGGCACGGCGCACCACGCGTTCCAGCGCGGCATCGTCGAATTCGTTGATCGATGCGGTGCCGACGCGCTTGCCGAAGGCCACTTCCACGGCCAGCGAGGCATCACTGACGATGCCGCTGGTGGAGATGTTGTTCAGCGCGAAACGGATGTTGCCGTTGATGGACCCGGCCAGGGTCGCGGTGCACTCATCGGCCTTGGACAGGGCGATGACCTTGTCGAGGATGGCCTTGGCCTGCTGTTCGGTGAAGATGCTCATGGGTTTCGGGCTCCAGACCGGTCAGCCGAGGCTGCGTGCGGTGTTGATGACGTTGATGCCATTGAAACGGGCAGTGGACGAACCGTGCGAGACCGCCGAGACCTGGCCCGGCTGGCCCTTGCCGTCGAAGAACGAGCCACCCAGGCGGTAGTCGCGCTCGTCGGCGACGGCGCTGCAGGCGTTCCAGAACTCCGGCGTGCGGATCTGGTAGGCCACGTCCTCCAGCATGCCGGTGATCCTGCCGTTCTTGATCTCGTAGAACAGCTGGCCACCGAACTGCGCGTTGTAGCGTTGCTGGTCGATCGAGAACGAGCCGTCACCGATGATGTAGATGCCGTTCTCCACGTCCTTGATCAGCTCATCCACGCTGAGCTTCTGCTTGCCCGGTGCCATGGACACGTTGGCCATGCGCTGGAACTGCACGCTGGACCACGAATCGGCATAACAGCAGCCATCGGACTCGGTCTTGCCGAGGATATGGGCCTGGTCGCGGATGGTCTGGTAATCCACCAGCTTGCCGTCGCTGATCAGGTCCCAGCGCTTGCACTTCACGCCTTCGTCGTCATACGCCACCGCGCCCAGGCTGCCTTGCTGGGTCTTGTCGGCGAAGATGTTGACCAGCTCGCTGCCGTACTGGAAACGCTGCTCGCGCTTGTCCAGCGTGGCGAAGCTGGTGCCGGCGTAGTTGGCCTCGTAGCCGAGTACGCGATCCAGTTCCAGCGGGTGGCCGACCGACTCGTGGATGGTCAGCCAGGTGTGCGAAGGATCCAGCACCAGGTCGTACTTGCCGGGCTTCACCGAGGGCGCCTTCAGCTTCTCGCGCGCCTGTTTGGCCGACGCGATGGCATCTTCCTTCATGTCGTAGGACGTGGAGTAGTTCACCACCCCGTTGGGGGTGACCACCTTGCCGGCGGTCGAACCGTCCAGGTACTCGTAGCCCATGCCCATCGGCGCGGACAGGCCCTCGCGGGTGCGGAACTTGCCGCTTTCCTTGTCGATGGCGGTGATCGTCATCGGCACCCAGATGCGGTGTACGTCCTGGTCGATGTAGGAGCCATCGGTGGAGGCGAAATACTTCTGTTCGTTGACCAGGAACATCATCGAATTGACGAAGCTGGCGCCGGCATTGATCGCCGCCGCGTTGACGTCCAGCAGCAGGTCGACCTTGTCTTTGATCGGCACTTCCATGGAATTACGGCGTACCGGCGTGCGCCAGCTGACCTCGCCCACGCCGGGGGCTGCAGCCAGCTGCACCGGTGCGGTCTGGATGCCGGCGTTGGCGCGTGCGATGCCCGCCGCCTGCTGCGCCGCCTTGGCGATGTCCGCACTGGCCAGCTGGTTGGTGGCCGCAAAGCCCCAGGCCCCGTTGACCAGCACGCGGATGCCCACGCCGGTGGACTCGGTATTGACCACGTTCTGCACTTTGTCTTCGCGGGTGATCACGAACTGCCGCAGGTAGCGGCCGATGCGCACGTCGCAGTAGGTGGCGCCGGCACTGCGCGCCGCCTGCAGGGCGACATCGGCCAGGCGCTTTTTCAGGGCCGGGTCGAGCACGGTCTGCAGTTGTTCGGCGGCGATCGCCTTGCCGAAGAAGGAGGGCACCAGCAGCCCGCCCGCGGTAAGCCCGGTGAGGGCGAGGAAGTCACGTCGTTGCAAGGCTGCTCTCCACGTGTGGATGTTGGACAGGACTCATGCGCCGAGACTGCGCGCGGTATTGATGATGTTGATGCCGTTGAAACGGGTGGTGGACGAACCGTGCGATACCGCCGATACCTGCGAGGGCTGGCCCTTGCCGTCGAAGAACGAGCCGCCGAGGCGGAAATCGCGCTCATCGCAGATCGCCGAACAGGCGTTCCAGAACTCCGGCGTGCGGATCTGGTAGGCCGCGTCCTCGACCATGCCGGTGATGCGGCCGTCCTTGATCTGGTAGCAGAGCTGGGCGCCGAACTGCGCGTTGTAACGCTGCTGGTCGATGGAATACGAGCCGCGGCCGTGGAAATACAGGCCGTTCTCCACGTCCTTGACCATCTCCGCCACGCTCAGCGGCGCCTTGCCCGGCGCCAGCGAGACGTTGGCCATGCGCTGGAACTGCACGCTGGACCACGAATCAGCGTAACTGCAGCCATGCGAGGCGTCGCGCCCGAGGATATGGGCTTCATCGCGGGTGGCCTGGTAGTCGACCAGGATGCCATCGCGGACCAGGTCCCAGCGCTGGGTCTTGACCCCTTCATCGTCGTAGCCCACCGCGCCGAGGCTGCCCGGCTGGGTCTTGTCGGCGGTGAAGTTGACGATGTCGCTGCCCCAGCGGAAGCCGGCATCGCGCTTGTCCAGCGTGGCGAAGCTGGTGCCGGCGTAGTTCGCCTCGTAGCCCAGCACGCGGTCCAGTTCCAGCGGATGGCCGACATTCTCGTGGATGGTCAGGAACAGGTTGGACGGGTCCAGCACCACATCGTACTTGCCGGCCTTCACCGAAGGCGCAGTGAGCTTTTCGCGTGCCTGGCGCGCGGCGGCCAGTGCGTCTTCGCGCGGGTCGTAGGAATGGCCGTAGCCGACCACCCCGCCGGGCAGTTCGAAGCGCCCGCTGCGGTCACCGTCGAGGAACTCGTAACCCATGCCCATCGGCGCGGACAGGCCGTTGCGGGTGCGGAACCGGCCGCTGGCCTTGTCCACCGCGGTGGCGGTGAAGGGCAGCCAGATGCGGTGCACGTCCTGGTCGATCCAGGAGCCATCGCTGGAGGCGAAGTACTTCTGTTCGTTGACCAGGAACAGGGTGGAGTTGAAGTAGTCCGCGCCGGCGCCGAGCGCGGCGGCATTGATGTCCAGCAGCAGGCTGACCTTGTCCTGCACCGGCACCGCCATGGCGTTCTTCTTCAGCGGGGTGCGCCAGCTGACTTCGCCCACCCCGGGCGTGGCAGCCAGCTGCACGCGGCGGGTCTGCACCTTCGCATTGGCGCGGGCGATGGCCACCGCCTGCGCCACCGCCTGCACGACCTGCTCCGGCGTGCGCTGGTGGGTGGCAGCGAAACCCCAGGCGCCGTCGACGATCACGCGCACGCCGACGCCGGCCGATTCGCTGTTGGTGACGTTTTCCACGTTGCGTTCGCGGGTGATGATGCCCTGGCTCAGGTAACGGCCGATGCGCACGTCGCAGTAGCTGGCACCGGCGCCGCGCGCGGCCTGCAGCGCGGCATCGGCCAAGCGCTTGCCGAGCGCCGGGTCACCGGGTTCGAGCAGCTGCTCGGCGGCGATCAATCGCCCATGCGGCAGCATCAGGCCGGCCAGGCCGGCGCCGGTGAAGGCCAGGAAATCTCGACGTCGCACTGCCACCACCCCACGTGCACTCAGTTGACACCCGACTTTCGCCAGCGCCATCCAATGGCACAAGTGACTGCAGTCATGGTCGTGTCACAGGCACAATGGCGTTCTGCCACTTTCGTCACGAACCATGACCGAAAAGCCGTACTCCCTTGCCTGCGAGCGCAACCGCGATCCCATCGCCGCCGCGCTGGACCCGTTCATGGCCGATCGCCGCCGCGTGCTGGAGATCGGCAGTGGCACCGGCCAGCATGCCGCCTGGTTCGCCCAGCGCTGGCCATGGCTGCAGTGGCAGCCCAGCGACCACCCGGACCACCTGGCGGGGATCCGCGCGTGGCGCGACGATGCCGGGCTGGCCAATCTGCAGCCACCGTTCGCGCTGCAGGCAGCGCTGCCGCCGGCGCCACCGCTGGCCGTGCCGGCCGGTACGCCGCGCTTCGATGCGGTGTTCAGTGCCAACACCCTGCACATCATGGGCTGGGAGCACGTACAGGCGCTGTTTGCCGGCCTGCCTGCGCTGCTGGAGGGCGGTGCGCTGCTTGCGGTGTATGGCCCCTTCAACTACGCCGGTCGCTTCACCAGTGACAGCAATGCCCAGTTCGATGGCTGGCTGAAGGCCCGCGATCCGCGCAGCGGCATCCGCGATGGTGAGGCGGTGCAGGCGCTGGCGGCAGCGCAGGGGTTCGTCGCAGTGGACGATCTGCCGATGCCGGCCAACAACCGGTTGCTGGTGTGGCGGTTGGGGTGATCAGGCGTCGGGCGCCTCGAACTTGCCGAGCAGACGCGCACACGACGCATGCAGCTCCTCGACGAGATCGTCCAGAACGGGATGGGCCATTCCCTCCGCGCGCATGCGGATGTTCACTGCGCTGGCAGCAGACGGCAGGCTGCCGGCCATCTCGGCCAAGGTGTACAACGTGGCCGTGGGGTCGAGCTTCATTGATTCGGCGGTGGTCTGCCAGTCCTGCAGCCGGATATCCCACCATCTGTAATGGCTGCCGACCTTCATGGCCATCTTTATCTTCCGCCGCTGCAGGCTCGGATAAGGAAATGCGCTGGAAATGTCGTACAGCGGCGCAAGCCTCACCGTGCCGCCGGATCCGAAAAGCAGTGAATAGTTCTTCGCGTGGGCGTCGGTTCCACCGATGAGATAATTGAACATCAGTGCGCGCATCAGGACATCTACGTCGACGCGAGGCTGGGAAGAGTGCGCCCACAGCAGAGCGGCCAGATCAGCGGGACCAGGTCCACCCTGGTTCTGGTACTTCAGGTGAGGTGTGATCGAAAGCGCCTGGCAGAAATCCTCCTGATGGATCCGATGCCAGACCCCATCGATCTGCTGGCGATCATAGCGTTCGACCGAAATCGCGGATTCGCCATTGACGACCATCTTTTCCACGTGCGCGGCAGGAAGGCCAAGCTGGCGTGCCAGTCGCAGGCAGAAGATCTCGTTCTCCACGAAACCGTCATAGTCGCCGCTCGGTGGTTTGATGATATGGGTCGTCGGCAGTCGCCCACTGGGAATCGCCCAGCAGCCGTCCGGTTGCTTCATCAATGCGATCTTCGACTGGGCTCCGGCGAGGCTGAAGTGACCTACCGTGTCGTCAGGGCGCCCGACACCACCGGTCTGCCGCAAGCCAGCAAGACGTGCAGCGACCTCTTCGGCGGTCAGCGTGACCACGCCATCGTCTGCACCACCCAGGACGGCCGCGAGTCTCTGGTCGGTGATGAACTGGACGGCACCGGCGCAATCTTCGCCCACGTGCGCCAGCAGTGCCGCGGGATTGCGGGGCGACACGTGGAAATGTGAGCCCCAGCGCTGGAGCAGGTTCTCGTTGTCGGGCAGCAGCCCCCACAGCACCGACGCGACGTCCTCGTGTCCGAACCGCTTCCGCAGCAGCGGCAGGCTCAACGAGAGGGGATAGGCGGCAGGTGATTCCAGCCATCCACTGGCGTAGTCGAACTGAGGGTGGCCGTGGGCATCACTGCCGAGTGTCCCTGCAATCTCACCAGATAGAAGTACAGTCAGGGCCATCGGTGTTCCCAGGTTCGTGAGCTGGTTGATTGATTGCGAAGACGAGGACCTGCGGAGTGCGTCAACGGGATCGGCGTGGGTGATTTCCATCCGCAGGTTCCGGAGCACCCAGGACATTACGTTGTTCAACGCTGTCTTTCTCTTGCAGGTGTCCCGAATCCGCGCGTGCAAGCCAATTGCCTACGAGATCCGCGAGCGCGCTCTTGTCGACGTCGGGCGCAGCCTGTTCGACTTTGCTCTTATCAATGATCCGGTTGATGTCCACGCGCGGGCCACTGCCTTCGGCAGTGGGAGAAGACGAAGAAGGCGTTGCGTCCAAGCGCAGGCCGAGCACGTTCAAGGTGCGGAGTATCAGGCCCAGTTCGGCTCCGGGCTTTCCTTTTTCCATCTCGATGACCCATCGACGGCTGACGCCGACGGCATGCGCCAGCGTGGCCTGATCCCACGCCAGCGCCTTGCGCCGCTGTCGGATGAGAACTCCAAGATCATTGGGCGTCTTGAGCTGGGCCATCGGGCAAATGTAACCGATAGTTCACATAAGTCCAATAGTAATCGAACGATTACATTTCAACGAAGTAACTGTTCGATTACCTTGCCGACGGCCAGTGGCCGTCGCTACCTGCCGACGGGGCAGCAGCCGTGGCAGCCCTCAAGCCACCTGGACGATGTGCAGCGCGCGCGGGTTGTTCCACTGCGCCAGCAAGGTCGCCTCGCGTGCCTTGGCCTTCTCCAGGTGCGCTTCCTTGACGTGGCCGTAGCCGCGGATGTGTTCGGGAATGCTGGCGATCTCCACCGCCAGCGCAAGCCGGTGGTCATCCAGGCCGTCCAGCAGCAGCTGCACGGTGGCCTCGTAATCGGTGATCAACCGGCGTTCGCCGACGCGCTCGGCGGTGCGGCCGAACGGGTCCAGCCGGCCGCCACGCAGGAACTTCAGCTTGGCCAGCACGCCGAAGGCCT
Source organism: Stenotrophomonas sp. NPDC078853 (assembly GCF_044901215.1). NCBI lineage: Bacteria > Pseudomonadati > Pseudomonadota > Gammaproteobacteria > Lysobacterales > Lysobacteraceae > Stenotrophomonas > Stenotrophomonas sp. NPDC078853. The sequence continues at coordinate 2,370 of NZ_JBJDOQ010000011.1, read as the reverse complement.
TCAGCATCCAAGGGCCATACTCCTTCTTGATCAGGCGGCCCTGCGCATCCTTCTTCGCGAACAGCGGCGGGGCCAGATGGAAGCGCAGCTGGTAATCGCCTTCGAACTGCTGCTGCAGGCGGCGCTGGAAATCGCCACTGGTATACAGCCGCGCCACTTCGTACTCGTCCTTGTAGGCCATCAGCTTGAACAGGTAACGGGCCACGGTTTCGGTCAGCGCGGTGGAGCCGCCCAGCGTGTCCTGTTCCCCCTTCCGCACCCGATCGACCAGGCTGCGGTAGCGGTCTGCATAGGCCTCGTCCTGATAGTCGACCAGGAATGCGGCGCGGCGCGTGATCATTTCATCCAGCGAGCGCGACAGCCGCTCATCGTCGAGTGGCAGGAACGCCACGTCATCGCCGGCGTGCCCGGGCAGGCCCCGCAGCTCGCGTTCGTCATTGCTGTTGCGCGGTGCGGTGGTGGCGCCCCATTCGGTGCTTTCCCATTCGCCCGGCGGCAACGCGTGCAACGGACCCGGCGTGGTTTCGGCCGAGGTGTGGCCATTGCGGACCAGGCCCGCAGCCTGCTGCACGGCGTGCGGGTCCACCGCGGCCAGGCGGCCCCAGGCAAAGGCCTGCTGGTTCATCGCCACGGCCGCGCCGTTGAGCTCGATGGCGCGCATCAGCGCATCGAAGGACAGCGGCACCAGGCCCTGCTGCCACGCGTAGCCCAGGATGAACAGATTGGCTGCGATCGCATCGCCCAGCAGCGCGGTGGCCAGCTGGGTGGCGTCCAGCAGCAGCGGCGATTCGCCGCCCAGCGCCACCCGGATGCCGGCCACGATGTCGGCGGCGGGGAACTGCATGTCCGGCCGGGTGGTGAAGCTGCCCGGCATGGCTTCATAGGTATTGAGCACCACCTGGGTGCGACCGGCGCGCACCTTGGACAGCGCCCAGTAATCGTTGACCACCACCATGTCGCAGCCCAGCACCAGGTCGGCTTCACCGGCGGCGATGCGCACGGCATGGATGTCGGCCGGCGTGCGTGCGATGCGGATGTGGGTGGTGACCGCACCGCCCTTCTGCGCCAGGCCGGTCTGGTCCAGCACCGAAGCGCCCTTGCCCTCCAGGTGCCCGGCCATGCCCAGCAGCGCGCCGATGGTTACCACGCCGGTGCCACCCACGCCGGTGATCAGGATGTTCCAGGGCTGCTCCAGCGCGGTCCGCACCGGCGGCGCCGGCAGGTTGTCCAGCAGGGTGGAGGCATCGCGCTTGCTGCCCTTGCGCGGCTTGCCGCCGTGCACGGTGACGAAGCTCGGGCAGAAGCCGGTGGTGCAGGAATAATCCTTGTTGCAGTTGGACTGGTCGATATCGCGCTTGCGCCCGAACTCGGTTTCTTTCGGCAGCACCGATACGCAGAAACTCTTCTTGCCACAGTCGCCGCAGCCCTCGCACACCAGCGAGTTGATCACCACCCGCTTGGCCGGGTCTTCCAGCTTGCCGCGCTTGCGCCGGCGTCGCTTTTCGGTCGCGCAGGTCTGCTCGTAGATCAGGATCGAAACGCCCTTCACCTCGCGCAGCTGCTTCTGCACCGCATCCAGCGCGCTGCGGTCATGGAAGGCCACGCCGTCCGGGAACTGGTCGCGCTGCCGGGTCCATTTCTCGATGGTGTCCGACAGCACCACGATGGTCTGGATGCCTTCGGCGCGCATCTGCCGGGCGATGTCCGGCACGCTCAGCGGGCCGTCCACCGGCTGGCCGCCGGTCATCGCCACCGCGTCGTTGTAGAGGATCTTGTAGGTGATGTTGACCCCGGCGGCGACCGATTGGCGGATCGCCAGCGAGCCACTGTGGAAATAGGTGCCATCGCCCAGGTTCTGGAACACGTGCGGGGTATCGGTGAAGGCGGCCTGGCCGGCCCAGGTCACCCCTTCGCCACCCATGTGGGTGAAGGTGTCGGTGCTGCGGTCCATCCAGGTCACCATGTAATGGCAACCAATGCCGCCCAGCGCGCGCGAGCCTTCCGGCACGGTGGTGGAGGTGTTGTGCGGGCAGCCGGAGCAGTAATGCGGCACGCGCGGGAAGTTCGCGCGCGGCAGGGCCAGCTCGGCTTCCTTCTCCTGCATCCACTGCAGGCGTTGTTCGATGGAGTCGTTGTTGAAGAACTTCTGGATGCGCCGGCCGATCACCCCGGCGATGGTGGCCGGGGTCAGCTCGCCGGTGGACGGCAGGATCCACTCGCCTTCCTCGTCGTACTTGCCGACGATGGACGGCCGCGGGCCCCAGCTGGCCGGCCAGTTGAAGAACTGCTCCTTCATCTGGCGCTCGATGAAGGCTCGCTTCTCTTCCACCACGATGATGTCTTCCAGCCCCTGCGCGAAGCGGGCGATGC
>NZ_JBJDOQ010000010.1:0-151530 GCF_044901215.1 Stenotrophomonas sp. NPDC078853 | reverse complement strand
CGCCGAGCCATGCTCGGCGGCGTTCCGTTCCGGGTTCCCGATGCCGGACGCAGGCCGCGCCGCGCGCTCGCCGAGCATGGCTCGGCGCTACCGGACGGTCGGTCGGACGGTCGGTCGGTTGGTCGGTTGGTCGGTTGGTCGGTTGGTCGGTTGGTCGGTTGGTTCGTTCGTTGGTCGGTTGGTCGGTCGGTCGGTCGATCGATCGGTCAGCCGGTCAGGCGGGCCAAAAGCCACGGATCGCAGCGATGCCCTGCGCGCCGTGGCGGCGGGCGGTGACGATGTCATCGGCACCCAGTCCGCCCAGCGCATAGATCGGCAGGGCCACCTGCGCGCGCAGGGCGGCGAAGCGCTCCCATCCCATCGGCTCCGCACCGGAGTGGCTGGCCGTCGCCTGCACCGGCCCCAGCACCACGAAGTCACAGCCCAGCTGTTGCGCGGCCTGCAGTTGCGCCAGGTCATGGCAGGACGCCGCCACCAGCTGATCGGCCGGCAGCGGTCGCTCCTGCAGGGTGGCCAGTTGCTCGGCCCCCAGGTGCACGCCGACACCAAGCGTGCGCGCCAGCTCGATATCACGGTTGAGCAGCCACTGCCCGGCACGGCGGTGGCCGCGCACCACCGCTTCGCACAGCGCCACGCGCTGCGGATGATCGGGCGGCAGGCGCAGCTGGATGCGCTGGTGCCCGTCGGCGAGGGCACGGCGCAGTTGCTCGCTCCAGCGCCGCTGGTCGCTGTCGTCGTCGGCTGGCGGCGGCGTGATCAGGTAGCGGTCGGGCTGGCGCAGCGCGGCCACTACCGGCAGGTCGGCCGGCGGCATCGAGTAGCGTCCCAGCTTTTCCGGCGCCACCCAGGTGATCGCCTGGCCTTCGCGGCCGCGCGGGCTGCCCTTCCAGCTGCGGATGTGCCGCACCTCCAGCACCAGGTCCTTGTCGGGGTAGGACTGCGGCACGTCCATCAGCCAAGCGCCGACGTCCGCCTCGATGCCGAGTTCTTCCTGCAGTTCGCGAGCCAGGGCCTGTTCGGAACTTTCGCCGGGTTCGCGCTTGCCGCCCGGGAATTCCCACAGGCCGGCCAGATCGCTGTGTTCAGTGCGACGGTTGAGCAGCACGCGGCCGCGCGCATCGGTGATGACGCCAGCCACCACATGGATGGATCGTTTGGGGGGGGACATGGAGGCAGCATGCCGAAAATGGCGGAGTTGACGCAAGCGGCATGGGAAGGCCGTGACGACCAACGGTCGTCACCCACCGGACCACCAACGGTCGCCACCCACCGGGGCAACCGCCTGACGGCCAGCGGCCGTCACTACCGGGTAGCGCCCAGCCATGCTCGGCGGCATCGGACCGGCCGAACGACAACGGGCTCCCGAAGGAGCCCGTTGCCGTCCTGCTGGCGCTCAGCGAGGGATCAGAACGCCACGTTCCAGTTCAGCTGTGCACCGACTTCGCGCTGGCCGTCACCGGCGCGGCCCTGCGCGGCGAAGGACAGGCGGCTGCGGCTGGAGGTATTGACCGATACGCCCAGCTCGGCGATGCCGACGTTGCGCGCCAGCGGCAGGCCCTGCACGGTGAAGCTGTCGCTGCCCGCCACGAAGCGATGGGTCGAGTCCGCGCGCAGCTCACCGGCCGCGTTCTGCCAGGCCAGCCCGGCCTCCAGTCGCGCACCGTCCTGCTGGCCGCCGCTGATGTCCCACGCGGCGCGCACGCCGGCCGTGGTGGTCCATGCTTCGTCCTTGCTGGCAGCGATCGCCAGGGCGGCATTGCCCCCGGTTTCGATGCCGGCATCGGTGGACAGGCGGGTGTAGGCCACTGCCACGTACGGAGTCAGCGTCAACGCATCGTCGAGCTGGAAATCCCAGCCACCTTCGACGAAACCGGAAACAGCATGCGCATCGCGGCGGTTGGACAGGGTCTGCCCCCACGCCGTGCCCGCACCGACCGTACGCCGTGTATCCAGCTCGTAGTCGGCATAGCTGGCGCCGCCGTTGAGGTATGCGTTGTCGCCACGGAAACCGGCATACAGGCCACTGTGTACGGCGTCCACGTCGGTCGTCGCGTTGCGTGCGTTGACCTGCTGGCGCAGCGACTCCGGGCCACCGGCCACGCCGAAGGTCCAGCGCTCGCCGATGCTCCAGTCGGCACCGGCCATCAGGCCCTGGCGGTGGTCGCGGGTGCGCGCGGCGCTGCCGTTGCCGTCGCGCTGGCTGGTGGCACCGCTGCCACCGATCCAGGCAGACGGGCCGTCGCCGGCCGGCATGCCGCTGCGCAGGCGCTGGCTGATGCCATCGCGAAGGAAGCGGTCTTCCAGCAGCAACGCACGGTTGCTGGCGTGGATCTCGCCGGACAGGTCATCGAACGCCAGGCGGGCGCTGTCCGCATCCAGCATCAGCAGGCGGTTGTACAGCGCCAGGGCATCACCGGACTGCTGCAGCGTATCCAGCGCGGCCGCCGTGGCCAGCTGGTTGCCGGTCGTCGCTGCGGTAACGAAGACCTGCGGCGGCGGGGTGACCGGATCGACCGGCGGGGTGATCGGATCCACCGGCGGTTCAACCGGCGGGTCGACCGGGTCCACCGGCGGATCGACCGGCGGATCGACCGGGCCGGTGCCCTTCACTGCGATGTTCAGGCGCACATCGTTGGCGGTATAGCTCAGCGAGGTATCCAGGAACGCCGAACGCGAGATCACGTCGTCGAAGGTACCGGCCACGCCGCCGGCCGCGCTCAGGATCGTGTAGGTCTGTCCATCCTGGTAGCTGGTGGCCGGATCCAGCGCGGTGACACGCACACCGGTGTCGCCCATCTGGCCGACGTTGGCACCTCGCCCGATGTAGGCCTTGCCGGCCACGGTCAGCAGGTCGGCCTGTCCGTTGCCCAGCACGTCCACGTCGAAGAAGGCCTTGTTCGCGACCTGTTCGGGCAGCAGCGCGTTGGCGTTGTAGAACAGGTCGCCGTCGATGGTCATCGTGCCCACACCGGCGTGGCCCGGCGACAGCGTGCCGCCATCGCGCACATAAGTGGTGCCGACCGTCGCATTGCCGGCCAGCACGCCGCTGCCGCTTACTTCAGCCAGCGAGCTTCGACGCACCTCGCTGCCGAGTCCCGCACCGAAATCGATGGTCTGCTGGAACCCTGCCGCACCGTTCAGCACCAGCGTGCCGCCACGCACGTCGATCTGCTGCTGCAGCGCCTGGCTGGGGCCTGTGTAGCCTTCGCCCGCGTACATGTCCGAGTTGATCACCAGGCTGCCGCCGTTGACGGTGATGTCGCCACCGAACGCGCGCAGGTCGCCATCGAGCGTGGTGTTGCCCGACACCTGGGTCAGCGCACCGCCGTGCAGGTGGGCATTGGACGACCCCGTAGAGACGGTCTGGATGGTGTTGCCCAGGGTGATGTCACCGGTGTGGTTGAACACCAGGCCGCCGGCGTTGCTGTCCATCGAGATCGCTGCGCCATCCAGCGTGCCGGCTTCTTCGGCGGCCAGCCACTGCGGGCCGCCATCGGCCACCGACCATGTCGCCATGCCGCCGCCCAGCACCAGGTAGCCGCTCTGGTCCAGCAGGATGCCGCTGCCACCGGCCACCCGCCCACCGTTGTTCACACTCAGCATGCCGTACGGACCGCGCATCAGCACCGCGCCGACCGTCAGGCCGTTCACCGCTTCGATGGCCGATCCGGCGCCACTGACGCGCACCTGTTCGTCCAGCAACGCCGGCGTCATGGTGACGTCGTTGAGGCCGCCGCTGATGTTGACCGAATCACTGCGGATGACCGCACCGTCCAGCACGTCCAGGTTGGTGCTGATGGCCATCGCACCGGTGTTGGTCCATGCGGTGCCCGCGCCGGTAATGAGCGCGGTGCTGGCGGTCGGGCCGAAGCTGTCCTTGATCGCCGCGCGATCGGATTCGATCAGGCCACCGGCTTCCAGCAGCAGATGGTTGCTCGCATCCACGCGCGCGGCGCGGATCGCCGAACCGGCACCGGTCACCACGATGCTGCCGGTCTGGCCGTAGTCACCGCTGCCCAGTGCGTCGTACTTTTCCGCATTGACTTCGTCGGCGGTGACCACCCCGCCAGCCTCTACGCGCAGCGTGCCGTCACCGTTCTGGCCCACCCGCACGGTGGTGGCGTCGACCACCGATCCCGCGCCGCTGACGGTCAGCGTGCCGGTCGCGTTGTTGGAGGCGCCAAGCACCAGGTCCTGCGACACCAGCTGGCCGCCGCCGCTGACGGTGATTTCGCCGCGACCGCCCTGGGTGGCACCGGACTGCGTGCCTGCGCCAACGTAGATGCCGCGACCGGCTTCGACGCGGCCACCGTCCACGTTGAGGCGACCCTGGCCCACCTGGCCGACCAGCAGATTGTTGTCGGTAACCAGAAGCTCGCCGCCGTTGCGGACGTTGATCGTGCCGCTGCCCGCGGTGTCCGAGCCGAGGCTGATGCCGAAGTTGTTCACTACCGTATATGCCATCGCGCTGGTGACGCGACCGCCATCGATGTCCAGCGTGCCGATGCCCTGGCGGCCGACCAGCAGCTGGCGTGCGGTCAGGCTGGAGTCGGCGCCACGTACCAGCGCGTTGCCCGTACCGCCGGCGCCATAACCCAGCGACACCGTGTTGTTGGACGTGGCCGTGCCACCGTCGAGCAGTTGCAGGGTGCCGCTGCCGGCCTCGCCGATACGCAGCGCCGCGCCGGTCATCTGCAGGTAAGCGGTCGGGCCGATCACCCGCAGGGTGCCATCGGCGCCGGCAACGGTGCCCAGCGATACCAGGCCATTGGACGTCAACGTGCCGCTGCCGACCAGGTCGATCGCCACCGTGCCCGTGTTGCCGATGAAGAAGCCGTCGGCGTAGACACGGGTGTCGCCGATGACTTCATCGCTGGTGAAGTCGTAGGGCACCGCGAATGCGGAAGGTGCCGCAGCGGCACCCACGCACAGCGCGGCAACCACGGCGACGCCGAGCGGTGAGCGACGGCGTGTTGCACCGACGCTGCGGGCCGACGAGGACGTGCCGGACGCAAGTTCAGAGGCCACCTGCATGGCACCGGTAGCGCGGTTGAAGACCAGACGGTAAATCCTGTTCATGAAGCTCCTTGGGATGACGATCAAGACGCGGGTGAGCGCGTCGCGCGCGGGGGATGCGCGCTGGAACCCTGCGTGTGGAAGAACGCGCGGGGCCAGTGACCGTAAGGGCCATGTCAGGAAATTCCGACGGGGTGCTCCCCACTTTCGTGTGGGGATGCACCCGACACGAAGGTCAGAGAACTCTGATTGGCTCCAATAGGTGACATCAATCACATGAGGCATATCGCAGGTGATGCATTTGTGGTCGCGCATTTCCTGCAGTTCTGCGCCTGTTTTGATGGCAATAACGACACTCGATTGCCGCCGGCGCGGCAATAGCGACACGCCGGCGTGACGCTTGCAGCGTAAAAAAAACCCCGCTTGCGCGGGGTTCTTTTCGATCTGCACCAGCGAGGGTGAATCAGCTCAACTGACCGTGGCAGTGCTTGTACTTCTTGCCGCTGCCGCACGGGCATGGATCGTTGCGACCGATCTTCGGCTCGCCACCCTGCGACAGGCCATCCTGCTGTGCGGCCTGCACCTGTGCAGCTTCTTCGTCGGCGCCATAGCCGCCGGCATCCTGGTGCTGGAACTGCGACTGGCTCAGGCGCGCCTGTACCTGCTGGCGTTCGGCCGCTTCCAGTGCCGCCACTTCCTCGTCGCTGCGGATGCGCACGCGCGAGAGCATGGTCACCACTTCGCGCTTGACGTCTTCCAGCATGCCGGAGAACAGCTCGAAGGCTTCCTTCTTGTACTCCTGCTTGGGCTGCTTCTGCGCGTAACCACGCAGGTAGATGCCCTGGCGCAGGTAATCCATGCGTGCCAGATGTTCCTTCCAGCTCTGGTCGAGCACGGTCAGCATGACGTGCTTTTCCAGCGCGCGCATGGTCTCCGGGCCGACGCCGGTTTCCTTCGCCTCGAAGTGTGCGTTGACGCGCTCCTGCACCTTCTGCGCGATGCCTTCGGCGTCCAGCTCCTCGTGCTGCCTGACCAGGTCGGTGACCGACATTTCCAGGCCGAAATCAGACAGCAGCGTGGCTTCCAGGCCCGGCAGGTCCCACTGCTCGTCGATCGAGTTCGGCGGCACGAAGCGCGCCACGATGTCGAAGATCACATCGTCGCGGATGCCATCGACGTTGTCCTTCACCGACTCGGCGTCCAGCAGTTCGTCGCGCTGGGCGTAGATCACCTTGCGCTGGTCGTTGTTGACGTCGTCGAAGTCCAGCAGGTTCTTGCGGATGTCGAAGTTGTGCGCCTCCACCTTGCGCTGCGCCTTCTCGATCTGGCGGCTGACCAGGCGGTCTTCGATGACGTCGTCTTCCTTCATGCCCATCATGCGCATCGCCTTCTGCACCCAGTCCGAGGCGAAGATGCGCATCAGGTTGTCTTCCAGCGACAGGTAGAAACGGGACGAACCCGGATCGCCCTGGCGGCCGGAACGGCCACGCAGCTGGTTGTCGATACGGCGCGATTCATGGCGCTCGGTACCGACGATGTGCAGGCCGCCGGCCGCCTTGACCGCGTCATGGCGCTTCTGCCATTCGGCCTTGGCGCTGGCACGCTCTGCGTCGCTGGCCTCTTCGCCCATCTCGTGCAGTTCGGTTTCCAGCGAGCCACCCAGCACGATGTCGGTACCGCGACCCGCCATGTTGGTGGCGATGGTCACCGCGCCCGGACGACCGGCGTTGGCGACGATGGTCGCTTCGCGGTCATGCTGCTTGGCGTTGAGCACTTCATGGTGCACGCCGGCCTTGCGCAGGTGTTCGGACAGCATCTCCGAGGTTTCAATCGAGGTGGTGCCGACCAGCACCGGCTGGCCGCGCTTGTTGCATTCCTGGATGTCGGCCAGCACCGCGTTGAACTTGCCCTGGCGGTTGAGGAACACCTGGTCCGGCGAATCCTTGCGGATGGTCGGGCGGTTGGTCGGGATGACCACCACTTCCAGGTTGTAGATGCTCTGGAATTCGAAGGCTTCGGTATCGGCGGTGCCGGTCATGCCGGACAGCTTGCCGTACATGCGGAACAGGTTCTGGAAGGTGATGCTGGCCAGGGTCTGGTTTTCGCGCTGGACCGGCACGCCTTCCTTCGCTTCCACGGCCTGGTGCAGGCCATCGGACCAGCGGCGGCCGGCCAGCGTGCGGCCGGTGAACTCATCGACGATGACCACTTCGCCATCGCGCACGATGTAATCCACGTCGCGCTGATAGATGGCGTGCGCGCGCAGGGCGGCGTTGAGGTGGTGCACCACGGTCAGGTTCTGCGCCGCGTACAGGCCTTCGGTTTCGGCATCCAGGATGCCGGCTTCCACCAGCAGGCGCTCGGCGTGTTCCATGCCCGCTTCGGACAGGTGGACCTGCTTGCCCTTCTCGTCGATCCAGAAGTCGCCGTCGCCCTCTTCGCTTTCCTGCTTGACCAGGTTCGGCACGATGCGGTTGACGCGGATGTACAGCTCCGGCGAATCATCGGCCGGGCCGGAGATGATCAGCGGGGTACGCGCTTCGTCGATCAGGATGGAGTCGACTTCATCGACGATGGCGTAGTGCAGGCCGCGCTGGTAGCGGTCGGCCTTGGACAGCGCCATGTTGTCGCGCAGGTAGTCGAAACCGAATTCGTTGTTGGTGCCGTAGGTGATGTCGCTGCCATAGGCTTCGCGCTTGTCGCCATGCGGCATGCCCGGGTACACCACGCCCACGCTCAGGCCCAGCCAGTTGTACAGCTTGCCCATCTGCGCCGAGTCACGGCGTGCCAGGTAGTCGTTCACCGTGACCACGTGGACGCCCTTGCCTTCCAGCGCGTTCAGGTACACCGGCAGGGTCGCCACCAGGGTCTTGCCTTCACCGGTGCGCATCTCGGCGATCTTGCCCAGGTGCAGCACCATGCCGCCGATCAGCTGCACATCGTAGTGGCGCATGCCGAGCACGCGGCGGCTGGCTTCACGGCAGACCGCGAACGCTTCCGGCAACACCTTGTCCAGGGCCTCGCCTTCGGCGATGCGCTGCTTGAACTCCGGCGTCTTGGCCTGGAGCTGCGCATCGCTGAGCTTCTCCATGTCCGGCTCCAGCGCATTGACCTTGGCGACGATGCGGTTGAGCTGGCGCAGCTGTCGTTCATTACGACTGCCGAAAACGCGGGTAAGCAGGCTGTTGATCATTGAGGGAACCGGTTGTCAGGTGAACGCCGGCACGGCTCCCTTCAGGAATCCGCCCGCCGCAAACGAAACGGGGCGCCCAGCGCCCCGTCGATGGCATCACCCATTGTAACTTGGGATGGAGGCCGGGGGTTTCAAGCGCTTGGCGGTTCGCGGGGGGGCGCATGGCCATGCCCGGCACCCCATACCCGTCAGCCGCGGGAAACGCGCCCCACCGGCGTGTTGCCGCCATCGCCGAGGAACTTGCGGGGATTGACCACCCGGCCGCTTTCCCAGACTTCAAAGTGCACGTGGGCACCGGTGGAACGACCGGTGGAACCGGCCTTGGCCACTTCCTGCCCGGCACGGACCAGGTCACCGACCTTCACCACCAGCCGCGAATTGTGCGCATAGCGGGTGACGTAGCCGTTGCCATGGTCGACGTCCACCACGTTGCCGTAGCCGCCCTTCACACCGGAGAAGCTGACCACGCCCTCGGCCACGGACATCACCGGGTCGCCGACCTTGGCATGGAAATCGATGCCCTTGTGGCTGCGCGCACCGCGGCCGAACGGATCGGCGCGGGTGCCGAAGCTGGAGGTCACGTAGCTGTTGCGGATCGGCATGCGCGAGGGCACGGCGTTCTGCTGCAGCTGGTGGTCGAACATCAGCGATTCCATCACCGAAAGCTGGCTGCCTGAAGCAGCGAACCGCTGCTCCAGCACCTGTAAGTCGGCGTTGATGTCCTTGACCGGGATGTCCACGGTCGGGCCATCGGAATCGCCGTCACCCAGGCCGGGGGTTTCCTGGAAGTCGAATTCACCGTCTTCCAGCTTGCCCATCTGGGTCAGGCGCTCACCCAGGGCGTTGAGCCGGGTGGCCTGCGCCTGCAGCTCGCCGAGGCGGGCAGCGAGGGCGTTGACTTCGGTCTGTGACTGCAGGCGGACCTGCGCCAGCTCGCGTTCCTGGCGGTCGACCTTGGCCTGCAGGCGGGAGTCGCCGAGCAGGTTGGCGCCCATTCCACCGGCGAAGCCGATAATGCAGCCCATGCCCAGCACGCTACCCAACAGGGCGCGGGGGCGATCCTCGAAATAGAAGCGAAGACGCGCAAGTGGCGTTTTTGCCTTTCCATCACGCGTTTTGATTACGATCTTTTTAAATGCCATCAGTGAGTTTTCATGTCTGAGCCGAAATCCAGTACCCGTCCTGCCTCAGCACCGAAACCGGCACTGGATGCAGTCATGGGTGACAAGAGCGGGAACCCGCTGCGTCGCGCCCTGTGGCTCGATGCGTTGGACCTGCAGTTGCGCCCCCATCTGCCGCCCAGCCTGCGCAGCCATTGCCGGCTGGCCAACGCGAACGACGAGCACCTCGTTTTTCTCGTTGAATCCCCTGTGTGGCACGCCAAGGTGCGGCTCGCCGAAGCACAGTTGATCAACGCGGCCCGGTCCATCGGGCTGAAGGCCACCAAAGTGACCATCAAGACTGCATCCCCCGCTCCACCACGCTCCCCAGCGATCGACAACCGGAACGGACCCCACGCAGTTTCAGCCGCCACGCACAAAGGACTACGCGACGCCTTGGCTAGCCTCCAGGACACGAAACCGTCCAGGTCCTGATGACCGCGAAGCCTCCGGCTCCGCCTCCCCGCACCGCCTGCTTCCGTGGAAGCGGCGTGAAACTTTACGAGGACCGTGGGGCATCCTAACGGCGGAAGGCCGCTCAGTCGTTAGGGTTTTGTTATTTAAACGTTAAGTTCAGTCTTTTAGCGGAACAGGTTCACAAACTGTGACGCGCTGGGCGCTTGGACCCGTTGCGTCACTTTTGGCATCGCCAGAACGCGGAACGCCGCCCGGGGGGCGGCGTCAAACTGTTGATGCAGAAAGGCTTTTTCAAGCGTAGGCGGGCGCGCCATAGGCGACAGGTTCGGCCGCCGCCGGTGAGTCGTAGCTCACCCATTCCCACGCGGTCGCATCGGCCATCAACGCACGCACCAGCTTGTTGTTCAGTGCATGGCCCGACTTGAATCCTTCGTAGGCGCCCAGCACCTGGCCACCGGCGAGGTAAAGATCGCCGATCGCGTCAAGGATCTTGTGACGTACGAACTCGTCGGCGTAACGCAGGCCGTCTTCGTTCAGCACCCGGAATTCGTCGAGCACGATGGCGTTGTCCATCGACCCACCGAGGCCGAGGTTGCGCTCGCGCATGTATTCCAGGTCACGCATGAAGCCGAAGGTGCGCGCGCGGGAGATTTCCTTGGTGTAGGCCGCGGTGGAGAACTCGATTTCCTGCCGCGACTGCTTGGCCGGGATCATCGGGTGGTCGAACTGGATGGTGAAGCCCAGCCTGTAGCCTTCATAAGGTTCGAAGCGCGCGACCTTGTCGCCTTCGGTGACCTCGACGGTCTTCAGCACGCGGATGAAGCGCTTGGCGGCATCCTGTTCAATGATGCCTGCCGACTGCAGCAGGAACACGAACGGGCCGGACGAACCGTCCATGATCGGCAGCTCGGCCGAGGACAGTTCGACGATGATGTTGTCCACGCCGAGGCCAGCCAGTGCCGACATCAGGTGTTCGACGGTCTGGATCTTGGCGTCGTTGCAGGTCAGGCCGGTGCACAAAGTCACTTCGGTGACGAGCTCGGCCTTGGCCGGCACGTCGACCACCGGATCCAGGTCCACGCGACGGAACACGATGCCATGGTTGACCGGTGCCGGGCGCAGGGTCATGTAGACCTTGTCACCGCTGTGCAGGCCAACGCCAGTAGCGCGGATCGTGTTCTTGAGGGTACGTTGCGGGATCATGGGGTGTGGCCAGGTGCATGCGGCGGGCCGCGATGGCCTGCCCAAGGGGGTGGGACAGATTAACACGCGACCGGCCCTACCCCGGCTGAAGCCAGGCGGGTCACGGCGCGATGCAGGTAAAGCTCATGCATGACAGGGCTGCCGGGCCCATCCTGGCCCGGCGCCTGTAGTGCAGGACATGGTGCTGGCGACCGGGGAGGACAACCCCGGCGCCGGCGATCAGTCCGCCTGGCGGCGCAGGAACGCCGGGATGTCCAGGTAGTCGTTGGGCAGTTCAGCGGTCTGCGTGGTGGAGCTGCTGGAAGCGGACGACGAGGAGGCCGACGAGGACGTCGCCACGCTGTCGCTGCTGGCCCGACGCAGGCCCAGGCCCACGCCACCGACGGCCTTGGAAACCGCATCACCGCCGTTGTCGAAGTCGGAGAATTCCGGCTGGCCGGTGGTGGCGTTGCGGACCAGCTTGATCGGTGCACGCTCGCCCGGGCGCTGGGTCTTGCCGGCGACCACGCGGTTCAGGCCGGTGGCCACCACGGTGACGCGCACTTCGTCCTGCATGTCCGGATCCAGCACGGTGCCGACCACGACGGTGGCATCTTCCGATGCGAAGCCGTCGATGGTGCGGCCGATCTCGTCGAACTCGGCCATGGTGAAGTCCGCACCGGCGGTGATGTTGACCAGGATGCCGTTGGCGCCGGCCAGGTTCACATCGTCCAGCAGCGGGTTTTGGATGGCCGATTCGGCCGCAGCCTGCGCGCGGTCATCGCCGCGGGCGGTGCCGGTACCCATCATCGCCAGGCCCATTTCGGACATGACGGTGCGCACGTCGGCGAAGTCGACGTTGATCAGGCCCGGACGCACGATCAGGTCGGCGATGCCCTGCACGGCGCCCTGCAGCACGTCGTTGGCGGCACGGAAGGCCTGGATCATGGTGGCGTTGCGGCCCAGCACGGTGATCAGCTTTTCGTTGGGAATGGTGATCAGCGAGTCGCAGTGCTGGCTCAGTTCCTCGATGCCCTTCAGCGCGACCTGCATGCGGCGACGGCCTTCGAACGGGAACGGCTTGGTGACCACGGCCACGGTCAGGATGCCCATTTCCTTGGCCAGCTGCGCCACCACCGGCGCAGCGCCGGTACCGGTGCCACCGCCCATGCCGGCAGTGATGAAGACCATATCCGCGCCCTGCAGCGCGTCCATGATGCGCTCGCGGTCTTCCAGCGCGGCCTGGCGGCCGACTTCCGGATTCGCGCCGGCGCCCAAGCCCTTGGTGACATTGGTGCCCAGCTGCAGCTGCAGCTTCGCACCGCAATTCTTGATGGCCTGCGAGTCGGTGTTGGCGGTGATGAATTCCACCCCGTCCACCGCTGAGTTGACCATGTGCGCCACGGCGTTGCCGCCGCCGCCGCCCACGCCAACCACCTTGATCACCGCATTGGGTGCCATCTTTTCGATCAGTTCAAAATGCGCCATGTCCGTGTCCTCGGTTGTATCCGCTTCCTTTGGCATGTGGCGGGGGAGGCATCCTGCCTTCCGCTGCATGCCGCCGTTGCGGCTGTAGTGGTTTGTTGTTGCCGTGTGTTGCCGTGTGTTGCGGTGTTGCGGTGTTGCGTTTCAAAGCAGCCGGCCGGGGCCGGCATGGCCGCGGTCAGAACTCGCCGCGGAACCAGGTTTTCAGTTTCTTGAACATGCTTCCCGCGCGTCCGGCCGGCAGTGACGGCCGGCGCGGATGCTCGATCTGGCTGCCCATCAGCAGCAGGCCGACGCCGGTTGCGTGGACAGGGTTGCCGACCACTTCGCCCAGACCGGTGACGTGCTGTGGAATGCCCACGCGTACCGGCATCTGCAGCATTTCCTCGGCCAGTTCGACCACGCCTTCCATCTTCGACGCACCGCCGGTGAGCACCATGCCGGCGCGCACCAGTTCTTCGAAGCCGGAACGGCGCAGTTCGGCCTGCACCATTTCAAAGATTTCCTCGTACCGGCCCTGCACCGCCTGCGCGAGTGCGTGGCGCGGCATGCGGCGCGGCGGACGATCACCCACGCTCGGCACCTGGATGCTTTCCTCGGCGGTGGCCAGCTGGGCGAGCGCGCAGGCGTAACGCACCTTGATCTGCTCCGCTTCCGGGGTCGGCGTGCGCAGCATGTGCGCGATGTCGTTGGTGACGTGGTCACCGGCGATCGGCAACGAAGCGGTATGGCAGATCGCGCCCTGCACGAACACGGCGATATCGGTGGTGCCGGCGCCCATGTCCACCAGCACCACGCCCAGTTCGCGCTCGTCGGCGGTCAGCACGGCCACGCTGGAAGCCAGCGATGACAGCACCAGGTCGTCCACCTGCAGGCCACAGCGCTGCACGCACTTGCTGATGTTGGCCGCCGCGGACTGCGCGCACACCACCAGGTGGGCGTGTACTTCCAGCCGCACGCCGGTCATGCCGACGGGATTGCGGATGCCTTCCTGCGAATCGTCCAGTACGTACTCACGCGGGATGGCGTGCAGGATCTTCTGGTCGGCCGGGATCGCCACGGCCTTGGCCGCATCGAGCACCCGGTCCAGGTCGCCCCAGGTCACTTCGCCGTCGCGGATCGGCACGATGCCGGGCGAGTTCTTGCACTGCACGTGGTTGCCGGAGATGGAGGCATACACCGAGCGGATCTCGCAACCGGCCATCAGCTCGGCTTCTTCCACGGCGCGCTGGATCGACTGCACGGTCGACTCGATGTCCACCACCACGCCGCGCTTGAGGCCGCGCGATTCGTGCGAGCCGATGCCGATCACCTCGATCGGGTTGCCGGGCGAGTACTCGCCCACCAGCGCCACCACCTTGGAGGTGCCGATGTCGAGGCCGACGATCAACGATTTGTCACCCTTGCGATTCATGTCCTGTCCTGCGTTTTCTTCGGCGCTGCGGCCGGTGGTTCACCCCAGCTGAGGGTGAAGCCATTGGTGTATCGGAGGTCGGCGCGCTCGATCGGCGCGGCCTGGCTGGCCAACTGCGGCAACACACGTACATAGCGCTGCAGGCGCGAACGCGCGTCGTCGCGGCCCACCACCACTTCGGTCCCGTTGCTCAGCAGCAGCGACCAGCTGCCGCGTGCATCCATGCTCAAGCGGGTCACGTCCAGCCCGGACGGGGCGAACATCGAACGGGCGTCGTTGTAGAGGGTCACCACTTCTTCGGTCTGGCTGTCCGGCCCATCCAGCTGCGGAAGCTGCAGGTCGGCCAGCTTCTTCGGCGTGGGGAACAGCTTGCCCTGCTCGGACAACAGGCGATCATTGCCCCAGCGTGCGAACGGTTTGTGCTCGATCAGCGTCACTTCGAGCACATCCGGCCACTGCTTGCGCACGCGGGCGCTTTCCACCCACGGCAGGCGCTCGATGCTGTCCTGGGCATCCTGCAGGCGCACCGCGAAGAAGCCGGCATGCGCATACGGCAGCAGCACCTTCTGCAGCTGTTCTGCCGGCACCCGCTTGAACTCACCGTGCACGCGCAGCTTGGCCAACGGCCAGCGTTCGGCGCCCACCCAGCCGTTGAGCACGGCCACCACGGGCAATGCCACCACGGACAGGGCGATCAGCCAGACGAAGATGCGCAGCACCGCGTTCATGCGTGGCGATTCTCCTGCGATGGATCGGCCAGGGTCTGTTCCAGCACGCGCCAGACCAGTTCTTCGAAACCGATACCGGCCTGGCCGGCGGCCTTGGGCACCAGCGAATGACTGGTCATGCCCGGGGCGGTGTTCACTTCCAGCAGGAACAGGCGGCCGGTGGTGCGGTCGCGCATCACGTCCACCCGACCCCAGCCCCGGCAGCCGGCGGCGCGGAAGGCGGCCAGCGCAAGGCGGCCGATCTCCTGTTCGTCCGCGCCGTCCAGGCCCGGGCACAGGTACTGGGTATCGTCGGCCTTGTACTTGGCTTCGTAGTCGTACCACTGGCCCTTGGGCACGATGCGGATCGACGGCAGCGCGACATCGCCGAGGATGCCGACGGTGAGCTCGTCACCGACCACCATCTGTTCCATCAGCAGTTGGCCGTCGTAGCGCGTGGCCAGCGCTACGGCTTCGTCCAGGCCGGCATCGTCGAAGACCCGGCTGATGCCCACGCTGGAGCCTTCGTTGGCCGGCTTGACCACTACCGGCAGGCCCAGCTCGGCGGCCTGAGCGTGTACGTCCGCGGCGGTCACCCTGCGGTACTGCGGGGTGGGCAGGCCGACGGACAGCCACACCTGTTTGGTGCGGATCTTGTCCATGCTCAACGCCGAACCCAGCACGTCCGAGCCGGTGTACGGCACGCCGAAGGCTTCCAGCAGGCCCTGCACGATGCCGTCCTCGCCCCCGCCGTTATGACCGTGCAGGATGTTGAACACCCGGTCGACCTCGCCGGCGGCCAGCGCCTTGGCCAGGGCCGGGATGCCATCGATGGCGAATGCGTTCACCCCGCGCGCCTGCAGTGCTTCGAGCACATTGCGGCCGGAATCCAGCGACACTTCGCGCTCGCTGGAGGTACCGCCGAGCAGCACGCCGACGCGACCGAAATCGGCCGGATCGCCGCTGCGCGGGGCCGGGAAAGGCAAGCCGCTCATGCCTGGGCCTCCACGCTGAAGCCTTCGCTGGCGATCTGTTGTGCCACCGCGCCGATATCGCCTGCACCCATCATCAACAACAGGTCGCCGTCCTGCAGCACATCAGGCAGCACGTGCGCCAGCTGGGCGGCCTTGCCGACCACCACCGGTTCACCGCGGCCGCGCGCGCGGATCGCGCGTGCCAGCGCTTCGGAATCGGCGCCGGCGATCGGCTCTTCGCCGGCCGGGTAGACCTCGCTCAGCACCAGCGCATCGACGCTGGAAAGCACCGCGGCGAACTTGTCGAACTGGTCGCGGGTACGGCTGTAGCGATGTGGCTGGAAGGCCACCACCAGACGTTTGTCGGCCCAGCCACCGCGGGCGGCGGCGAACACCGCCTCCAGCTCGCTGGGATGGTGGCCGTAATCGTCGATGACGCGGACTTTGGCACCGCTGGCAGTGGTGACTTCGCCCAGGTCATTGAAGCGCCGACCGACGCCGGCGAAGCTCTGCAGCGCGCGCGCGATGGCATCCGGGGCCACGCCCAGCTGCCAGCCGACGGCGGCCGCGGCCAGCGCATTGAGCACGTTGTGCTTGCCGGGCAGCGCCAGCACCACTTCCTGGCTGGTGCCCTGCGGCAGGCGCAGGGTGAAGCGCATCCGCGAACCTTCCTGCACCACGTTTTCCGCACGGACATCGGCGTGGTCGCTCAGGCCGTAGCTCATCACGTGACGCGGCGTCTTGGCCGCCAGCGCGGCCACCTCCGGATCATCGATGCACAGCACGGCCAGGCCGTAGAACGGCAGCCGCTGCAGGAATTCGGCGAAGGCCGCCTGCACACGGGCGAAGTCGTTGCCGTAGTTTTCCAGGTGGTCGGCATCGATGTTGGTGATGATCGACATCAGCGGATTGAGACGCAGGAAGCTGCCATCGCTCTCGTCCGCTTCGGCTACCAGCCACTGGCCACTGCCCAGCTTGGCATTGGCACCGGCGGCCAGCAGCTGCCCGCCGATGACGAAGGTCGGGTCCAGCCCGCCCTCGCTCAGCACCGCCGCGGTCAGGCTGGTGGTGGTGGTCTTGCCGTGCGTGCCGGCCACCGCGATGCCGCGACGGAAGCGCATCAGTTCGGCCAGCATCGCCGCGCGCGGCATGATCGGGATGCGCTGGCTGCGCGCTTCCATCAGTTCCGGGTTGTCTTCGCGGATCGCGCTGGACACCACCACGCAATCGGTGCCGAGCACGTTGGCGGCCGAGTGGCCGCGCATGATGCGTGCGCCGAGTCCGGCCAGGCGACGGGTCGCGGCATTGTCGGCGTTGTCCGAGCCGGACACTTCATAACCCAGCGTCAGCATCACTTCGGCGATGCCGCTCATGCCGGTGCCACCGATGCCGACGAAATGCACGCGCGGGAAAGCGCGCACCAGGTCGTTGGTGTCGTGCAGGCGGCGGATCATGCGCAGCTCCGCGTGGTGTCGGCGCGGTGGCGCGGCACGTTGTTCATACAGCTTCCTCGAGGATGATGTCGGCGATGCGCTCTGCGGCATCGACCTTGGCCAGCGCACGTGCGGCTTTCGCCATCTGCATGCGGCGGGCGGGATTTTCGGATAGTTCACGCAACAGTGACGTGATGCCGCTGACCAGCGCGTCGCCCTGCTTCAACAGCACGGCCGCATCGCGCTCGACCAGGTACTCGGCATTGCGCGTCTGGTGGTCGTCGACGGCGGCCGGGAACGGCACCAGCACGCTGCCCACGCCGACCGCGCACAGCTCGGCCAGGGTGGACGCGCCGGAACGGCAGACCACCACATCCGCCCACGCGAAGGCGTCGGCCATGTCGGCAATGAAAGGCGTGATCTCCGCCTCGACGCCGGCCTTGGCGTAGGCCTCCACAGCTTCGGCATGCATCTTCTCGCCGCTCTGGTGGCGCACGCTCACCGGGTACGCCGCACCCAGGGCGGCGATGGACTGCGGCACGCCGGTATTGAGTGCACGCGCACCCTGGCTGCCACCCACCACCAGCAAACGCAGCGGGCCGCTGCGGCCGGCGAAGCGCTGTTCGGGCGGTGAGATGGCTGCGATCTCGGCACGCACCGGATTGCCGACCGCTTCTTCGCGCGCGGCGAAGCTGCCGGGGAAACCGGTCAGCACGCGCTGCGCGAAGCGCGACAGGAAGCGGTTGGTCATGCCCGGTGCACGGTTCTGTTCGTGCACCAGCAGCGGCAGCCCGTGCAGGCGCGCGGCCAGGCCACCGGGGCCGGAGGCATACCCGCCGAAGGCGATCACCGCGCGCGGATTGCGGTCACGCAGGATGAAACCGGCCTGGCGGATCGCACGCAGCAACCGCCACGGCGCGCCCAGCAGGGCCAGCTTGCCCTTGCCACGCAGGCCGGCGATGTCCAGCGTGTCGATCGGCAGGTCATGCTGCGGCACCAGGCGCGTTTCCATCTGCCCCACAGCGCCCAGCCAGGTCACCGGAACGCCGCGCGCGCGCAGCACGCGGGCCACGGCCAGGCCGGGAAAAATGTGCCCGCCGGTGCCACCGGCCAGGATCATCACCGGGCGATCGGCAGGAGCGCGGGCGCTCATGACAACCTCCCGAAGGTCGGTTCGATGCGCGTCTGCAGGCGGCTGGTGCCACGCGGGGCGGTTCCCTGCGCCGGTGCGTCCGGCCTGGTCTCCTGGCTGCTGGCAACGTTGGCCACGCGGCCCGGCACGGCGGCGGGCGCGGCGCCGGCCGGTGCGCGCACCACGTCCTCGCTGGCATCGTCTCCACCGCCCATGCGCACCGCGTGGCGGCGCTCGGCGCGGTCCAGTTCATAGGAAACGCGCAACAGCAGGCCCATCGCCACGCAGGTCATCAATACGCTGGAGCCACCCGAGGAGATCAACGGCAGGGTCAGGCCCTTGGTCGGCAGGATGCCCAGGTTGACGCCGATCGAGACGAAGCTCTGCATGCTGATCCACAGCCCGATGCCGAAGGCGATGTAGCCGGAGAAGTGGCGCTTCATTTCCACGCAGCGCATGCCCAGCCACATCGTCCGTCCCACCAGCAGCGCATACAGCGCCACGATCAGGCAGGTGCCGATGAAGCCCAGCTCTTCTGCGGTCACCGAGAAGATGAAGTCGGTATGCGCTTCGGGCAGGTAGTACAGCTTCTGCACCGAGTTGCCCAGGCCGACGCCGGTCCACTCGCCGCGGCCTACTGCCATCAGCGCGTTGGACAGCTGGTAGCCATCGCCCTGCTGGTCGGCCCACGGATCCAGGAAGGAGGTGATACGGCGCATGCGGTAGGGTTCGAAGATCGCCAGCGCGGTCATGCCGATCATCCCGAAGATGATCGGCATGGACATGCGCGGCATGTTGACCCCGCCCAGCACCAGCATGCCGGCGGTGATCGCCAGCAGCAGGGTGGACGAACCGAAGTCGGGCTGCAGCAGCATCAGCACCACCAGCGCACCGGCCACGCCGAGTGGCTTGAGCATCGCCGGCCAGGTGGCGTTGACCTCGTCGCGGAAGCGCACCAGATAGCTGGACAGCCACACGATGTACAGCACCTTGACCGCTTCAACGGTCTGGAATTTGGACACGCCCAGGTTGATCCAGCGCCGGGCGCCGTTGACGCTGCTGCCGAGGCCGGGGATGAACACCACGATCAGCAGCGCGAAGCAGCCCAGCAGCAGCAGCTGGTTGTACTGCTCGATGGTTTTCAGTTCGGTGCGCATGGCCAGCCCGGCCAGCACGATGCCCACCGCCAGGAAGATCAGGTGGCGGTTGAGGTAGTAGAACGGGCTGCTCATCAGCGCGATCGAGCTGGACGCGACCATCACCACGCCCAGCCCGGTCAGCGCGATGATCGCGCCGAGCAGCCACTTGTCGAAGTGGCCTCCGATGGCTTCAAGGCGTGTTGCCTGGCGCGACAGGTCATTCATCAGCGCACCTTCAACGTGGCCAGGCCGACCAGCACCAGCACCACCGAGATGATCCAGAAGCGCACGATCACGCGCGGCTCCGGCCAGCCCTTCAGTTCGAAGTGGTGGTGGATGGGGGCCATGCGGAACACCCGCTTGCCGGTCAGCTTGAACGAGGCGACCTGGATCATCACCGACAGCGTCTCAACCACGAACACGCCACCCATGATCACCAGCACCAGTTCCTGGCGCACGATCACCGCGATGGTGCCCAGCACCGCGCCCAGCGCCAGTGCGCCGATGTCACCCATGAACACCATGGCCGGATAGGTGTTGAACCACAGGAAGCCGAGGCCGGCGCCGGCAATCGCCGCGCAGATGATCACCAGTTCGCCCGCGCCCGGGATCTGCGGGATCTGCAGGTAGTTGGAGAACACCACGTTGCCCGATGCATAGGCGAACACGCCCAGCGCGCAGGCCACCAGCACGGTCGGCATGATCGCCAGGCCGTCCAGGCCGTCGGTCAGGTTGACCGCGTTGGAGAACCCGACGATCCAGAAATAGGCGATGGCCACGAAGCTGATGCCGGCCAGCGGCAGCGCCACCGATTTGAACATCGGGATGTAGAAGGTCAGCGCGGACGGCACGTCGGCGGTGAAGTACAGGAACAGGCCGGCGGCCAGGCCGAAGATCGACTGCAGCAGGTACTTGTAGCGTGACTTCAGGCCGTTGGGGTCGCGGCGCACGATCTTGATCCAGTCGTCGTACCAGCCGATGGCGCCGAAACAGATCATCACCGCCAGCACCAGCCACACGTAGCGGTTGCTCAGGTCGGCCCAGGCCAGCACCGCCAGGGTGACGGTCAGCAGGATCAGCGAGCCGCCCATGGTCGGCGTGCCGGCCTTGGCGAAGTGGGTCTGCGGGCCATCGGTGCGGATCGGCTGGCCACCCTTGAACTGGGCCAGCCGGCGGATCACCGCAGGGCCCATCCACAGCGACAGGAACAGCGCCGTCAACGCGGCCAGGATGGCGCGGAACGTCTGGTAGTTGAACAGCCCGAACGAGCTCTCCAGCTGCTGCAACCATCGAGCCAGTTCATACAACATGGGGGGCTTCCTCTCCTTGCGCGAGCAGCGCTTTCACGATCTTGTCCATGGCGCTGCCACGGGATCCCTTGACCAGGCAGCGCACGCCGGCATGCAGGTCGTCCTGCAGCGCGCGCGCCAGTGCGTCATGGGTTTGGAAATGCCGACCACCGTCGCCGAATGCAGCCGACGCGGCAGCGCTGAGCGGACCCAGCGTATACAGGCGCTTGATGCCGCCCTGGCGCGCGCGCTGGCCGGCCTGCGCATGCAGTGCCACCGCGTCCGGGCCGAGTTCGCGCATGTCGCCGAGCACCAGCCAGGCGTCCTGGCCACTGCTGGCCAGCGCATCGATCGCCGCCGCCAGCGAACCGGGATTGGCGTTGTAGCTGTCATCCACCAGCACCGCGCCGTTGGGCAGGCGGTGGGCGATCTGCCGGCCCGGCACCGGTTCGGTGACCGCCAGCGCGGCCACGATGTGCTGCAACGGAATACCTGCCGCCAGCGCCAGCGCGGTGGCTGCCAGCGCATTGCCGATGTTGTGGCGGCCCGGCAGCGGCAGCGCCACCTCCGCCTCGCCTGCCGGCGTGTGCAGGAGGAAATGGCTGCCTGCGGCATCGAAGCGGATCGCCGAGGCGGACACGTCCGCGGTGTGGTCCAGGCCGAAGCGCAGCACACCACAACGCGGCGGGGTACCGATGAAATGCTGTTCAAACCACGGCGCGAAGGCGTCGTCGGCGTTGATCACCGCCACGCCATCGGCGGGCAGCGCGGCGTAGATCGCGCCCTTGGTGCTGGCCACGCCCTGCAGGCTGCCCATGCGTTCCAGGTGCGCGGCGGCGATGTTGTTCACCAGTGACCAGCGCGGACGCACGATGTCGGTCAGGTAGGCGATGTCTCCGGGTTTGCCGGCGCCCATTTCATAGACTGCGAAGTCGGCATCTTCCGGCGCTGCGATCACCGCCAGCGGCAGGCCGATCTCGTTGTTGAAGTTGCCCGGGTTGGCGTGCACCACCTTGTGTGCCACCTGCGCATGCTGGCGCAGGATATCCAGCAGCAGGGTCTTGACGCTGGTCTTGCCGTTGCTGCCGGTGATGGCGAACACGCCGGTGTTGCGATCACGCTGCATGCCGGCGGCGATGCGGGCAAGGGCCAGCTCGCTGTCGGCTACCAGCACCTGCGGCAGGTCCAGCGGCAGCAGGCGTTCAACCAGCAGCGCGCTGGCGCCGCGTGCCTGCGCGTCGGTGCCGAAATCGTGCCCGTCGAAGCGCTCCCCGCGCAGCGCCACGTACAGGCTGCCGGGGCTCATCTGCCGGGTGTCGTTGCTGATGGCATCGATGGCGACGTCATCGCCATGGATCTCGCCGCCGGCCCAATGCGCGATCAGCGAAAGCAGGGTGCGCCTCATGCCACTCCCTCCCCGTGCACACGTGAGGCCAACGCAGCGGCGGCCACGTCGGTGTCATCGAAGGCATGTCGGACGCCGTTGATTTCCTGGTAGGGCTCATGGCCCTTGCCGGCGACCAGCACGATATCGCCGTCGCCTGCCGCGGCTACCGCAGCGCCGATGGCGCGTGCGCGGTCACGCTGCACGACAACCGCAGACGCCGTGTGGAAGCCAGCGAGGATATCGGCCACGATGCGGTCGCCGTCTTCGCCGCGCGGGTTGTCGTCGGTCACGATCACCCGGTCAGCCAGGCGTTCGGCGATCGCAGCCATCTGCGGGCGCTTGCCTGCATCACGCTCGCCACCGCAGCCGAACACGCAGGCCAGCTGGCCGGCGACGTGGCCACGCAGGCTGGACAACGCCTGTTCCAGCGCATCCGGGGTATGTGCGTAATCGATGACCACGGTGGGCTCGCCCGCTGCGCCGCCAAGGCGGTTCATCCGCCCATGGATCGGCTGCAGCTGGCCCAGCACGCCAGCGATGGTGGCCAGCGGATGGCCCAGCGCATGCAGGGTGCCGGCCACGGCCAGCAGGTTGTCCACGTTGAAACGACCAAGCAGCGGCGAGCGCACGTCAGCGCTGTCTTCGTCGATCTGCAGGGCGAAGGCCAGCCCCTGCCCGTCCAGCACGATGTCGCACGCACGCACCGCAGCGCCAGCCGCACCGCGCGAGCTCACGCCGATCGCCTGCTGGCCGGCCGCCAGGCGCGCGTGCAGTTCGCGGCCGAAGCCATCGTCGAGGTTGACCACCGAGGCACGCAGGCCGGGGCGGTGGAACAACCTCTCCTTCGCTGCGCCATAGGTATGCATGTCGCCGTGGTAATCCAGATGGTCGCGGGTGAGGTTGGTGAACACCGCCACGTCATAGTGCACCGCGTCCACGCGGCCCTGGTCGAGCGCGTGCGAACTGACTTCCATCGCTACTGCCTGTGCGCCGGCATCACGCAGCTCGGCCAGCAGGGCATGCATCTGCAGCACCAGCGGGGTAGTGAAGCCGGTCGGCTGCACATCGCCGAACAGCCCGGCGCCGAGGGTGCCGATGCTGCCGCTGCGGGTGCCCAGCAGGTGCCAGGCCTGGGCCAGCAGCTGCACGGTGGAGGTCTTGCCGTTGGTGCCGGTCACCCCGACCATGCGCATCGCGCGCGAAGGCGCACCGTGGAACTGGTCGGCCATCGCGCCCATGCGCGCGCGCAGCCCGGGCACGGCGATGGCGTCGGCCGGGGCGGGCAGCTCCTGCGGCGCGGGTGGTTCGAACAGGATGGCCGAGGCGCCAGCGCCACGCGCCTGGTCGACGAAGCCGAGGCCATGCGCGCCAAAGCCGGCGATCGCCACGAAGGCATCGCCTGCACGGACCGCGCGGCTGTCCATCACCAGGCCGGTGATGGTCACATCGCGGCCTGCCAGGGCCAGATCGGGAAGCAGGGTCGACAGCAGCAGGGAACGGCTCATTGCGTGCCTCCCGTCGGTGCGGAGGCAGGCGCAGGGGCCTGCGCGGCGGTCGGCAGCGCGGCATCGAATTCTGCGGCGGCATCGGCGGGCAGCACGGTATCGGCCGGTGGCGTCGGCAGCACCGAAGCAGAATGCCCGGTCTTGCCCGACTGCTGCGCCGTCAGCCAGGACTGGATGTCATCCGGCGGCACGTCCATCAGGCGCAGCGCACCGTCCATCACGTTGTGGAATACCGGCGCCGAGACCAGCCCGCCGTAGTACTTGCCGGCCTGCGGATCGTTGATGACGATCACCGTGGCGAAGCGCGGGTTGCTGGCCGGCACCACGCCGGCGAACAGCGCGTTGTAATGGCCGCGTTCGTAGCCGCCGGGGCCGGCCTTGCGTGCGGTGCCGGTCTTGCCGGCCACGTGGTAGCCGAGTACCGCAGCCTGCTTGGCGCCGCCCTGGGTGACCACCGTTTCCATCATCGCCACCACTTCCTTGGCGACTTCCGCATCGACTACCTGGCGCGCTTCGTTGTGCTGGCCCTTGACGAAGGTCGGCGGAATCAGCCGGCCGCCGTTGCCCAGCGCCGAATACGCCGTGGCGATCTGCAACGGGGTCACCGACAGTCCGTAACCGTAGGACATGGTGGTCTTTGACGAACCGCTCCAGCGCGCCGGGCGCGGCAGCACACCACCGGATTCACCGGGGAAGCCACTGCCGGGGCGGCTGCCGTAGCCGAAGTTGTGCACCGAATCGTAGAACACCTGGTCGGTCATCTTGGCCACGACCTTGGCCGCGCCGACGTTCGAGCTGCGGGTGATCACGCCGGTGACGTTGAGCACGCCGTTGTTACGTGGCACGTCGCGGATGGTGTAACGCCCCAGCGACATGTAGCCGGGATTGGTGTCGATGATCGTGTCCTTGGTGACCACGCCGGCCTGCAGCGCGGACGCGATCGTCAGCGGCTTCATCGTCGAGCCCGGCTCGACCAGGTCGGTCACCGCGCGGTTGCGCCGCGTGTCCGGCACCGCGCCATCCAGCGAGTTCGGGTTGTAGGTAGGCAGGTTGACCATGGCCAGCACTTCGCCGGTGGCCACGTCCATGATCACGATCGAACCGCCCGCTGCCTTGTTGGCGATCAGCGCGTTGCGCAGCTCGCGGTAGGCCAGGAACTGGATCCGCCGGTCGATGCTCAGGGTCAGGTCCTTGCCCGGCGTGGCGGCGCGCAGCAGATCGCTTTCCACCGTTTCGCCCTTGCGGTTGCGGATCACCCGCTTGGCACCGGGTTCGCCGCGCAGCCATTCGTCGAAGGCCAGCTCCAGCCCTTCCTGGCCGCGGTCGTCGATGTTGGTGAAGCCGAGCACGTGGGCCATCGCTTCGCCCTGCGGGTAGAAGCGGCGGAACTCGCGCTGTGCCGCAACACCGGGGATCTTCAGCGCGACCACTTTCTCCGCATCGTCCGGATTGATGCGACGACGCAGGTACATGAACTCTTTGTCCGCCTTCTGGCTCAGGCGGCTGCTCAGGTCGTCCACCGAAAGGCCCAGCGCAGTGGCCAGCTCCGGAATGCGGTCCGGCGTGCGCAGCAGTTCCTGCGGATTGACCCAGATCGAAGCGACCGGCGTGGAGACCGCCACCGGCTCGCCGTTGCGGTCGGTGATCATCCCGCGCGAGGTCTTGATCGGCAGTTCGCGCAGGTAGCGCGCCTCCCCCTGGCGCTGGTAGAAATCGCTGTTGATCAACTGCACGTAGGCGGCACGACCGACCAGCGAGACCGAACACAGCCCAAGCGCCAACGCGACCCAGCGCAGCCGCTGGCGCAGGTTGAAGGCGTTGCGGGGACGGTTGCGGCCGGTCTTGTTCATGGGCGGACCACCACCACGTCGGCGGCTTCCGGGAACTTCATGCCGAGCTTCTCACGCGCCACCTGGTCGACCCGGTTGGCCTCGGCCAGGGTGGCCTGTTCCAGCTGCAGCCGGCCGAACTCGATGTTCAGCTCATCGCGCACGCGCTCGGCACGGGCCAGCTCGATGAAGGTCTGGCGATGGCGATGGCGCACGAACACCACCCCGATCGCCGAAGCGACCGTGCAGGCCAGCAGCACGATCAGGATCAACCGGCTCATCCGGCGACCTCACGCTTCTGTGCCACGCGCAGCACCGCACTGCGCGCGCGCGGGTTGCCGGACAGTTCGTCGTCATTGGCCTTGATGGCGCCGCCGATGAGGTCCAGCGTAGGCACGAAGGCCTGCTGTTCGGGCAGGCGACGATTGCTCGGAGGCGCTTTGGCCAACCGGTTCATGTATTGCTTGACGATGCGGTCTTCCAGCGAATGGAAGCTGATCACGGCCAGCCGGCCACCCGGCTTGAGCCGTTGCACGGCCGCGTCCAGGCCGGCCTGGAGATCGGCCAGCTCGCGGTTGATATGGATGCGGATGGCCTGGAAGCTGCGGGTGGCAGGGTGAATCTTGTCCTTGCCGCGCGGCATCACCGAAGCGATCGCCTCGGCCAGTTCGGCGGTGCGGGCGAAAGGCTGCTTCTGCCGGCGGGCGACCAGCGCACGGGCGATGCGGCGGCTCTGGCGCTCTTCGCCATAAGTCCACAGCACGTCGGCGATCTCGGTGTCGTCCGCGCGTGCCAGCCACTGGGCCGCGCTTTCGCCGCTGTCCGGGTCCATCCGCATATCCAGCGGTCCGTCCTTGCCGAAGCTGAAACCGCGCTCGGCGACATCCAGCTGGGGCGAGGAGACGCCCAGGTCGAACAGCACCCCATCCAGGCCGGCAGCCGTCTGGTCCCACTGCAGCAGCTGGGCGAAGCTGCCACGGAAAATCGACACGCGCGGGTCCGGCGCGAAGTCGCGCTCGGCCACGGCGATCGCATCAGGATCCTTGTCCATGACCAGCAGGCGGCCGCCCTCACCGAGCTGCTCCAGCACGCCACGGGCATGACCGCCACGTCCAAACGTGCCGTCCAGGTAGGTTCCGTCTTCGATCACCCTCAGGCCTTCAAGGACCTGGGTGTACAGCACCGGCAGATGACCCGCCGGCGACTGCGACACCGGGAGGTGACCGGTCTGCGCTGTTCCGCGCACCCGGGCACCCCGGCTCACAATTTCAGATCGAGAAGCCCATCGCCCAGATCCTCGTCAGACAACGTCTGCTGGATCAATGCGCGGTGTGCCTGCTCGCTCCACAGTTCAAATTTGTCACCCATGCCCAGCAATACCGCCTTTTTTTCGATACCCACCGCGCCGCGGTGGCTGGCGGGGATGCTGATGCGGCCATTGCCGTCCAGCTCCAGATGTGCGGCCGAACCGACCAGTTTCTGCTGCAGCAGGCGTACCACCCGCTGGGTGTTCGGCTTGGCCATGACGTCGTCACGGACGCGCTCCCATTCGGACTCGGCATACAGCCAGAGACAGCCGGATTCGAACGGGTTGTAGGTCAGGACCAGGCGGTTGTTGCTCACGCGCGCGACGAGGTCGCGATGAACGGTCGGAACCGCCATGCGCCCTTTATCGTCAACTGTGATGGCCGTCTCGCCCTGAAACACGACGCGTGCACCTTTCCTTCAGCGTGATGAAACATTGAACCACGAAAAACCACAAAAGACCCGGTTTTCCCTCTGTTGCCCACCTTATCAGCGGTCAAAGGGTTGTCAACAACTTTTGGGTAAGGAAATCACCTGTCCCATCAATAGCTTGCAGCGATCTTTAGAGACTTGTTCAAGGCTTATCCACAAGTGGCTGTTTCGTCTCAAATTTTCGGATTTCGCCGAAGTTCATGGGTGTGCAGAGGGTGTGAAGTCGCGCCTGCGCATTCATTGACCGTGCCGATTCCGTAGCAGGCGACTGCGCAAAACAGCACAATGCGGGGCATGTGCCTGCTTGCCCTGTCCTGGCTGCACCACCCGCGCTGGCGGCTGGTGATGGTCGGTAACCGCGATGAATTCCACGCTCGTCCAACCGCCGCACTGTCCCGCTGGACCGACGCGCCGCAGGTGATGGGCGGGCGTGATCTGCGCTCAGGCGGCGGGTGGGCAGGGGTCGGTGCGGGCGCGCGGATGGCGGTGGTCACCAATGTGCGCGATCCGCTGGCGTCACAGACCGGGCCGTCGCGCGGCGCGCTGGTTGCCGATTACCTGCGCGGCAGCGCAGCGGCAGCCGTGCACGCCGACCGGCTGTCGCGCGTTGCCGCAACGTACGCCCCGTTCAACCTGCTGCTGGCAGACGCGCAGTCCGTGCAGTTCCTCGGCAACCATCCGCCCGAACAACAGCAGCTGGCAGCCGGCATCCACGGCCTGTCCAATGGCGCGCTGGACGCGCCATGGCCGAAGACGCGACGACTGATGGATGCGCTTGGGGCGTGGACCGATGGCGACACCTCGTCACTGGAGCCCTTGTGGACGGCCTTGGCCGATGAGCACCGGCCTGCCGATGCTGAGCTGCCGGACACCGGGATCGGACTGGAACGGGAACGCTGGCTCAGCCCGGCCTTCATCCGTGGCGACGACTACGGCACCCGCTCCAGCACCCTCATCCTGATCGACCACGATGGGCGGGGTGCCATCCACGAACGACGGTTCGGGCCGCAGGGCGTGGCCCTGGGCCAGGATCAGCTCGGTTTCCAATAACGCACGGGGCCCAAAGCCCCCTTTGGCAAAGGGGGCGCGGCGAATGCGATGGAAGGTGGCGGAGCCGGCCGATAAGCCGGGTTCTGTCGTGGACAGTCATTCCTCTAGGCGTTACGTCACCGCAACGCTCAAGCAACCTACCCGGACCCGACGCGGGCCGCGCCATGAGGTCCCTATTTGGTCTTGCTCCAGGTGGGGTTTGCCGTACCGGTCTGTTGCCAGACTCGCGGTGCGCTCTTACCGCACCATTTCACCCTTGCCACGCGCCCGAAGGCCGTTCGGCGGTATCTTTCTGTTGCACTTTCCGTCGGCTTGCGCCGCCCAGGCGTTACCTGGCACCTTGCCCTATGGAGCCCGGACTTTCCTCGGCATCCCGAAGGATGACGCGACTGTCTGGCCGACTCCGCCGCGTGCATTCTCCCACATCCGCCCATTTCCGGGGGCGCGATGATCAGCTGCCGTACAGCGCCTTGCGCGGGGCACCGGTCAGCTCGGCCGCCAGCTTGGCCGCGGTGGACGGCGGCAGGTGCTCGCTGAGGGTGGCGTACACGCGACGGCCTTGGGCCAGCTGTGCCTGCTCGTCATCGGCGGCGCCCTGCACCATCACCACGAACTCGCCCTTGCGCTGGTTCTCGTCAGCATCCACCTGCTGCTGCAGGCTGTGCAGGTCACCGTCGAGCACCGTTTCGAACAGCTTGGTCAGCTCACGCGCCAGCACCGCCGGCCGCTCGCCGCCGAAGACCGCGGCCATGTCGGCCAGCGACTCGGTGATGCGGTGCGAGGATTCGTAGAACACCATCGTGCGCAGTTCCCCGGCCAGGCCCTGCAGCCGATCGCGACGTCCGCTGGCCTTGGCCGGCAGGAAGCCTTCGAAGGTGAAGCGATCACTGGGCAGGCCGGCCACGCTGAGTGCGGCAATGGCCGCGCACGCACCGGGAACCGGGCTGACCCGGATCCCGGCCTGGCGCGCCGCGCGCACCAGCCGGAAGCCCGGATCGCTGACCAGCGGGGTCCCGGCATCGCTGACCAGCGCCAGTGACTCGCCGGCCTGCAGGCGGGCCACGATGCGCTGCGCCAGCACCTCTTCGTTGTGGTCGTGCAGGGCCACCAGCGGTTGGGAAATGCCGAAATGGGACAGCAGCTGGCCGGTGCGCCGGGTGTCTTCGGCACAGATTGCCGCCACCGTGCGCAGCACCTCCTGCCCGCGTGGGCTCAGGTCGGCGAGGTTGCCGATCGGGGTGGCAACGACATACAGCGTGGCAACGGTCATTTCAGCGGCACTCCAAGGTCAAGGGTAGAATCCTAGCGTGTACCCGGCCAACGCCGCTGCCCCTCCTGCATGGACCCGATCATGAACAAGCCTGTCGTCCGGATCTCCGCCCTGTCGTTGTCGCTGCTGTTGCTCGCCGGCTGCGCCACCACCAGCCTGACCAGTGCACCGGAGTCACCGGCCCAGAGCCAGGCCCTGCTGCTGATTGAACAAGGCCGTCCGCGCGATGCCGCCATGCAGCTGGAAAGCCTGGCCGGCACCCTGCGTGGCGCCGCACGCAGCAACGCGCTGGCCGACGCTGCCTTTGCCTGGCACGAAGCCGGCGATGCGACGCGCGCGCGCAGCCTGCTGTCCCAGCTGCAGCCGCGGCAGCTGTCCGCCGCCAGCCGCCAGCGCTATCTGCTGACCACCGCCGAACTGGCACTGGCCGACAAGCAGCCCGCGCAGGCGCTGGCCGCACTGTCAGAACCGGCCACCGAACTGCTGCCGGCGCTGGCATCGCGCTGGCAGCTGGCCCGCGCCGCTGCGCTGCAGGCCACCGGCGACAACTTCGGCGCCGCCCAGGAGCGTGCCCGTGCGCATGTCGGGTTGGCAGGCAAACCCCGCACGGACAACCAGGCCGCCATCGTCGGCCTGCTCGGTACGCTGGACGATGCCACGCTGCAGTCGCGCGCGGCGGCTCTGCCGGCCAATGATCCGCTGTACAACTTCGCCGGCCGCGCCTTGATCGCGCGCGGCATGCCGCTGCCGCGTCCGTTCGACCGCGACGCGGCCAGCGCCCAGTTCGACACCAGCAAGCGTCCGCCGGCGATGAGCGACGGCTACCGGCCGCCGGTGAAACTGGCCGTGCTGCTGCCATTGAGCGGCCGCCTCGCCACGGCCGCACAGCCGGTGCGCGATGGCCTGCTGACCGGTTACTACGGTGAAACCCGGCGCAAGCCGGAGATTGATTTCATCGACACCGCCGGGACCCCGGCCGGCGCCCTGTCGGCTTACGACCGGGCCGTGGCCAGCGGCGTGGATTTCATCGTCGGCCCCTTGGGACGCGACGAAGTGGATGCCGTCTACGGCCGCGCCCAGTTGCCGGTACCGGTGCTGGCGCTGAACCGCGGCAAGGACGCGCCGCCGGCCGGCAGCGCGGGCTTTTCGCTGGCGCCGGAAGACGATGGGGTGATGGCCGCCGAATACCTGCGTGGCCGCGAACGCGCCAAGGTGATCGTGCTGCACAGCAGTGATGACACCGGCCGCCGTACCGCGGCCGCGTTCGCCGAACGCTTCACCCAGCGCGGCGGCCAGGTGCTGGCCACCATCGGGGTGGCCGACCCCGTGGGCGACATCAGCGCGCGCCTGCGCGCTGCCGGGCAGGCCGACGGCGTGCTGCTGGCCGTGCGTGCACCGCAGGCCCGCCAGCTGGCACCGCAGCTTGCCCTCGCCGGCGTCGGCGGCGGCACCCGCGTGGGTACATCGCAGCTGACCGTGGGCAGCGGCAAGCCGGAAGAAGACGTGGCACTGGACGGCATCATCTATCCGAACGAAGCCTGGAACGTGCGCGGCGTGGCCGGCCTGCCCAGCGCCGGCACCGCCGGCCAGATGCTGCCCAGCGCACGCGGTGCGGCCGGCCGGCTGTTCGCCTTCGGTTTCGATGCGTGGAAGATCAGCGCGTACATGGAATCGCTGGCCGCCCAGGGCGGGCTGTCCGGCGCCACCGGCACCTTGTACCTGGACGGCGGTGGCAACATCCTGCGCGTGCCGGCGTGGTCGACCTTCAGTGGCGGACGGCCGATGCCGATCGCCAATGCCAACTGACAGGGCGCGGCGTGGCGCGGCGGTCGAAGCGGCCGCCGAGCGCCTGCTGTGCGCGGCTGGGCTGCAGGTGCTGGACCGCAACGTCAACTTCCGCGGCGGCGAGCTGGACCGCGTGATGAACGATGCCGGCACGGTGGTGTTCGTCGAAGTGCGCTATCGCGCACGCGCGGATTTCGGCGGTGCCGCCGCATCGGTGGACAGCCGCAAGCAGCAGCGGCTGGTGCTGGCCGCGCAGCTGTACCTGCAGGCGCATCCGGCGCTGTGCGAACAGCCGTGCCGCTTCGACGTGGTGCAGGCCAGCGGCGACCCGCCCCGCCTGCAGTGGTTGCGCGATGCGTTCCGGCTGGACAGCTGAGCGCCCCATCCTTTGGTTTCCGCTGGAATCACCATGCACACCGAACTGCCCGCCACGCTGGTTGCCGAACTGTCACTGCTGCTCGGCACCGACGGTTGGCGCACCGATTCCACCGCGCTGGACGCCAATGCGCAGGACAACTCCTGGCGCCGCCAGCGGCCGCTCGCGGTGGCCCTGCCCTGCAACCGCGAGCAGGTGCAGGCGATCGTGCAGGCCTGCCGCGCGCATCGCGTAGCGTTGGTCGCACGCGGCGCCGGCACCGGCACCACCGGTGCCGCAGTCCCCCTGCAGGGAAGCATCGTGTTGTCCCTGGCCCGCATGAACCAGATCCTCTCCATTCGTCCGGGCGATCGCTGCGCCGTGGTGGAACCCGGGGTACTCAACGGTGATCTGCAGCAGGCACTGGCCCCACATGGCCTGTTCTGGGCGCCCGACCCGTCCAGTGCGGACATCTGCAGCATCGGCGGCAACCTGGCCTGCAACGCAGGTGGGCCGCGCGCGGTGAAGTACGGCACCAGCCGCGACAACGTGCTCGGGCTGGTGGCGGTGACCGGCAATGGCGATCTGATCCGCTGCGGTGGCGCCTATACCAAGGATGCCACCGGGTATGACCTGACCCACCTGCTGGTGGGCAGTGAAGGCACGCTGGCGATCATCGTGGAAGCCACCCTGAAACTGACCCCGGTGGCGGTGGCCCAGGCAGGGCTGCGCGTGCTGTATCGCGATGCCGACGCTGCCGCGCAGGCGGTGTCGCGGGTGATGGGGCAGCCCGTGGTGCCGACGCGGCTGGAGTTCATGGATGCGCGCAGCCTGCAGTTGCTGCGGCTCAACGGCGCCGACGTGCCGGACGCCGGCGCAATGCTGCTGATCGAAGCCGATGGCGACCATGACACCCTGCCCTACCTGCTGCAGGCCTTGGCCAACGCAGCCGAAGGCGAAGGCATGCTGGCCTTGGACGTGGCGATGGAAGGCGCCGCGCGGGAAAAGCTGTGGGCGGCGCGCAAGGCACTTTCACCTGCGCTGCGCAGCATCGCGCCGGGCAAGATCAACGAAGACGTGGTGGTGCCGGTGTCACGCATTCCGGCGCTGGTGAGCGGGGTGCAGGCACTGGCGTCCGAGTTCGATCTGACCATCGTGACCTTCGGGCATGCCGGCAACGGCAACCTGCACGTCAACATCCTGTATCACCCGGACGATGTGGATGAGAATGCGCGCGCGCAGGCCGCGCTGCCGCGGATCTTCGCCTTGACGCTGTCATTGGAGGGCACGCTCTCCGGCGAGCATGGCATCGGCCTGGCCAAGCGTGGATTCATGGCACAGGCCTTTACCCCCGAAACGTTGCTGGCAATGCGCGCGATCAAGTCCGCGCTGGATCCGGATGGGATTCTCAACCCGGGCAAGGTGTTGCCCGAACAGAGCTGATCACCACGGCATGCCGTGGCACGCCAGGCAAACACCCGGCGGACCCGGCTGACCCTGGCTCATTTGTAGACAGCCGTTATGACGATTTCAGTCTGCAGGGCCCCGGCGGTCACGGCGGCGGGGCCGGTGGCGGACAGATGGTAACCGGCGCGCACCGCGAGACTGCCGCCATTGCCGCTGATGGCCACGGGAAGCGTGTCGCCCTTCTTAACGTAAGTCGTGCCACTGGAACCGGACAGCAGCGCGATCGCCAGGCCGTCGGCAGCGCCGGCGGGGGCGGTGTTCTTCCATACCTCGGCATTGGCCGGGTCCGCCGTGCCTTCGAACGATAACTCGGCGCTGCTGACACCGACGCAGCCGGTCAACTGAAGCGTGCTGTCCTTCAAGGCATTGTCGCCGTGAACGAGCTGGTCCGCGCGGATCGCGTCCAGGCTGATCGGCGCCGCAGCCACGATGCAGGTGCCGGGCTGCACACGCCCGCTGATGGTCAGTGTGGCGGTGTCGGCATGGCACGGCGATACACCGGCCAGCAGACTGCTGCAGACGACGATGCAAGGGAAATAACGCACGGGGCTTGGCATGGGAAACCTTCGATTGAAACGATGAGTAAAGAAAATCAGCGCGGCGGCAGGTCCGGCTCGGCACGCGGCAACGCTGGCGGCGCAAGCGGCAAGCATTTCGCCTGATGCCAGCGCAGGCCATGTCGATCCGCCACCACCGGTGTCATGTACTCCAACCGGCAGCGGTGCGGTCCGGCAGGGTCAACCACCAGCACGCCTGCATCCTGCGCACCGCGCAGCTGGATCACGCTGCCCTGCCCGACCGCGCCCATGGCGCGTCCATCTTCGGCCTCCACGCTCGCAGCGAAGGGCAACGGCTGCCCGCGCGCATCGGTGGCATCGATGAACAAGGTGCGCTCGCGACGTGCCGTGAACACCACCCGCACAATGCTGCCGGCGGTAGGCGCCACCCGCTGCGAGGTCTGCAGCAGCTCGACTTCCAGCGGCAGCCCGGAGGGATCCAGCTCGATCGGGTTCCAGCGGTAGGGACTGACGTGCGGCAGCACCGCGTAACCATTGCGTGCCACGCGGATCTGGTCGGCATGACCGACCACCGCGCCTTCGCCGCCCTCGGCCTGGACCAGCACGAATCCCTCGCCCACGGTCGGACCGAAGTTGAGCCCGCCCGGGTGCAGCACCACGCTGCCGGCGGCACCGAGGGTGACACTTCGGTGGCGCGCGGAATGGCTGTAGCCGGCGTCCAACGCAGTACTGCCGCTCTGGTAGGCAACATAGGTGTCGTAGCTGCCGGAGCCGACGGCCGGCTGACTGGCCGTAACGGTGTAAGTCAGCGCGCGGGCCTTGCCCAGCGCACCGGCTACTCCCGCCTGCAGCGTGTTGCCGTTCGCGGCGTGGCCAAGCTGGGCAGTGGCGCGGGGAGCACCGATGCTGCGCCCCAACGGGATGCCGAAGGTGAACGTGTAGCGCGTATCCTGGCGCCTGTCGATGAGCTGGTAGCGCATCGCCGAAAGGCTGACATTCGCCCGGCCCAGGGTGCTCTGCACACCCAGCTGGAAATCGTTCTGCCGGGTCGTGCTGTCCCGGTACCCGACCCGGCTACCACTCAGATAAACCGAGCTGGTCGCGCCGAACTGCTGGGTGAAATTCACCTGGTAACGCTGCCGCGGGTGACTGCCTTCATACCGGTTGCCGCGCAGGCGCGCGGCGTCGTTGAGGGTGAGGAAGCGCCTCATGCTGTACCGATACGCGGCAAGGCCGACATGGGTGCGCGTGCCTGCGACATAGCGCTGGAAGTTCAAGCGGATGCTGTTGCCTGTCAGCGGATTCCCAGATTGCCGACGGGCGCGTGACTGGGTCAGGTCGGCACCGAAGGCCCCGATCGCGGTGTTCAGGGCGGTACCGGCCAGCATCGATTGATAGCCCTCGCCTGCCTGCATGCCACCGAGCAGGGTCACGTGATTATTGAGGCCTCGTGCATAGGTGCCTTCGGCGAAACGCAGCGGCTGCATGCTGCCACCCGCATCACGCAGGACCCCCGCACTTGCGCCGAACCGCATCGACCCGGAGCGCAGCGCCTGCGGCACCGCAGAATAACTGACCGTGAAGCGTTGCTCGCGTCCGTCGGCTTCGGTAACGCAGACCTCCAGATCACCACCGAAGCTGGTTGGATACAGATCCGCGATCACGAAAGGACCGGCGGCAACGCTTTCTTCATGGATGACATGGCCGTTCTGGCGAACGCTGACCACCGCATTGCCTTCGGCGATGCCCCGCACCACCGGTGCGTAGCCGCGCACCGAATCGGGCAGCATGCGCTCATCGGTGGCGACCCGCACACCGGTGAAGGCGCTGCTTTCAAACAGTTCACCGCCGGTACTCCCCTGGCCGATGAACACCTGGCTGTTCCACGCAGGCAGATCGCGCTGCAGTTCGCTGGCCAGCGCCGCGTAGCCGATACGTCCGCCATCCTGGTTGACCCAGGCGCGGTGGCGGAGACGCCAGCCCCCAAGGTTCAATCCCGCCTGCAGCCCCACCGAGCGGCTGTCATGGTCCTGGGTTCGGTGCTGATTGAAGCGGTAATCAATGAATCCGGCGGTGATACCGTAATCGCGTTGCTCCGGTGTGATCTCGCCACGTGGCGCGGCCTCCTGCATCGCCTGCGGAATGCCGATGCGCAGCTGCAGTGTCTCGCTGTCGATCACCACGCTGCTCCCCTCGACCTGATCGACCAGCGCTACACAGGCATCGGGATCGGGATCAAGCAATGCGACATGGGCCGCGCTCAACCCCAATCGGCGAGCCAGTCCAGACCTCACGCAGGCTTGCCCCGCCTCGACCTGCACCGCCGCGGTTTCCTGCCACTGACCGTTCAGCATTACATCCAACCGATGCGTGCCCGACTCGAGCAGTGCGTCATGCGTGTAGTGGCGCATGTCGATGGCCTGGCCACCGATGAGAAACCCATCACTGAACTCGGTGGACGCCTGCGGATCGGCGCGCGCGCATTGGCCTGCCAGTGCCAGAGCCAGTGCAACAGCAAGGGCCAGACGCTGCGAGAAGCGACTGGCTGGTGTGATCGGTCGCGACGACCGGGACGCGCGGAACATCGCAGGCGATGTCGGCATGTCAGACTTTCCCGGAGAAGAAGGGTCGCAGCTTATTTATCCGACGCGGCACCGCCCATGAGGGAAAGTGGATTCGGGGCATGACGTTTTCTATGACGTATTGACCACTTAGCCTGCTGATCAATCACGCGTTATTCATTGCAAGTTCTTTGCCCCCCATTGCAGTTTTGCGCATGGCGGGGCGGACGCAGCCACGCAAAACTGCACGCCACAAGGGATCTCCTGACCTCGCTTTCATCCATCAGCTTCAATAGGCCATTCATGCGCACTGAACCACGTCCATTCCTTGCTGCGATATTGCTGTTGCCCACCGCCCCGGTGGCGCTTGCCGAGCAACTCGAGATTACCGGCGAACTGCTGCCCTCAACCTGCTTGGTGCAGACCCCAGGCGGCGCCATCAGCGTACCGATGGGCAAGGTCGACCTGGCTTCCGTCAATGCCAACACGCGCGCAGGCCAGAAGAACTTCAGCATCACAC
Source organism: Stenotrophomonas sp. NPDC078853 (assembly GCF_044901215.1). NCBI lineage: Bacteria > Pseudomonadati > Pseudomonadota > Gammaproteobacteria > Lysobacterales > Lysobacteraceae > Stenotrophomonas > Stenotrophomonas sp. NPDC078853. The sequence continues at coordinate 115,005 of NZ_JBJDOQ010000010.1, read as the reverse complement.
TGGACTGCTCCGGTTCGGGCGCGCCCCAGGACGTGGGCATCCGTTTCGGCGGCGCCGCGCACGGCAGCAGCGGAGACCTTGCGCTGACGGGTGCGTCCACGGCTCGTAATGTCAGCGTGGCGATCTACGATGCCGATGGCCGCCACCAGAGAATCGGCGACGATCCTACCCGCTGGGTCACAGTCGCCGCCGGCGCGACCGGCGTGCTGGCCTACAGCGCGTGGTACAGCGCGCCGGGACAGGACGCCGAGGCGGGTACGGCGGACGCATCCGGCAATTTCGTCGTGCTCTACAAGTAAACCGCTCTCTGCGCTGAACGCAACGCATGGTGACGTGGCCCCGGATACAACGCGACGAGGTGATCGATGAGACCGCACTCACGGCTGAAGGACAACCTGCTGCTGGTGGCAATGCTGTCGCTGCCAGCATCTGCGCCCGCGGCGGTGACGCTGCAGGGCACCCGCATCGTGCACGATGCATCGAAGGGCCGTGATGTCACGGTACGAGCCAGCAACACGGGTGACGAGAAGGCATTGGCCCAGGTATGGATCGACTCAGGCGATGACCGCGCCCGACCCGAAGACGTACGCGTGCCCTTCCACCTGACTCCTGCCGCTCCCCGGCTGCTGGAGCCACACCAGGGACAGGCCTACCGCATCACCTACGCACCTCGTCCCTCCGATCCCCCGCTGCCCGCTGACCGCGAGTCGGTGCTCTATTTCAACCTGCTGGACATCCCTCCCAAGCCGGCCGATGCGGAAGGGAAGAACCTGCTGCAGTTTGCCGTACGCACGCGGATCAAGCTGTTCTTCCGACCCGAAGGGCTGCCCGGAAAAGCCGCCGATGCTGCGGGGGCCTTGCAGTGGACAGCCGTGCACGGCGCGCTGCTGCTGCACAATCCGACCGCCTACCATGTGACGTTGGCAAGTGTCACCACGCCAGACGGCACCTCCCTGGCGGCAGACATGGTGCTGCCGTTCGGCACGCTTCGGATGCCATTGCCGTCCCGCACCGTTGCCCCCCCGCATGTCACCTATTCCTGGCTGGACGACTACGGCGCATCGCGTAAAGCCATGGCAACGGTTTCGCCATGATGCATCCCGCTCCCCTGATCAGGCGGGTCAGGCACGCCGTGTACGGGACGCTGCGTTTGCCACGCGCCTTGTATGCCATCGCGTTGGCCGTCAATGGAGTACCCCCGGCTGCCGCCCAGGAATGTCAGTCCATGGGCGAGGATTCGTTCAGCGAGACGTTGGATATACCGAATGAATTGCGCCCGGATATCCAGATCACCGGATGGAAGCGCGCCGCCGAACGCCGCTTTGGCTTTCGACGATGCACGCCGAGCGCGTCTTACGCGTTGTCGTTCCGGCCTTCCATGGCGAGCCTGCACTACGTAAAGGATATCTCGGTTGATGGCCTCGCCCATCCGGCTTTCCAGTGGTCATCCACGTCTCCGCTGATCATCTTCGAGCTGTTGAAGTACGCGGACAACGCCTCCGGCCTCGACAACCGACCTGCTGCCGTGCGCGCGGACCTGCCCATCAGTACCCGCATGATGGTGTCCCGCCGAGGTGATGTGGGCCTGACGCTCGCATTCGCCCTGTTCTCGCGGGGTGGACAGATGACCGACGTCGTATCCCCTCTGCTTTCAGCGGAGCTTGGATTGAGTGCCCACCCGGGCACCGATCCGCTGCGCTACAGCCTGCAGATCCACGCCAGGGTGGCGGTTGCGACGTGCACCCTGCGGGACGTTTCGCAGCAACTGGATCCAGCGGATCCCTCCTCGCTGGCAACGCCAGACTCGACCGCAGAAGGTCGCGAGTTTGCGATCGACATGGAGTGCCCCGTAGACGGAAGGCCGCTTTCCCTCGTCCTCATCGACGCAAATGATTTCACCAACGGCAGCAATGCGTTGAAACCTCCTGCAGGGTCCACTTCCCGCGGCGTGCGGATACAGTTGACCCGCGATGGCATGCCGCTCCAATTGGGCGCGCCCTGGCCATACGGTCCATCCCAACAAGGACATCAGCACATCCGACTGGGCGCGCGCTACCTGCGTACGGCCGGTCCCTTGCAGCCTGGCACGCTGGAAGGCAAGGCGATCCTGACGGTCCAATACGATTGACCGATCCTATTATCGGAAGTGCTCATAGCCATGGCTCCCGCTCCCTTCGCCGTGCATTCCGGCGTCCGCAGTGGTTCGTCCCACCCGAGTCAGCCGGAGGTTCAGGGCACGCGACAGTCCGTCGACCGTCTGGCGTTGGGCTTGCGCTGCGGTGAAACAGAGTTCGTAGTCGTCGCCTCCGCCCATGGCGTGGTTCCGCGCAGCGTCCTCCTGGAATCCGTCGCGCAGCGCGGGCGACAGGGGCAGCGACGAGGCATCGAGACAGGCGGCGACGCCACTCCGCCGTGCGATGTGGCCAAGATCGGCTACCAGACCGTCGGATATATCCACCGCAGCTGACGCTATCCCCCGCAGCGCGACGCCGAGCTCGACCCTGGGGGTCGGCCGCAGCAATCGCTGGCGCAGGAACTCGGTCTCCGCATCCGCCGCGGGCCGGGTGACGTCCAGCTCACCACGCTGCCAAAGCGCAAGCGCACCGGCCGCATCACCCAACGTGCCGCTCACCCAGATGTCGTCGCCCACCTGCGCGCCATCGCGCCGCAAGGCCTGCCCGTGCGGTACCTGGCCGAACGCGGTCACCGACAACGAAAGCGGGCCGCGCGTGGTATCGCCACCAATCAGCCGCCAGTCATGCGCATCGGCCAGTGCGAAGAAGCCGTCGGCGAAGGCATCGATCCACGCCGCGCTGGCTTCCGGCAGGGACAACGCCAGCGTGCCCCACGCGGGGGTGGCGCCCATCGCCGCCAGATCGGAAAGATTCACCGCAAGGGTCTTCCAGCCGATGTCGGCGGGGCGTGTTTCCGGCGGAAAATGCACGCCGCTGTTGAGTGTGTCGGCAGTCACCGCCAGCCAGTGTCCGGCCAGCGGCTGCAGCAGCGCCGCGTCGTCGCCGATGCCCAGCACGACGTCATCGCGCCCCTTGCTGCGGGCGCGGATACGGTCAATCAGGGCGAATTCGGCGAGGGACATACGAGGTGTCCGTGGCGCCGGACGTCGTCCGCCGCCATCACGGGTCAGTGGCCGCTTTCGGTCTTGCGCCACTCGACGGCGGCACGGTCCAGCACGCCGTTGACATAGGTGTGGCCGTGTTCGGAGCCGAAGCGCTTGGCCGATTCGATGGCCTCGTTGATCACTACGCGGTACGGAATGTCGGCACGGAAGCGCAGTTCGTAGGCGGACAGCCGCAGCACCGCCCGTTCGATCGCATCGACTTCTTCGATGGTGCGGTCCAGGTACGGCGCCAGCGCCTGGTCGATATCGCGACGGTTGTCGAGCACGCCGTGCACCAGCGCCTCGAAGTAAGCCAGGTCGGCGACTTCGCGCGCCTGTTCGTGGGCGAACTGGGCGACCAGTGACTGGCCATTTCCGCCGGAGATCTGCCAGGCATAGATGGCCTGCACGGCACGGCGACGTGCGCGCGAACGCAGCACGGGATCGACGCCGTCACGGCGTACGGGTCTGCCGGACGGCCTGCCCTGGGAATGGTTGTTCATGGCAGCTGCTCCAGAAGATTGATCATTTCCAAGGCCGCCAAGGCGGCCTCTTCACCCTTGTTGCCATGGCTGCCGCCAGCACGTGCTTCGGCATCCTCGGCACGTTCCACCGCCAATACGCCATTCAGCACCGGCACGCCGAAGTCCAGCTGCACGCGCATCAGGCCCTCGGCGCAGCGGTCGGCCACGTGCTCGTAATGGCGGGTGTCGCCACGGATCACGCAGCCCAGGGTGATGATGGCAGCATGCTGGTGGGCAGCGGCCAGGCGCGCGGCGACCAGCGGGATTTCCCAGGCGCCGGGCACCCGGATGACATCCACGGCCTCTTCGCTGATGCCATTGCTGGCCAGGCTCTGCCGCGCGCCGGTGACCAGCGCGTCGGTGATGCGGGCGTTCCAGCGGCTGGCCACGATGGCCAGGCGCGCCGATCCGGGAGAGCGAAGATCGCCTTCGAAATGGCTCATGTGCGGGTATGGGGTACGTAAGAGAGGGCAAGTTTACCGCGCGCGGGCTGTGGGCGGGTCCTCCGTGAGCCCGCCCGCGCCATGCCGGGCTCAGCAGCCCAGCGTTTCAACCACTTCCAGGCCATAGCCGGCCAGCCCGACCTGGCGGCGCGGCGTGCCCAGCACGCGCAGTTTGCCCAGCCCGAGGTCGGACAGGATCTGCGCACCGGCCCCATTGCGGCGCCACTGGCTTACATCCTTGTCCTTGCCCGGGGCGATCGGCTGCGGCTGCTGGCGCAGGCGTGCCAGCAGGGCCTCGCCATCGCGCGGTGCCGACAGCACCACCATCACGCCGCTGTCTGCCGCGGCGATAGCGCGCAGCGCATCGGTCGCGGCCACGCCGAAATCATCACGGCGCCAGTGCAGCAGGTCGGCCAGCGGGTTTTCCACCTGTACCCGCACCAGGGTGGGGGTATCGGCATCCGGGGTGCCGCGGACCAGCGCGAAATGCAGGTCATGCGCGATGCGGTCGCGGTAGGTGACCAGGGTGAAGGCACCGAACTCGGTGTCGATTTCCCGCTCATCGACGCGCTCGACGGTCTTCTCGGTGGCCAGCCGGTAGGCGATCAGATCGGCGATGGAGCCCATCTTCAGGCCATGTTCGCGGGCGAACACTTCCAGTTCCGGCCGCCGCGCCATGCTGCCGTCCGGGTTGAGGATTTCCACCAGCACGCCGGCCGGTTCCAGCCCGGCCAGCATCGCCAGGTCCACGCCGGCTTCGGTGTGGCCGGCGCGGGTCAGAACCCCGCCCGGCTGGGCGATCAGCGGGAAAATGTGGCCGGGCTGGTGCAGGTCGCTGGCCTTGGCGGTGGGCTTGACCGCAGTGCGGATGGTGTGGGCACGGTCATACGCGGAAATACCGGTGGTCACGCCCTCGGCGGCCTCGATGCTGACCGTGAAGTTGGTCTGGAACTGCGCCGTATTGGCCTGCACCATCGGCGCCAGGCCGAGGTCGGCTGCCCGTTCGCGGGTCAAGGGCAGGCACACCAGTCCGCGGCCGTGGGTCACCATGAAGTTGATGTCGCTGGGCTTGACCAGCTCGGCGGCCATGATCAGGTCGCCTTCGTTCTCGCGGTCTTCGTCGTCGACGATGACCACCATGCGGCCTTGGCGGATGTCTTCCAGGATCTCGGGGATCGGGGCGAAATTCATGCGCGTGCTCCTTCGCCCAGCAGGCGTTCCACGTAGCGGGCGACCAGGTCGATTTCCAGGTTCACCGCACTGCCGACCGCCGTGTTGGAGAACGCAGTGTGCGAGACGGTATGCGGGATCAGGGCGACGTCGAACCCCTCCTCGTCCACTTCATTGACGGTCAGGCTGACACCGTCGACGCAGATCGAGCCCTTCTTTGCGATGTAGCGGCGCAGGGCGGCCGGGGCGGCGAAGCGCCAGCGCTGCGCGCGTGCGTCGTCATGGATGGACAGGACCTGCCCCAGGCCATCGACATGCCCGCTGACCAGATGTCCGCCCAGCCGGTCGGTAGGGCGCATGGCGCGCTCCAGGTTGATCACCGCGCCTTCGGCCAGCTGGCCCAAGGTGGTAAGCCCCAGCGTTTCGGTCGATGCATCGGCCTGGAAGGTCTGCGCGTCGAAGGCGATCACGGTCAGGCACACGCCGTTGATGGCGATGCTTTCGCCCAGCTGGACGTTGTCGAACGGCAGGCTGCCGACGTGGAAGGTGAAGCGGACATCGCCGCCGAGGGTTTCGCGGGCGGCCAGGTGGCCGAGGCCTTCAATGATTCCAGTAAACAAGTAACGTTCTCCGCAGGAGTGAGCGAAAAACGCCGCAAGGCAAACAGGCACGCACGGCACCGCAAGGTTCCGTGGCACCGTCTTCTTTCATCCGGACTATGACCGTCGGCTCCGGCATCCGACCGGATCTGCTGACCTCCTGCCGGGATGACCCTGCCGGAGCGCTCGCGGGCTCGTGCCGTGTCGGGCACCTACCGCCGGTGGGGAATCGCACCCCGCCCTGAAGACGTTTGTATACCGGCGAACCGGCGGGGCCAGTGTAACAAATGAGGCTGAAGGCTCGCTTTTTGTGAAAGTTTCGTTAGAATCCGCGCCGAGTGCGACAACGACGTCGCCCCGGGCGGTCGGACCGGCTGCCTGCAATGGAACGCAACCTCAAGGAATTCACGCATGCGCAAGATGCTGCTGGCCGCCTCCCTGCTCGCCCTGTCGCCGCTGCCGGCCTTCGCCGCCGACGATCTGAGCTACACCTACGTCGAGGCAGGCTGGACCCAGTTCCAGGTCAACGATGACTTCCTGGACGACCCCAAGGTCGACGGCGGCTACATCCGTGGCTCGTTCGCGATCGCACCGCAGGTCTACCTGTTCGGCGCCTGGTCGCAGGTGTCCAAGTCCTACGGCTTCGATGGCGGCAGCCTGAAGCTGGAACTGGACCAGCCCGAGTTCGGTATCGGTTACCACATGGGCATGAGCGACCGCGTGGACTTCACCGCCGACATCGCCTGGACCCGCCAGAACGCCGAGCTGACCCTGAAGGAAACCGGCTTCGCCACCGTACGCCAGAAGGACCACTTCAACGCCGCCCGCGGCACCTTCGGCGTGCGCGGCAAGCCGTCGGCGCGCACCGAAGCCTGGCTGAAAGCCGGCTACATGGATGGCAGCGACATGGACGGCACCTGGGTCGGCAACGTCGGCGGCCAGATCAACATCACCCCGATGTGGGGCGTGGTGGGCGAAGTGCAGGTCATCGAAGACGTGACCCAGTACTCGGCCGGCGTCCGCGCCAGCTTCTGATCCTGTCGCTCCAGGCTGGACATGATGGGCTCCTTCGGGAGCCCATTTTTTTTTCTGCTCGTGTTGAAGGGTGCGGAAGTGCCGACAGCATCCGGGCCATCTGCGACCCACGATGACGGTGGGCCCTGTCCGGGCCGCCACGCGGCCAGCCTGCCCACCTGCGACCTCCAGGCCGCGCGGGCATTCCACCGACTGCAGTGCCTTGCCAGCGCGTGTCTGATGGACAGCATCCCCGAAGGAGTACCGCCATGTCCTGCAGCGCTTCCTGGCCCTTGCCTCTCCCGCACGACAACGTCCGCTGGCTTCTGTCAGCCGCTCTAGCCTGCCTGCTGCCCTTCCCGGTCTCATCCTCCGAGCCGGTGCTGCAGGATTTCGTCTTCATCTCCGACACGCAACATCCGTGGACCGAAAAATCGGACTCTGACGAGCCTGAGAGCAACGACGAGACGGTGCGCCGTTCCAAACTCTTCATCAACCGCCAGGCACTGGCCACGATGGAATACCGGATCAAGTTCGGCGGGCTCGACAACGTACCGCTGTTCCTCAACGGCGACATCACCGCATTCGGCCATGGCGGGGAACGGGACTACATGTACAACCACCCGTTCAAGGACTTCTATCGTCGGAATTTCTACGCCAATCTCGGCAACCACGACTATCAGAACAACGTGAACGACTGCGCCGACAACGGCTGCGCGCGGGACATGTACAAGGACATGGCGGGCTGGGCAAGAAGCTACCCCACACGCGCATTCGACTACTCGGTCAAAGACAACGGCTGGGAAATGCATCGTGGCAGCCTGGCTTACTCCCTGGTTCTGGGTGACATCCTGGCGATCCAGTTGCAGAACGAACCGACCTACAGCGTGAGGTACGAATCCGCTCGCAGGACATTCATCATCAACGACTCGCTTGGGTTTCTCGAGACGGAGCTGAAGTGGGCGCGCGCAGCAGGCAAGGATGTCATCCTCAACATGCACAAACCACCTTATGAAGACTGGCAGTCGCCCAATAGTCCGCGCTTCCGGCAGCTCATGAAGGACAATGAAGATCTCATTCTCGGCATTTTCGCCGGACATCTGCACGGCTCGGCGGGAAAATACAGAACAGTCGGCACGATTCCGGTGTACCTGAGCGGCGCAGCATCCCGCGAGACATTTCTCACTGCTTTCTATAATCCCCAGGACCGCGAACTGCTGGTGTTCAAAGTCAGCGGGAATGATTGGCGCAACAACAGGAAGCTGGTCGGACGTTCGAAAGCCACGTCTCCCCGCGACACGTCAAGCCGCGCCCCGGACGGCTACATGCCCCTTGGCGTCAACGCGACTGCGGACGCAGCAGAACACGCTGATCCTCTCCCACCCGTGTCTGTTCAATGACCTGCATGCGCAACTGCTGCGTCATGGCCTGGATGCCAAGGCCTGACAACAACGGCAGGCCCTGCTCGCCGAGCAGGGTCGGCGCCTGGTAAAGCAGGAGCTCGTCGATCCAGCCGCCGGACATCAAGGCACCCGCAAGCGTCGCACCGGCTTCAGTGTGCACTTCGTTGACGCCCTGCGCTGCGAGCAGGGCAAGCACCGCGCCCAGGTCCAGCCGCCCCCCCACGCTGGGCACGCTGGCGAACTGCGCATCGGCTGCGTCAGGGGCCGTGATGGCGGGGTCGTGCAGGTACAACGTCGGCGCTCCGCCTTCCCGCACCCGCGTACATTCCAGCGAGCGCAGCCGTGCATCGAGCACCACGCGCAACGGCGGCAGCACGTCGACCCCGGGGAGGCGCACGGTCAGCATGGGGTCGTCGGCCAGCACGGTGTCGGCACCGGTCAGGATCGCACCGGCCCTCGCCCGCCAATGCTGGACGTCCTCGCGCGCGGCCGGCCCGGTGATCCATTTCGAACTGCCATCTGCCATCGCCGTGCGGCCGTCCAGGCTGGCGGCCAGTTTGACCCGCACCCACGGGCGGCCGCGCTCGACGCGCGACAGGAAACCGCGGTTGAGTTCCCGAGCCTGCATCGCCATCAGCCCTTCATGGACCTCGATCCCCGCTGCCCGCAGCAGATCGAAACCGCCACCGTCGACCTGCGGGAATGGATCGCGCAGGGCGGCCACGACGCGGCTGACGCCGGCTTCGATCAGTGCCAATGCACAGGGTGGCGTGCGGCCGAAATGCGCACACGGTTCAAGGGTGACGTAGGCGGTGGCGCCACGCGCCTGCTCGCCCGCTTCGCGCAGTGCGAACACTTCGGCATGCGGACCGCCGGCGCGTTGATGCCAGCCCTGTCCGACCACCTGCTCGCCGTGAGCGATCACGCAACCGACCATCGGGTTGGGGCGGGTGGTATAGGCGGCGCGTTCGGCCAGCCGCAGGGCACTGGCCATGTGCAGGTGGTCCAGCGCGGAGAAGGCGCTCATCGGTGCTCCTTGGGCGCAGGCGCGCAGCGGTGCGCGTCAGCCTTTCTTTTTCTTGGTCAGGGCGATCACATCCCCCAGCAGTTGCAGCTGCCCGGTGCTGGCCGGCAGATCCCGCTCCAGCTTCTCGATTTCTTCGCGGAAGTCCGCGACATCCTCGAAGCTGCGGTAGACCGAAGCGAAGCGCACGTAGCCGACATGGTCGAGCTTGCGCAGTTCGTTCATCACGAACTCGCCGACGCGGATGGAGGGCACTTCGCGCTCGCCGCAGATGCGCAGCTGGTGGATCACCGAACGCACCGCCGCTTCGATCTTGTCTTCCGGCACCGGGCGCTTCTGCAGCGCGCGATCGAAGCCGGCACGTACTTTTCGCGCTTCGAACGCTTCGCGGCTGCCATCGCCCTTGACGATGGTCGGCAGCTTCAGCTCGATGGTTTCCAGCGTACTGAAGCGCTCGCTGCAGGCCTCGCACTCACGCCGACGACGAATCGTCGCGCCGTCTTCAGAGACGCGCGAATCGATTACACGGGTATCGGCATGTTGGCAGAACGGACAATGCATGGGGCGCCTTGAGTCTCGGAAACGTCATGCGATGGACATGGCGGCGTCGCAACGGTACCTGAGAAGGCCATGTGCAGCAAACAAGAGCTGCCCATGGCGTGAGGCAGGCGCGCGGTCAGGCGTCATCGCCCGACCGCGGAAGTCCCGATCGCTCAGCCGTACACCGGATACTTGCGGCACTGCGCGCTGACCGCCTCGCGCACGCGTGCGATCACCGCGTCGTCCGCCGGTGCGTCCAGCACATCGGCGATCCAGTTGGCCAGGTCTACACAGTCCTGTTCGCCATAGCCACGGGTGGTCACCGCCGGGGTCCCCAGGCGCAGGCCGGAGGTCACGAACGGCGAACGCGGGTCGTTGGGGACCGAGTTCTTGTTGACCGTGATGTGGGCCTTGCCGAGGGCCGCTTCGGCGTCCTTGCCCGACACGTCCTTGCCGATCATGTCGACCAGCATCAGGTGGTTTTCGGTGCCGCCGGAAACGATCTTGTAGCCACGTGCGATCAGGGTCTTCGCCATCGCCTGGGCATTCTTCACCACCTGCTGCTGATAGGCGGCAAATGAAGGCTCCAACGCTTCCTTGAACGCCACGGCCTTGGCCGCGATGACGTGCATCAGCGGGCCGCCCTGGATACCCGGGAAGACGATCGACTGCAGCTTCTTGACCAGTTCTTCGCTGGCGCCCTTGGCGATGATGATGCCGCCACGCGGACCGCGCAGGGTCTTGTGGGTGGTGGAGGTCACCACATGGGCATGCTCCAGCGGGCTCGGGTAGACGCCGGCGGCGACCAGACCCGCCACGTGCGCCATGTCGACGAACAGATACGCACCGACCTTGTCGGCAATGGCACGGAAACGCGCCCAATCAACCACCTGCGAATAGGCCGAGAACCCGGCGACGACCATCTTCGGCTTGTGCTCGACGGCCAGGCGCTCCACTTCGTCGTAATCAATCAGGCCCTGGTCGTTCACACCGTACTGCACCGCATTGAACAGCTTGCCCGAAGCGTTCACCTTGGCGCCGTGGGTCAGGTGGCCGCCATGGGCCAGGCTCATGCCCAGGATGGTGTCACCGGCCTGCAGCAGGGCGAAATAAACCGCCTGGTTGGCCTGCGATCCGCTGTGCGGCTGCACGTTGGCGTAGTCGGCGCCATACAGCTGCTTGAGGCGGTCGATGGCCAGCTGTTCGGCGATATCGACGTATTCGCAACCACCGTAATAACGCTTGCCCGGATAGCCTTCGGCGTACTTGTTGGTCAGCTGGCTGCCCTGGGCTTCCATCACCATCGGGCTGGCGTAGTTCTCGCTGGCGATCAGCTCGACGTGGTCTTCCTGGCGCTGGGACTCATCGGCGATGGCCTTGGCCAGTTCGGGATCGTAGCTTTCGATTCGGACGTCGCGCGGGAACATCGGTTTCTCCGGGGGCAGGCAGGAAAGGGACAGCAAGGCTGCCAATTGTAGTGCCTGCGCCGGGAGGGGGGCCAATGCCGGCTTCCCCACAAACGACGACGGCGCCCATCGGCGCCGTCGCGTATCAGCTTCCCTGCCCGGGCCTGCGCTATCAGCGGCCGTTGATCACGAAGTCGGCCAGGATCCCGGTGGCGATGGCAACCAGCAACAGGTTGCCGCGGTCGTCCCGCACCCAATGGTGACCGCGTGGCGGGCGACGGACGTGATAGCTGTTGTAGTCGTTCACCACGTAGATCGGGCCACGGTAATAATCGCGATAGCGGTGGCCGACTTTCCACCCATAGCCGGGGCCCGGTCCATACGCCGGACGATAGGCGGGCCGATAGACCACGCGCGGCGGCGGGGCCGGGCGGTAATAGCCGGGATGGCGCCGGTCATCGCGCCAATGGCGGCGGTCATGTCGGCGGTCGTCACCCCAGTCGTGCCGTGCCTGGCGACGATCGTTGCGGTGGTCGCGGCGATCATCGCGACGGTCATCGCGCCACTCGCGACGATCATGGCCACGATGCCGGTTGTCATCGGCGAATGCCGGGCTGACCGCCGCGAAGGCCAGTACGGAGGCAACGGCACCGGCCAGGAATCGATTGATGCGCATTGTCTACCTCTGCTGGGTGGGTGGTGATGTCCATATTGCCCATGCGATCTGAATGTATTCCGGCTGGAAACGCTTACCAATGCGTCAGCCGGAACCCCTGTTCAGATTCCGGCAGGTATTTCCTCGCCCTGGCTTGCCGTCCAGCTTCCGAGCAGGTTGACCGGGGCACCGGTTCCTTCAACGGATACCCAGTACACGCCCGGCCCGAGGCGGGGCAACAGGCAACGCCGCCACGCATCTCCTTGATCCTTGCAGACCGCTACCGGGAAGCCGCCCCCCATCGCCTCTCCTTTCACCTGCAATGTCACCGCGGCACTGCCTCCCCAGGTGCGCAGGTCCACATCGGAGGGCTTGGTCAGCCGCAGCTCCAGGGTCTCGGCGAAGGAATCCGCTGCCATTCGACGGGGAAATACCGGGACGACCTGGCCGGACTTGAGCTGGGGGCGCTGCGGGGTCAGCGCGAGGTCGGCACGCATGTCCTCCGCGCCGCCGCGCAGGCTGACCCGCAGCCGACGCGCGGAGGCACTGGAGGGCAGCGTCACCAGGCCGCCGACGATGCGCTTGCCATCCAGCACGACCTCCCGCAGCGGCTGCCCATAAGCGTGCGAGATCAGCAGGGTGCCTGACAGACCGGCGCTGTCCGCTGCGGCGACCAGTTCATAGGGCAACCACTTTTCTGTCCGTGCCACCTCGATCTCGAATTCACGCAGGCTTCCGGAGGCGAGCTCCAGATCCCGCAGCGTCAGGCTCGATGGCAGCAGCGGCGGGGCCACCTGGGCGGCAGCCGACAGCGGCAGCAGGGCGGTGATCAACAACGTACGGATGAGGTTCATGCGTGATTTCCATGGGTTGGAGCCACCAGCCTGATCGGTGCCCCGGTCTGCCACAGTCGGGATAGCGGCCTTCAGGTGTGGTCCTTACGGCCCCTGCCCCGTCGGTGCTCCCCCATGGCTGAACCCGCCGCCGCCTGCCATGGCAGTGAAAGGGGGGATCGGCGATAATCGTGGGTCAAATATTCCGTTTTCCGCCGGCCAGCGCTCTCGGTCCGGTGGATCGACCCTCTGGGAGACTGCATGTCCTCGCAATACATCTACACCATGAACCGCGTGTCCAAGGTGGTTCCGCCCAAGCGGCAGATCATCAAGGACATCTCGCTGTCGTTCTTCCCGGGGGCGAAGATCGGCCTGCTGGGCCTGAACGGTTCGGGCAAATCCACCGTGCTCAAGATCATGGCCGGCGTGGACAACGATTTCGAGGGCGAGGCCCGCCCGCAGGCCGGCATCAAGGTCGGTTACCTGGCGCAGGAACCTGAGCTGGACCCGACCAAGACCGTTCGTGAATCGGTCGAGGAAGGCGTGGGCGAGGTGCTGCAGGCACAGGCCGCGCTGGACGCGGTGTACCTGGCCTATGCCGAGGAAGGCGCCGACTTCGACAAGCTGGCCAAGGAACAGGAGCGCCTGGAGGCGATCCTCGCCGCCGGCGATGCGCACACCCTGGAAAACCAGCTGGACGTGGCCGCCGATGCACTGCGCCTGCCGCCATGGGAAGCGATCGTCGGCACCCTGTCCGGTGGTGAGAAGCGCCGCGTGGCACTGTGCCGCCTGCTGCTGCAGAAGCCGGACATGCTGCTGCTCGATGAGCCGACCAACCACCTCGATGCCGAATCGGTGGAATGGCTGGAGCAGTTCCTGGCGCGCTATACCGGCACCGTCGTGGCGGTCACCCATGATCGCTACTTCCTGGACAACGCCGCCGAGTGGATCCTGGAACTGGACCGCGGTCGCGGCATTCCGTGGAAGGGCAACTACACCGACTGGCTGACCCAGAAGGACGAGCGCCTGAAGCAGGAAGACAACCAGGAGAAGTCGCGCCAGAAGGCCATCCAGAAGGAACTGGAATGGTCGCGCCAGAATGCCAAGGGCGGCCGCACCAAGGGCAAGGCCCGCCTGGCCCGCCTGGAAGAACTGCAGTCGGTCGATTACCAGAAGCGCAACGAGACCAATGAAATCTTCATCCCGCCGGGCGAGCGCCTCGGCAATGCGGTGATGGAGTTCAAGAACGTCTCGAAGAAATTCGGCGATCGCCTCCTGTTCGACAACCTGAACTTCCTGGTGCCGGGCGGCGCCATCGTCGGCATCATCGGCCCCAACGGCGCCGGCAAGTCGACCCTGTTCAAGATGATCACCGGCCAGGAAAAACCGGATACCGGCGAGATCGTGGTCGGCCCGACCGTCAAGCTGTCCTACGTGGACCAGAGCCGCGACGCGCTGGAGGGCAACCACAACGTCTTCCAGGAAATCGCCGGCGGGCTGGACATCCTCAACATCAACGGCGTGGAGATCCAGTCGCGCGCCTACATCGGCCGCTTCAACTTCAAGGGCCAGGACCAGCAGAAGCTGGTCGGTTCGCTGTCCGGTGGTGAGCGTGGCCGCCTGCACATGGCCAAGACCCTGCTGCAGGGTGGCAACGTGCTGCTGCTCGATGAACCGTCCAACGATCTGGACATCGAAACCCTGCGTGCGCTGGAAGACGCGCTGCTGGAGTTCCCCGGCAACACGTTCGTCATTTCGCATGATCGCTGGTTCCTGGATCGCATCGCCACGCACATCCTGGCCTTCGAAGGCGATTCGCACGTGGAGTTCTTCCAGGGCAACTACCGCGAGTACGAAGAAGACAAGCGCCGCCGCATGGGCGATGACGCTGCGCCCAAGCGCCTGCGCTTCAAGGCGCTTAAATAAGAAGGAAAAACGGCCGCGCACTGCGCGGCCGTTTACATTCCGGCAGGTCACGGCCGTTGGTCGTGACACCTTATCGTCACGAGACTTCCATGGCCCTCCTCGAACGCCTGTTCCAGCTGCAGCAGCACGGCACCACCGTGCGCACCGAGCTGCTGGCCGGCCTGACCACATTCCTGACGATGTCCTACATCGTCTTCGTCAATCCGGACATCCTGTCCACCACCGGCATGGATGCTGGCGCGGTATTCGTGGCCACCTGCCTGGCCGCCGCACTGGGCTCGCTGGTGATGGCCTTCGCCGCCAACTTCCCGGTGGGCATGGCACCGGGCATGGGCTTGAATGCGTTCTTCGCCTTCACCGTGGTCGGTGCCGCCGGCCTGCCGTGGCAGCAGGCGCTGGCGGCGGTGTTCATTTCCGGGCTGGTGTTCCTGGTGCTGTCGCTGACCGGAGTGCGCGCCTGGCTGGTGGCGGGCATACCGGCATCGCTGCGTTCAGCGATCGTGGCCGGCATCGGTCTGTTCCTGGCCATCATCGCCCTGCAGAAATCCGGGGTGATCGTCGGCAATGAAGACACGCTGGTGGCGCTGGGCGCCCTCAACACCGCCCCGCCGCTGCTGGCGCTTGCCGGCTTCCTGCTGATCGCCGTGCTGGAGGCACGCCGCGTGCGTGGCGCCATCCTGATCGGCATCCTGGCGGTCACCGGCGCCGGCTGGCTGCTCGGCAGCGTGCAGTACCAAGGGCTGGTTTCGTTGCCGCCCAGCCTGGCCCCGACCTTCCTGCAGTTGGACCTGCCCGGCCTGCTGCATCACGACGGCGGCGCGCCGCTGGCGGTGCTGCTGCAGGTGGTGCTGGTGTTCGTGCTGGTGGAAGTTTTCGATGCCACCGGCACGCTGTACGGCGTGGTCGGCCGGGCCGGCCTGCTGAAACTGCCCGGCGCGCAGAAGCGCTTCGGCCGGGCGCTGCTGGCCGACAGCACCGCCATCGTCGCCGGTTCGCTGCTGGGCACCAGCAGCACCACCGCCTTCGCAGAGAGCGCGTCCGGCGTGCAGGTGGGTGGGCGTACCGGACTGACCGCGCTGGTGGTCGCCGCGCTGTTCCTGGCTGCCCTGCTGTTCTCGCCGTTGGCGGCGATGGTGCCCGGCTATGCCACGTCCCCCGCCCTGTTGTTCGTGGCTGGCCTGATGCTGCGCGAGCTGGTGGAGGTGGACTGGAATGACCTCACCGAATCGGTGCCGGCGGCGTTGTGCGCGCTGGCGATGCCGTTCACCTACTCCATTGCCAATGGGCTGGCATTCGGCTTCATTGCCTACGCCGCATTGAAGGCTGGCACCGGGCGCTGGCGCGAGGTGCATCCCGCGGTCTGGCTGGTGGCCGGCCTGTTCGTGCTGCGTTACGCGCTGGAGTGACCGCATTGCCGCTGCGCTCGCCGAGCATGGCTCGGCGCTACCCGGCGATCCCAACCCCCTCGGTAGCGCCGAGCCATGCTCGGCGAGCGCAGCGGAAGTCCGCGCGGATCAGAGCGCTGGCGGCAACTCGAAAACCTGGCGCAGGTAGGCCAGGTAACCGGGATCGTCGCACATGCTCTTGCCCGGCGAATCACTCAGCTTTGCCACCGGCTGCCCATTGCAGCGGACCATCTTGATCACGATGTTCAGCGGCGTCGGACCGAGGTCATTGGTCAGGTGCGTACCGACGCCGAAGGCGACCTGGCAGCGGCCACGGAAGTAATCGAACAGGCGCATGACCTTTTCGATGTCCAGCCCATCGCTGAACACCAGTACCTTGCTGCGCGGATCGACGCGGCGCTGCTGGAAATGCGCCAGCATGCGGTCACCCCAGTCGAAGGGGTCGCCGGAATCATGCCGCACCCCGTCGAACAGCTTGCAGAAGTACATGTCGAAATCGCGCAGGAACGCATCCAGCCCGACGACGTCGGACAGCGCGATGCCAAGGTCACCGCGGTATTCGCGCGCCCATGATTCCAGCGCGGCCACCTGCGAATCGCGCAGGCGCGGACCGATCGCCTGGAACGCCTGCAGGTACTCGTGAGCCATCGTGCCGTGCGGCGTCATGCCGTACAGCCGGGCGAAATGTACGTTGCTGGTGCCGACCAGCTGGGTTCCCAGCGCGTCACGCAGCAAAGGCAGCAGGCGGGCATGCCAGTCGCGCGAATAGCGCCGGCGCGTGCCGTAGTCCGCGACGCGGCAGTGTTCGAAACCCGGGGTGTCACGCAGCAGCGCCGCCTTGGCCTGCAGCCGTCGTTCGCCTTCGGCGATGTCGGCAGTGGTGGTGTTGCGGAACCACACCTCGTTGATGATCGCCAGCAGCGGCACTTCGAACATGATCGTGTGCAGCCAGGGCCCGGTGATGTCCAGCTCGATCTCGCCGGGTACGCTGTCCGAGGCACGCAGGCTGATGTACTTGCGGTCCAGGTGGAACAGGCCGAGGAAGTCGGCGAAGTCGGGCTTCACGAACCGCAGGCCGCGCATGTAATCCAGTTCTTCGCTGCTGAAGCGCAGGCTGCACAGGTGGTCGATCTCTTCGTCGATCTGGCCGATGAACTGCGCCAGGTCGATGCCTGGCGTGCGGCACTTGAACCGGTACTGCACCGTGGCGCCGGGGTACTGGTGCAGCACCGCCTGCATCATGGTGAATTTGTACAGGTCGGTGTCGAGCAGGGATTGGATGATCATGCCGCCATTATGCGCCGCGTGCGGGGGTTGGTGCCGGGCCTGCGGCCCGGCGCCCGCAGAGGCAACGTCAAGGGCAACGGCAATGGCTGCAGGGCTGTTGCGTTGGTGGGGCGGGGTGGGTTGGTGGGAATCGCCGTGAATCCGTCCTTGGAGGCTCGCCATCCGCATCCATGCGGATGAGCGTTCCCGCCAACCCACCCCGCCCCACCTTCGACAGGTCCATGGCCGCCTTGGACCATGCGGTCCTGGTAGCGCCGACCCATGGTCGGCGGGATGTTTCCGCCAACGGCCCGCTGCGCTCGCCGAGCACGGCTCGGCGCTACCGGGGCCCCGTAGCGTGTCGGGTGGAGGGAGCCCCTGAGTCAGGGGCGGCCGCGAAGCGGCGGGGTGTGGGCGTTGGTGAGGAGGGGCCCATGGTTTGCGCAGCAAACCGTGGGAGCGGCAGCGCGAATGCGATGACGTGTACCCGCGCCATGAATGGCGCGAAACGAGGCCCGCAGGAGCGGCTCTTGCCGTCCCCCGCCCAGCCCCACCACCCGGCGCCAACCCGGCCACCTGAAGCAACCGCCACCACGAGGGGCTACGCCGCTCGCAGCAGCCTGGGCACCTGCAATACCGCGTGCGCCCATATCGCCCCCCACACCGCCACCCGCACCGGCAGGCTGCGCTGCCGCGCTTCGAAGCGCTGGAAGTATCGCCACAGCCCACGATGCTTGTGCCATTCCACGAAGAATGGCCGCGAGCGGCTGGACACGCCGCGTACGTGCAGCACCTGCAGGTCGTTGGCGATGGCCACCACGCCGCCGGCCTCACGCACGCGACGGCACAGATCGAGGTCTTCGGCGTGCAGCCGGTAGCCGGCATCCCAACCGCCGATGCGTTCGAACAGCACGCGCGGCATCAGCATCACCGCACCGGAGATCGCCGGCACGCGCTGCATCGCCACGCTGGGATCACGTGCGATGGCCAGCTTCGACCCGCTCCCGGGCGAGCGCAGCATGGCCAGGAAGTCTGGGTCGCGACGGCGCACCGCGTCGTCGGCACGGCCGTTCTCATCGACCTGCTCCACGCCCAGCAGGCAGTCGCCCAGCGCCTGCGCGCGCTCGCACAGCAGGGCCAGGGTCTCCGCTTCCACCATCACGTCAGGATTGATGAAGGCCAGCCACGGGCTGCTGGAATCGCCGGCGCCCTGGTTGTTGGCGGCAGCGAAACCGGGGTTGTCCGGGTTGGCGATGAAGCGCACGCGCGGGTCATGGCTGGCATGCCGCTGCAGGATATCCACCGTGTCGTCGGTCGATCCGTTGTCCACCACGCGGATCTCGGCGATGCCGCGCGCGTCGCGCAGGCGCTGCAGGCAGTCCTCGATGGTCGTGCTGCTCTGGTAGGTGACGACGACGGCGACGATGGCGGGGTTCAAGCGGGCGGCTCCTGCGGCGGCGGGGCGACGCCGAACAGATCGCCCTGCGCCTTCGGCATTATCGCGCGCTGGTAGCCAAGCTGCAGGTCCTCGCGTGCAGCACGCAGCGGATCGTGCATCAGGAAATCGGCCAGCCGCGGCGTCCACGCCGGCCAGCGACTGGCCAGCGCTTCCAGGTCCCCCGGCGCGTGGCCGCCCTCGTCGGCGCGGGCGACGAAGGCGGTCTCGCACAGCACGTTGCGCCAACCCAGTCCGGCCATGCGCAATCCCAGGTCGATCAGCGCCGCGCTCCAGCCGCCGTAACTGTCCGCGTCCAGTCCGCCCGCACGTTGCCGCGCCGTGCCCCGCACCAGCACCGCGTGGGTCACCGCCGAGGGCAGTTCCGGATACCTGGGCGGCATGTCGGCACATGCCCGGGACAGTGTTTCAAGCGCGTCGGGCATGGCATTGACCTCTCCCATCCGCGGCCATGCAACGGTCTCGCCGGCGTTGCACCACGGCGTGGCCGTGGCGATCGAGGCATCGCGCGCAAAGCAGGCCTGCAGCTGCTCCAGCCAGCCCGGTCCCGGCACGCTGTCCGGCGCCAGCACTGCCACGTCCAGCCCCGCGCAGGCGCGCAGCATCTCATCCAGATGGGCCACTTCACCCAACGGCCGCGCACGCCGCGTGTACTCGGCCTGCAGCGGCGTGTGGGCCAGCCAATGTTCCACCACGGCCTGCGCACGCGGTCCGGCCTGTGCGTCGTCGGCCAGCCATACGGCGGTACCGGGCGGGGTGGCTGCATCCAAGGCCGCCAGGCAGCGGTCCAACGCAGCGTCGTCCACGCCCAACGGCAACAACACGATCGCCCCCATCCCGCCTCCGCTGGTGGATGCACGGCGGGCGGTTGCCACGGCCATGTGCGGCCAGCGTAGCAAGCAAGACGGCCGCAATGCGACCGTCCTTGTCGTGATTTACTTCGCGCGCGGGGCGTTGATCGGCTCCATCGCACGGAAGCGACGGCTGTATTCGTCGGTCAGGTCGCGCGATTCCTGGCCGTTGCGGACGATGGTCGGGGTCAACAGCACGATGACTTCCGAGCGCCCGCTGTTGCGCCCTTTGCTGCCGAACAGCGCGCCAAGCACCGGAATACGACTGAGGCCGGGGATGCCGCTGCTGCTGTCGGTGCCGGAGTCGGTGGTCAGTCCGGCGAGCATGATCGTATCGCCGCTCTGCACTGCCGCTTCGGTGGCCAGCTTGCGCGTGGTGATGCGCGGATTGCAGCCGCCGCTGGCCTGGTCGCAGTTGCTGGCGACCGCCTCGGCGTTGCTCACCTCCTGCACGATATCCAGGAACACCGTGCCATCTCGGGTCACCCGTGGCCGCACCTTCAGGATCACGCCGGTATCGATGTACTGCACCTGGCCGTAGGTCCCACCGCCCACGCCGCTGTTGAACGAGGTGCTGGTGATCGGCACCCGCTCACCCACGTTGAGGGTCGCTTCGGCGTTGTTGCGGACGAAGATGGAGGGCGTCTGCAGCAGCCGGACATCGGACACCTTGTCCAGCGCGCTGACCACCGCGGCGGCATTGCGCCCGAGGAAGGTCCAGCCCAGTCCGCTGCCGCCGGTGACCGCACCGGAGAAGGTCCCCCAGATATCGCGGCCTGCCGCATTGGGCAGCGTGGCGCCGACCGCCGCGCCGGTATACCCGGCGCCCTGCACGGCGTTCTCGAAGTACCAGTTCACGCCGTAGCTCAACTCACCGGTCAGCCTGACCTCGGCGACCTGGGCTTCGATATGCACCTGCATCGGCATCACGTCCAGCTTTTCCACCACCTCGCGGATGGATCGCCAGGCCTGCGGCGTGGAGCGCACCAGCAGGGTGTTGGTTTCTTCCACGGCGGACACGCCGACCGTGTCACCGGCGATCTCCAGGGTGACGCTGGCGTTGCCTGACTGGCGCTGCGGCAGGTTCATCGAAGCACCACCCTGGCCGGCGCCGCTGCCGGAGGTACCCAGCGCATTGCTGTCCAGTCCGGCGTCCTGCGCGCGGCTGTCGCCCCCGTCGATCCGCGAGCTGGTGCCACCCGGTGCCAGCGAGGCGCCGCTGTCGCCTCCACGACTGCTGCCGCTGCTGCCGAAGGCCTCTGCCAGCCGTTCGGCAAGATCGCGCGCCTTGACGTAACGCAGTTCGTAGGAGAACAGCCGCGGCGCACCACCGGCGGTATCGATGCGATCCAGCCACTGCTGGATCTGGTCCAGGTAGCGCACCTGCGGGGTGATCACCAGCACGGCATTGGCATTTTCCAGCGGCAGGAAGCGCAGCATCCCCGCACTGGGGGTCTCGCTGTCCTTGCCGAAGATCTTTTCCAGATCGGCCGAGACCTGTTCGGCCTTTCCGGAACTGATCGGGAACACGCCCACCGACATGCCGGACAACCAGTCGACGTCGAAGATCTGCACGGTGTGCAGGTAATTTTCCAGTTCCTGCCGCGTGCCGCCCAGGGTGATGACGTTGCGTCCGCTGTCAACATTCACGATCGCGTTTGGCCGGGCGTAGGGCTCCAGCACTTTCTTCATCTCCGTGGCGGAGATGTACTGCAGCGGTACCACGCGCACTTCGAATCCACGCGCATTGGCCGCTGGCGCGGTGCTCGGCGCCACCGTGCCGGCAAGCGCCTGGTCGGCGGCGACGATGTTGTAGCGGCCGCCGCTGTAGACCATGCGGGCGTTGTTCCAGCCCAGCACCATCTCCAGCAGGTTGAGCGCCTGCGCGCCGGACACCGGCTTGGGCGTGGCCAGCGTCACCGTGCCCTGCACGCCAGGGGCGATGACGTAGTTCTGTCCCAGCAGATCGCCCAGGATGGCCTTGACCACCGCATGCAGCGACTCGCCTTCGAAATTGAACGTGGCATCGCCGTTGCTGGCCTGCGCCAGCGCAGGTGACCGCGCCGCTGCGGCACTCCGGTTGATCATCGTGCCGGTGCCGCGGCGGATCACGGCCTTGGGCGTGCCCTGCTCTTCCGTCTCGAGGGTCTCGGTCGGGGTGCTGATGCCGGTGTCGAAACGCGCCTTGCGCTGCACGTCCGGCGTGGGCACCGTCGTGCATCCGACCAGCAGGGCCAGGGCGAAAGAGCAGCTGGGGAAACGCAGGTTCATGCTTTCACTCTAAGGGTTGGCAGCGCCGCCGGGGGGCGGCGTCGACTGGCGTTGCTGTTGCTGTTGCTGCTGCTGGAGTTGCTCGCGGCGGGCACGGATGCGTTCGCGGATGGCGCGCATCTGCTCTTCGCTGGGCCCTTGGTTGGCAGGCGCTTCATTGGCGGCAGGGGTGGGCGCGGCAGCTGCAGGAACCGCCGCCGGGCTCCCCTGCCCTGCGCGTGCCGCAGCGGCGGCGGGGGACGGCACGACGGTGCCCGGCCGTGCCGCGCCGGCGGGCGCTCGCGGATCGCGTAGCTGGGTAGGCGGTTGCCCGCCCTGGCCATCGAACACCGCCAGTTCCAGCACCTGCGCACCGTCGGGGCCAAGTACGGTCGCGCGGCGCGGCTCCAGCGCCAGCAGCTGCCAGCCTTCGAGCGCCTCGCCATTGAGGCGCAGGCGCAGCGAACGGTTGTTGTCGCCGGACAGCGTGGCCATGCCGAAGCTGCCGCTGAGCAGTACGCCGGTCAAGCGCAATGCACCACCGGGCGTAGCCTGCTGCTGCCCCCCCAGGCGGAACGGATGCGGCCGGCGGTCTTCGGCGAATACCGGACGCTCGGTGATGGCGCTGAAACTGGACAGTGCGGCCATCGGATCAGCCGCAGCATCAGGCAGCGTTGGCAGGCGGGGCGCCGCCACCTCGCTGTTGTCCTGGCCACGGATGCGGGTACCCACACCGAGCACCGTGGCCAACCAGGCCGCCGCCGCCAGCAGGGCAAGCCCCAGCAGGATCGCGCCGCGCAGGCTGAAGCGCTCACTCTGCATCGGTCTGCTCCACTTCGGCAGGCGGGCTGTCGGCGGCATCGACCTCGTCGGTGGCCGGCGCGCGCGCCGTCTCCGTTGCCGCGGCTGCCGCTTCGTCATCTCCCACAGAGCCAGGGGCCGCGCCGGCATCGGCGATTCCCGGCTGCAGATAACCGATCAGCTCGAAGGACACGTCAAGGCCGGTACCGGCTTCCTCGGTGGACTGCTGGAAGCGCTGCGCAAGCATGTTGAGGTTTTCCACGAACAGGCGTGGCGCCCCGGTTTCCAGCGCGTGCAGCACGCTGGCCGTTTCATCCACGCCGCAGCGCAACCTGACCTGCAAGGCGACCCGGACATAGCTGGCCTCGGTACGGTTGTCCGGCATCGGCGTGCGATTGCTGACCACGCAGCCGCGGTTGCCCGGGCTGGCGGACAGCACCACGTCCTGGACGCGCGAGGACAATGCCGCCGCCGCGGCCTCGGCGGTGGCTTCGGGCAGGAAGCCAGGACGCTCACGCAGCGCCTGCTGCACCTGCTGCAGGCGCGCGCTCACCTCCGGTCGCTGGTCGATCTGTACCTGCACACGGTGCTGGCGTTCCTGCAGTGCGACGATTTCCTGGTCGATCGCGCGCCACGGCACGGTAAAGAAGGGGTGGACCAGAAGCAGGTAGGCCAGCGCCAGCACGGCGAGCAGCAGCGCCAGCGCCAGCCAGCGGTCACGGGGCGTCGTTTGCACCGGCATCGGCCGCTCCCTTCTTCGCCATGGCGGCGGCAGCGTTGGCCGAAGCACGCAGCTCGGCGGTCAAGGTGAAGCGGTCACGGCCGCCTGCGGTTCCATCGGCCTGCAGCACGCCGGTCAGGTTCACCCGCTGCCACAGCGCTGACTGCTGCAGCAGCGGCACCAGCTGGTTGGCCTCGCGGCTCAGCCCGATCAACTGCAGTTGCTGGTTCTCCACGCCGATCTTCTCTAGGAAGCTGCCATCGGGCAGCTTCCGACTCAGTTCATTCCATACCGCCAGCATCGTCGGTCGCTTGTCGCGCTCCTCGTCAAGGAAGCGTGCCCCATCCACCAGCGCCTGCAGGCGCGCGCGTTCATCGGCCACGCCACGTGCGTTGCGCGCACTGCGCTCGACTTCCGCACGCAGCGTATCGGCGGCCTGTTCGCGGTTATGCAGCAATTGGCTGCCCGCCAGCAGCAACATCACCAGCGCGGCCACCGCCAGCAGCAGCTCCAGCCGCAGCTGGGGATTGCGCATGTGTCGGCGCAACGGAGGCGGCAGCAGGTTCACCTTCAACGGTTCACCAGCGCGATCCATCACGTCGATGCCACTGACTGCATCGGCCCAGCTGCCCACGTCCTGCTGCCACTGCTCAAGGCGCACGCGTGGCAGGACCACCAGCTCGACATCCAGCTGGCCGGCGCCGGCATCACCCAACAGGCGTACGTCGTGGCTCACCTGGTCGGCGGTGAATGGGGTCTGCCGATCGATTTCGAAGCCCATCACGTCCAGCAGGCGACCCGCTGCAGCAGCCGGAACCCGCAGCGTGCGGCGCAGCACCTGGCCGCCATCCAACAGCCAGTAACGCGGCAGACGCTGCAGGCGCGGCGGCAGTGCAGTGGCCAGCGCGGCGGCCTGGCACGGCCATGGCAGCGTGGCCACCGCCAGCCGCTGGGTGCCGATCTCACGTTCCAGGTGCAACTGGTCATCCTGTTGCCGCAGCAGCAGCCGCGCTGGCGCCCAGCCAAGTGCCCACTGCCAGCGGGCCGGCAACCAGGCCAGCAGTGAAGTCCGCCACCAGTGCAGGAAATGGCTGGCTCGCGGCGCTACCTGCGCCGTTACCTGCCTGAATCCTTGCTGCCACGCTGTCATTGCGATGCCATTCCCTGTTCCCATTCAAGCACTGTGTAAGCCCGCCCCATCGCCACGCTCTGGGCATTGCGCACCACGGCCCGGCTGCTGGCGATGCGACCCCGGTCGTCCGTGACCCGACAGTCGATACTATAGGTGCCACTGCCGGTGGCAATAGAGGCGGGACGCGACGGATCGTCGGCGCCGCTCCATTCCTGCTCCCGCTGGGCCAGCACCAGGGCGGCATCCAGGCCCAGCGCGGTCAACACCGGGCCGCGCGCGAAGCGTCCGTCCGGGCGTGACTGGCGGCTGTGCAGGGTCAACATCGGGCGCATCTGGCGGTACAGCGCCGGGCTGATTCCCAGCACCCGCTGCAGCTCGCCAAGGGTCTCGAAGCGGGCGTTGCGCGGGCCGTACGGCAGGCTGGCGGCGACATAGTCGCCCAGCTCGGCGCCGCCTCCTGCGGGACTGAGGTCATCGGCGTCGCGCCAGTCGATGATCGCACCGGCCAGCTGCGTTGCCTGCTGCGGGTCGACCTGCAGCGCGCGCAGGAAACCCTCGAGCAAGGCGGCGTCGGCCAGGTTCAGGTTGATCTTGCCGCCTTCGTCTTCAATCCGGATATCCACCTTGGCACCGTCGAACTGCCAACGATACGGCCGTCCATCGGGCTGCCAAGGGGGACGCGCGGAATCGGCGCGCAGCCGGGACATGGCATACGCCACCCCCGCACGGCCGATTTCCTGCGCACGACCGGTGTCGTCCTGCACCCGCTGCTGCAGTTGCTCGATACGCGCCGACAAGGCGAAAGCGCCGACCAGCGCGGTCAGCAAGGCAATCAGCCACAGCACCAGTACCAGTGCCGCACCGCGCTGGCGACGGGCTGGCACGGCGGTCATCGCGCCTGCTCCTGGCCGCCGTTTTCCAGCGCCACGCGCAGCTCCGGCCATGCCGGTCCGCGCAGCGGCTGCACCTGCACGGAAACCAGCAACGGCGGACGGCGCGTATCCGGCCACGTGTCCACCCAGTCGCTCAATCCGCCACTGGTTTCGTCGCGGCCGCGGTAGCGCAGCGTTACCTGGCGCAGGCCATCGGCCAGCGGCTCCGGCGCGCGCGCGGGACGCTCCTGGATCTGCACGCCGTCCTGCACCATCACCAGCCCCAGCTGCAGCCGAACGCCCTGCCCGCTGCGCACCACCTGCAGGTCATGCACGTAGGATCCACCGCGCCCGAGGTAGCCCGGGACCTCGGAAACAAAGCGCAGGCGCTGTGCTTCACCAATGAAATAGAGCGGTTCCCGCGCAGGATCGGCTGGCTCGATGCGACTGCGCAGCGCCTGGCTCAACTGCCGTCGCAACAGACTTTGCACCGCACGCATGCGCTCGTTGTCGGCGGCCACCGCCTCGCCACGCTGGCTGATGGTCATTGCCGAACGCACGGTGACGAAGGCCAAGGCGAGCCCGGCAGCCAACAGCGCGGTGGCCAGCAATACTTCGATCAGGGTGAAGCCCGACGGGCGATGATTCATGGGCTTGCCTCCAGCATCGGCGGCAACAGGCGCAGCGTGCGCCAGCGCAGTTCACCGGCGCGCGGCTGGGTCCAGCGCACCTGCAGTTCAAGCTCCACCAGGCGCGGGCCGGCCGATGCCTGCGCCTGTGCGGGCGGCACGGGCGTATCACGGGCTTCCACGTAGGGACGTACCTGCAATTGCCATTGGTAGCGGCCCTGCTCCCAGCGACCCTGCTGCTGGCCTTCGCGAAGCGGCGACTCGATGCCCACGCTGGTCAGCAGGGACTGTGCGTGCAGCACCGCGCGGGTGCGCACATCGGCCTGCCCGACCTGTCGCGCGGCGCCGGACAGGGTGCCCAACAGCAGGGTCAACGCGATGGCAAGCAGCGCGAACGCCACCAGTACTTCGAGCAGGGTGAAACCGCCCGCGCGGCGACGTACCCGCATTGCATACCGGGCGCGTGTCACGGGGCCGCATCCGGAGCGGAGCGTACTTCGCCGGTCAGCCATCCCACGTCGATGCGCCACCGGGCGTCTCCTCGCTTCAGCACGATACGGCCACCACTGGAGCCGCCATCGGGATGGAACTCGATCGCGCCACGCCCCGCGCCCGGCTGAAGCTGCGCGGCCCCCTCGAAGCTCACCTGCAGAGATTCGGGCAGGCTGCCGCTGCGTCCGCCCGCTCCTTCCCAGCGGCGCGCACGCGGCTCGATGACGAAGCGCTGCACGGAACCACGCGCGATGGCTTCGGCGCGGGTCAGGCGCAGCTGGCTGGCCAGCTCCTTGCCGGCATTGCGCAGCTGGGCGCCGGACATGCCACGCGCGAACATGCCGCCGGTGACCAGCCCGACCAGTGCGATCAGCGCAATGACCAGCAGCATTTCCAGCAGCGACATGCCGCCCACGCGCGGGTGGCGCGCGGGCATCGGCTGCAGGCGCAGGCGGCTCAGCCCCGGCATGTGCGGGCCCTTGGCTGCATCACTGTTCGTAGCGGATGTCCGCATCGAAACTGGTGCCACCCGGCTTGCCATCCTTGCCCAGGCTGATCAGGTCATAGTCCTGGCTCTCGCCGGGGGCACGGTAATCCAGCGGCCGGCCCCATGGATCGTCCAGGTCCGATGCTTTCGCGTAGGGGCCCATCCATCCGTTCACGCCACTGGGCGCGGTGACCAGTTCATCCAGTTTGCCAGGCAGGCGATTGGTGTCCAGGCGGTAGTTGTCGATCTTGCTGGCAACGGTCTGCACCTGGGCCTTGGCCAGGTTCGCCTTGCCGCGGTCGGCACCACCCAGCACGCGGCTGGCCACCAGGGTGAGCACCGCGCCGATCAGCACGATGACGATGATGATCTCCAGCAGGCTCATGCCGGACTGGCGGCGAGCGGAGGTAAAAGCTTTCAGGGGACGGTGTCGCATCGTCAGGGGTTCCTTTCCACGGGGAAAACAGGGTCAGCCAATGGCATTGGTCAGGTCGTACATCGGTACCAGCACGGCGATGATCACCAGCCCCACCACCGAGGCCAGCACCAGAGTGATCGCCGGCACCATCGCCGACAACATGCGGTCGATGCTGCGTGCGGTTTCCTGCTCGAAGGTGTCGGCGGTCTTCAGCAGCATGGTATCCAGTGCACCGGATTCCTCGCCGACCTGGATCATCTGAAGCGCCAGGCGGGGGAAGCGCTTGCCACGTGCCAATGCGGCGGAAAGGCCGTTGCCGTTCTTGACTTCATCGGCGGCCAGGTCGATGTCGGCGGCCAGCGCGCGGTTGCCCAGCACGTTGCGCGCGATGCCCAGCGCCGCCAGCAATGGCACGCCATTGCGCAGCAGGGTGCCCAGGGTGCGGGCCAGCCGCGCGGTCTCCAGTTTGCCGAGCAGGCCACCGATACCCTTGCGCTGCAGCAGCCAGCCATCCAGCGCCAGCCGGAACGCCGGCTGCCGCGCCTTGCGTTCCCCCAGCCAGGCCAGCAGCGCCGGCACCACGATGAAGAAGATCCAGCCATCACGCACCAGCAGGCCCATCTGCAGCACCAGCTGGGTGAACCACGGCAGGGTGACATCCAGGCTCTCGTACATCTGCGCGAACTGCGGCACCACGTAGCCGAGCAGGAACAGCAGCGCCCCGCCGACCACCACCAGCAGGATCGCCGGGTAGATCAGCGCATTGACCACCCTGCCCTGCAGCGCGCGGCTGCGTTCCAGGTAATCAGCCAGCCGCTGCAGCGTGTCGTGCAGGCTGCCACCGGCTTCGCCTGCGCGCACCATGTTGATGTACAGGCGCGAGAACAGTCCGTGCTGGCGTTCCAGCGCACTGGACAGCGAAGCGCCGCCGCGCACGGTGTCGCGGATCTCGCTGACCACGCGCCGCGAGCGTTCGTCTTCGGGCAGGCTCAGCAGGATGGTCAGGGCGCGGTCCAGCGGTTGGCCGGCACCGAGCAGCGTGGACAACTGCTGGGTGAACTGCAGCAGCGCGGCGCCCTGGAACGGACGCTGCTTGAACAGGCCGCGCAGGCGCCCCGCCTCCAGGCCGCCTTCGCTGGCCAGGCGGGTTTCCATCGGCAGGTGGCCCTGCTCCTGCAGCCGGACCACCAGTTCGGCCTGGCTGGCCGCTTCCATCTGGCCATCCACTACTTCGCCCTGCGCATCCAGTGCCTTGTATCGGAACACCGGCATGCTCAGCTTTCCTCGGTGGTGCGCAGGACTTCTTCCAGCGTGGTCTGGCCGGCCAGCGCCTTCAGCAGGCCATCTTCGTACATGGTGCGCATGCCGCCACTGCGGGCGATGCGTTCGATTTCACCCATGCCATCGCGACGCATCACCGCGCGCCGCAGTTCATCGTTCATGACCAGGAATTCGACGATCGTGGTGCGCCCCAGGTACCCGGTGGGCGCCAGCGCCGATGGCCGCGGACGGTAGAGATGGATGGTGCCTTCCGGCTGCAGCCGACGCAGGTCGAAGCGTTCGATTTCCTCCGGCGAGGCGGGATACCGTTCGGCATGGGTGGGCTCCAGCCGGCGCACCAGGCGCTGGGCCAGGATGCCGTTGATGGTGGAGGTCAGCAGGTAGTCCTCCACGCCCATGTCCAGCAGGCGGGTGATGCCACCGGCCGCGTTGTTGGTGTGCAGCGTGGACAGCACGAGGTGGCCGGTGAGCGCGGACTGGATCGCGATGCGCGCGGTTTCCAGGTCGCGCATTTCGCCGATCATGATGATGTCAGGATCCTGGCGCACGATGCTGCGCAGCGCATTGGCGAAGTCCAGCCCGATCTGCGGCTTGGCCTGGATCTGGTTGATGCCTTCGATCTGGTACTCGACCGGATCTTCGACGGTGATGATCTTGACGTCGGCGGTATTGAGCTGGCTCAACGCCGTATACAGCGTGGTGGTCTTGCCCGAACCGGTCGGCCCGGTGACCAGCAGGATGCCGTGCGGCTGCTCGAGCACCTTGCGGAATGCCGGCAGGAATTCATCG
Source organism: Stenotrophomonas sp. NPDC078853 (assembly GCF_044901215.1). Classification (NCBI taxonomy): domain Bacteria; kingdom Pseudomonadati; phylum Pseudomonadota; class Gammaproteobacteria; order Lysobacterales; family Lysobacteraceae; genus Stenotrophomonas; species Stenotrophomonas sp. NPDC078853. Next base: position 85,499 of record NZ_JBJDOQ010000010.1, on the reverse strand, counting down.
GTGAAGCCGAGGCGATGGAAGTCGAACACCACGGTCTCGCGGTCCAGCAGGCGCATCACCACGCTTTCGCCATGCGCGGTCGGCACGGTGCTGACGCGCAGGTCCAGCTCCTTGCCCTGCACGCGCAGCATGATGCGGCCATCCTGCGGCAGGCGACGTTCTGCGATGTTCAGACGCGCCATGATCTTGATGCGGCTGATCACCGCAGCGGTGAGGTTGGACGGCGGGCTTTCCCCGTCGATCAGCACGCCGTCGACGCGGTAGCGCACCTTCAGGCGCGTTTCGAAGGGTTCGACGTGGATGTCCGAGGCGCGCAGTTCCACCGCACGCTGGATGACCAGGTTCACCAGCCGGATCACCGGTGCTTCGGAGGCGAGGTCACGCAGGTGTTCGATGTCATCCACCGCCGCCCCTTCGCCATCTGCGGTTTCAACGATCGCGCCCATGGCGCTGCGGCCCTGGCCGAACCAGCGCTCGATCTGGTCGTCGATCTCCGAACGCTGGCCCACCCGCGGGTGCACGTCCACGCCCATGGCCAGGCTGATGGCCTGGCAGGGATACGGATCATGCACGTCGGCCTGCCACAGCAGCAGGCCCTGTTCATCCAGCGAAACCGGACAGACGTGGAACTGTTTGAGGAAGCGCAGCGTCACCGGCAAGGCGTCGACCAGCGAAGACGGGGGTGTTTCCGGCATCTGCCGTGCCTCGAGCAACGGCACCCCGAGCACCTCGGCACTGACCTGCGCCTGGTCGCGTTCGGACACCAGACCCAGGCGGACCAGCAGCGACAGCAGGCTGCCACCGGATTCGGCATGCAGGGTGCGGGCGCGGACCAGATCGGCATCCTTCAACCGTCCGCGCAGGAGCAGCGCGTCGATCAGCGACGTTTCGATGGTGTCCACGTTGACCTGGTCGGCTACTGCGTTCACAAAGTGCCTCGCCTGCAATCGTCCAGACTTTAGCAGTTCGCCATCGGTCACAGCCGTTCAGCGCGGGAAAATCTCGATTGCGTCAAATAAAAAGGCCCGCCAGCAAGCTGGCGGGCCGTCCAGGTCAACGAGATGACTTACTGCGTGGCGAGCAGCGAAACACCGGAGAACGCCGCGTCACCGGCCAGCTTCACGTAGTAGGTGCCAGCCACCGGCGCAGTGATGCGCACGGTTTCGGCATTGCCTGCACGTGTCGACTTGGCGGTGTACACCACGGTCGAGGTGCCGGTGTCCGCGCCCACGTGCAGCGACACATTGCCGGTGCCGCCGTAGGTGACGAAGCTGACCGGCTTGCCGGCCGTGGCGACGAAGCTGTACAGCTTCTCGCTGCCGCTGGCGCCGGCGATGCCGGCCACGGCGACCTTGTTGGTCAGCGGAGTGGCAGGCGGTGCGCAGTTTTCGGTGCACGGCTCCTTCAATGCTTCATCCAGGGCCGCCTTTGCATCGACGATGCCGGTACCGATCGGCGTACCGGCCGGGATGGTGACCGGGAACGCACGCGCGGTCTGCTTGAGCAGCGTCTCCATCTCTGCCGGGGTCAGCGGATCGCGATCCGCAGCGGCCAGCGCGCCCTGCACAAGGGCAGCCACGCCGGCCACATGCGGCGAAGCCATCGAGGTGCCGGCCATGCCCATGTAGCTGTAGGCACCGGAGGTCGGGGTGGTGGTGCCGTTGTAACCGGCCTGCCACACGTAGCCGCCCGGGTTGCCATCGACACCGCCACCGCCGCCCGGTCCGGACAGGTCGACGACCGTACCGAAGTTGGAATAGGAGGCGATGCCGCCGGTGATGCGGCTCGCACCGACCGCGATCACGTTGCTGCAGCTGGCCGGGCGGAAGTTGGCCGCATTGGAAGCCGAATTGCCGGCCGCGACCACCACGAGGGTACCGCGCGATACTGCGCCATTGATCGCATCCTGGTACAGCGGATCACAGGCCGAGCCGCCACCCAGGCTCATGTTGATGATGTCGGCCGGGGTCGTATTGGCCGCAACGCCAGCGACGGTGCCGCCTGATGCCCAGGTGATCGCATCGGCGATGTCGGACAGGTAGCCACCGCACTTGCCCAGCACGCGCACCGGCAGCACGCTGGCCTTGTGCGCCACGCCGGCCATGCCGAGCGCGTTGTTGGTCGCCTCGGCGATGGTGCCTGCCACGTGCGTGCCGTGCCACGAGCTGTCTTCGGCCAGCGAGCCGTCGTAGCATTCATTGTCGTTCTCGACCCAGTCGCCCATGTCCAGCGCACCGGGGACGCGCTCGTCGGTCGCACGACGCGACGTTTCCGCATCACTGATGAAATCGTAGCCGGGCAGCAGCGCGCCGCTGGCAAAGTCCGGGTGCTGCGGCAGGATGCCGGTGTCCAGCACCGCCACCACCACGCCTTCGCCGGCCCCCACATCCCACGCAGCCGGTGCATTGATGCCACCGGTGGCGCTGTTCAGATGCCACTGGTACTGCGCGTAGTACGGATCGTTCGGCACCAGGGCCGGCGTTGCGTCAGCCTGTACGACGGCGCGCGCGCGCGCCGGCGTGCCGGCGTCGATGGCATACATGCGTGCGTCCGGCACGGCGTACTGTACGGCCGGGTCGGCGCGCAGTTCCGCCAGCACCTTGTCCAGGTCGGCACCGGCCAGGCGGGATTTCAGGCGGATCAGGTCGGCTCCCACGCCGAGCCGGCGGGCGAGCTGCGGACTGAACGCGGCAGCGCGTGCGCTGGCGGTCCCGCGGTTGCCGGACAACGTGGCACGCGACAGCGCACCATTGACGACCGCCACCTTGGCTGCGCTGCTGCTCGCCGCGCTGCTGCCGGCCTTGTACTTGACGATGATGCCGTTCGCCGCCTGCTGCTGCGCGGTGGGGACCTGCTGCGGCGCACTGACCTTCAGGTCGGCGGCCTGGGCCATGCCCGCGCCTGCGGTCAGCGACAGTACGGCGGCGGCGAGTACGTTGATGCGAAGGTTCTGCTTGTTGATCACGTCGAAATCCTCTTCTGGGTCGATGGTGGAACCAAACCTGCGGCCTTACTCCCTGCAACTACCCCTGGCTGGCCTCGCCAGGGTTGCCGTGACCCGCCCCCTCAGGCTTCACTGGCCAGCGGCGACCGGACGGTCGCCGCGTTGTTTCTGCGCTCGGCCAGGCGTTACCAGCCGAAGCCGGCACCGACGCCTACCGAGCTGTCATCACTGCTGAACGCGCCGCCGAAGGTCACCGTTGCGCGGTCGCTGACCGCACGCTGGTAGCCCAGTGACAACGCCGATTCGCCGCCCTGGAAGCCGACGCCGACGCCGACCCGGTTCTGGGTGCGCACACCGGCCGCACTGGTGGCCATGTTGAGCATCGCCGCGCTCATCGCGCCCTGCTGGTCGATGCGGCGGTCCATGTTGCGCAGCTTGCCGTCGACATCGCCCTTGAACACGTCGAAGCTGTCGGCGACCGACTTGACGCGCGAATCGGTGTAGCTGTTGGCCGAGGCCACGCCACTGTCCAGCTGGCCCTTGTTGACCGCGTCGGTGGCCTGGGTACCGGCGGCGACGTTGGTCACCTGGCGTTCGTTGCCAACGCTGCCGACCGACACCGAGTTGGCGCGGTCTGCGACCGAGCCCTGGCCCAGTGCCACCGAATTGTCCGCCGAGGCCGTTGCCCCCAGGCCGATCGCCGTGGCGCCTGCACCACTGGCGAGCGCGCCCTGGCCCACCACCGCCTGCGCACTGACGTCCGCGCTCGGGGTGGCGACCGGCAATGTGCCGCCGGCGGCCGTGGACGGGCCGCTGCCACCGGCGGCCGGCGACGGTGCGGTGCTGACCGGCGCACCCGAAGCCAGGCTCTGGCCCAGGTTGGAAACCCGGCTGTCCAGCGCGGTCAAGGCGTCGCCGACGTTGTTGTAGGTGCTGCCCTGGATGATGTAGTTCGGCGCGACGAACACGCCCTGCAGGCCGACGCTGGCGCCACCGCCCAGCATGCTGGCCGCATTGGCCAGCGACTGGAACAGCTGGCCACCGTTGACCGCCTGGCGGCTGTCGCCGCTGATGCTGCCGGCGGCGATGTTGTCCACCACCGTGCCCTGGGCCCCGCCGAAGGTCAGCTTGCCGTGCTCGGAGTCATCGTAGGCCAGGGTGTTTGCCTGGGTGGTCTGCAGCCCGCCGATGCGGTTGTCGATATCGCTGACCTTGGTTTCCACCGCACCCACGCGCTGGTTGGTGGTGCTCAGCTGCGAACCGGTCACCGCATCGCTGCTGTCGGCGGTCAGGCGACCATCGGCCACGTTGACGATGCGACGGGTCGCCGGTGCACTGGCTCCGTTGCCGCCGCCGACCGACACCACGTTTGCTTCCAGCGCCTGCGAACCGGCACCGAGTGCGACGCTGCGTGCGCCGCTGGCGAGCGCGTCACCGCCAAGGGCGAGCGAGCCGGAACCGGAGGCCACGGCCGAGTTGCCGACCGCGGTGGCGTTGAAGGCGCTGGCCTGCGAGAGGCCGCCGACTGCCGTGCTGAAGTCGCCGCTGGCGTCGGCACGGAAGCCGAGGCTGGCGGCCACGCTGCCGTTGGCGCTGCTCTCCGCACCGACGGCGGTCGCCGCATCGCCGGCGGCGCTGCTGAAGTAGCCCACTGCCACCGACTCCACGCCCGATGCTTCGGACAAGGCGCCAGCAGCGGTGCTGCCAGTGCCACTGGCCACGCTGGCGGCACCGAACGCCGAGCTGGTTTCAGCCGATGCCACGCTCTCTGCACCGTTGGCGGTAGCGTACTCGGCCGATGCGGCCGCGTTGGCACCGCTGGCGGTGGCATTCGCTGCTGCCGCCAGGGCATTGAAGCCGACTGCCGAGGCATTGGCACCCACCGAGGTCGCGCCACTGCCCAGCGCGATCGCACCGTCCCCCAGCGCATTGCTGGCTTCGCCTGCGGCCAGCGCATTCTCGCCGTCCACCAGCGCACCGGCGTCACTGTCTTCGCTGCCGCTGGCGGCGAAGTACTTGCTGGCCGTTGCACCGGCCGCGGCGACGGCTTCCAGCTGGGCCAGGTTCACCGCATCGGTGGCCTCGCTGCCGGCGGCCACGTTGGTGATCTGGCGGGTGGCGCCACCGCCACCGACCGACACGCTGTTGTCGCGGTCGGCGATGGAGTCTGCACCCAGCGCGACGCTGTTGAGCCCTGCGGATATCGCCGCATTGCCGATCGCGGTGCTGTTGACCCCGGACGACCACGCGCCACCACCGACTGCGGTGGAGTAGTTGCCCGATGCTTCGGTGGCGTACAGCCCACCGAGCGCGCCACCGACGGCCACGCTGTTGGTGCCACTGGCGATGCTGGCCTGGCCGGCCGCCGTGCTGTACGCACCGCTGGCCACCGAGTCCCCGCCGAGCGCCAACGAGTTCGCGCCCGATGCATCGGCGAAGCTGCCCAGCGCCGTGGCGTTGAACGCCGACGCCTGCGCGTAACCGCCCACCGCCGTGCTGTAGCCGGCGGTCGCTTCAGCGGCGAAGCCGAAGCTGGCGGCGGTCGTGCCGATGGCGACCGCTTCGGAACCCGCTGCGGTGGCACCGCTGCCATCGGCGGTGCTGAAGTAACCTACGGCGACGGCTTCTTCGCCGCTGGCTTCAGCCAGTACGCCGCTGGCGGTGCTGCCGGCGCCGGTTGCCATGCTGCCAGCGCCGAAAGCGGCGCTCATTTCACCCGACGCCAGGCTCTCTGCGCCATTGGCCGTGGCGTACTCGCCGGATGCCACGGCGTTGGCGCCGCTGGCGATGGCGTTGGCCGCCGTGGCCTGTGCGTTGAAGCCGCTGGCGCTGGCATTTTCACCCGAGGCCAAGGCATTGAAACCCACCGCGGCGGCATTGCTGCCGATCGCGGTCGCGCCGCTGCCGAGTGCAACGGCGCCATCGCCGATGGCATTGCTGGCCTCGCCCGCGGCCAAGGCGTTTTCGCCTTCGACGAAAGCACCCGCATCGCTGTCTGCGCTGCCGCTGGCCTGGAAATACCTGCTGGTGGTTTCGCCTGCTGCCGCCACGGCTTCCAGCTGGTCCAGGTTCACCGCGTCGGTGCCCTGGGTACCCGCTGCCACGTTGGTGACCTGGCGCTCGCTGCCGGCACTGCCGACCGAGACACTGCGTTCGCGACCAGCGATCGAACCTGCACCCAGCGCCACGCTGTTGTCACCGGCGGCGCTGCTGCCCGCACCGACCGCGATGGCACTCTCGCCCAGCGCTTCGGAATTGGTGCCGATGGAGATGCTGTTGATGGTGTTGCCGAGCGCCTGGTAACCCAGGGCGACGCTGTAGTCACCGTAGCCGAATGCACCGCGGCCGACCGCCGTGGAGCTGGCCCCATCGGCCCAGCTGTTGTAACCGATGGAGGTCGACCCGCTGCCGCTGGCCCAAGCCGCCGGACCAAACGCGGAGGCATTGGTCGCCGTCGCCCATGCGCTGGAACCGAACGCCGTTGCACCTGCCGCGGTGGCGAAGCTGTAGCCACCTACGGCCGTGCTTTCATCGCTGCTGGCCCACGCGCTGTCACCGATCGCCACGCTGTAGCCGCCGGTTGCGCGCGCTTTGTTGCCGCCGGCGAAGCTGTTGTCGCCGGTGGCCTGTGCACCGGAGCCGAAGGCATTGCTGACCAGGCCGGTAGCCTGCGCCGCGTTGCCCACCGCAGTGGAACCCGCGCTGGCGCTGGTGCCGGTCAGCACCGCGGTTCCGTCGTCGCTGAAGATCGGCGAGTTGTATTCGTCATACGCCTGGCCGAGGCCACCGATGGCCACCGCACCTTCGCCGCCAGCGCTGGTGTTGCGGCCGACCGCTACGCTGTCGTTGCCGACGGCAGCAGCACCTGCGCCCTGTGCGACGGCGCCGTCACCGATGGCGTTGCTGGCCGAACCAGCCGCCAACGCCCCTTCACCTTCGGCCCATGCACCGATGTCGGTGCCGGTTTCCGGCTGTGCCTGGAAGTACTTGCTGGTGTTCTCCGCACCTGCGGCGACCGCATTGAGCTGGTCCAGGTTGACCGCGTCGGTGCCCTCGGTACCGGCGGCCACGTTGGTGATCTGCCGCTGCAGGTCGGTGTTGCCGACCGACACGCTGTCCGCGCGGGTGGCGATGGAGTCGGCACCCAGCGCCACGCTGTTGTCACCGCGTGACTCGGCCGCATTGCCGAGCGCGGTGCTGTTGGCACCCGGTGACCAGGCACCGCCACCGACGGCGGTGGAGAAATTGCCGGAGGCTTCGGTGGCGAGCAGGCCGAACAGCGCCCCACCGACGGCCACGCTGTTGGTGCCACTGGCGATGCTGGCCTGGCCGGTTGCGGTGCTGTAGCCGCCACTGGCCGCCGAATCGGCGCCCACGGCAACCGAGCTGTTGCCCGTGGCTGCGCTGCCGGTACCCATGGCGGTGGAGAAATCACCGGTGGCGTTGGACACCGCACCGAACGCGGATGCCTGCGCGCCGCTGGCATAGGCCCCCACACCGTACGAGGAGGCAGCGAAGCCGCTGGCTTCGGCGCTGGCACCAACGGCGGTGCCGCCCACGCCGGCACTGGTCGCGCCGGTATCCACCGGCACCCCGCCGTTGGTGATCAGCGGGTCGCCATTGGCGTCCACTGCCGCACCGCCAACGGCCACGCTGCCCGGGCCGTTGGCCTGGGCGTTGTTGCCGAAGGCGGCACTGTTCTGGCCGCTGGCCAGCGCGTTGAAGCCGACTGCCGTCGCATTGCTGGCGACGGCGGTCGCGCCGCTGCCGAGCGCGGTGCTGCCGTCGGCCAGCGCATTGGACGCCTCGCCGATGGCGGTGGCGTTGGCGCCGGCCGCGAACGCGCCGGCGTCGCTGTCTTCGCTGCCGGTGGCCTGGAAGTACTTGGCGGTGGTGTCGGCTACTGCAGCCACTGCGTCCAACTGTTCGAGATTCACCGCATCGGTGGCCTCGGTACCGGCCGCTACATCGGTGATCTGGCGCTCGTTGCCGACGCTGCCGACCGCGACCGAATTGGCGCGCACTGCCTCGGAGTTGGCGCCCAGCGCCACGCTGTTGGCCCCCCGTGCCGTGCTGTAGAAGCCGACCGCTGTGCTGTCTTCGCCGCTGGCCCAGCTCTGCGCGCCGAGCGCGCTGGCGCGGTCGCCGGGGGCGTAGGCGAAGTAACCAACAGCAGTGGCCTGCTCGCCGGATGCTTCGCTCAGCGTGCCGCTGGCCAGGCTGAGGTCACCGCTGGCGATGGCACCGGCGCCCACGGCCGTGGCCGATTCGCCGCTGGCCTGGGTCTGCACGAAGTAGCCCAGGCCCGGGATCAGGTCCGCCGGTCCGCCGATGGCCACGCTGCTGGTGCCGGTGGCGACCGATTCGGTGCCGATGGCGGTGGAGTAATCGCCGATCGCATTGGACACCGCACCGAAAGCGGAGGACTGCGCGCCGCCGGCGTAGGCACCCAGGCCGTACGAAGACGACGCAAAACCGCTTGCCTCGGCGCTGGCCCCGACCGCAGTGGCGCCCACGCCGGCGCTGGTGGCGCCGGTATCCACCGGCACGCCGCCGTTGGTGATCAGCGGGTTGCCATCGGCGTCCACTGCCGCACCACCGACCGCCACGCTGCCCGGGCCGTTGGCCTGGGCGTTGTTGCCGAAGGCGGCGCTGTTCTGGCCGCTGGCCAGCGCGTTGAAACCGACCGCCGTCGCATTGCTGGCCACGGCGGCAGCACCGCTGCCGAGGGCCGTGCTGCCATCGGCCAGCGCATTGGACGCTTCACCGATGGCGGTGGCATTGGCACCGGCGGCGAAGGCGCCGGCATCGCTGTCGTCGCTGCCGGTGGCCTGGAAATACTTCGCCGTGGTGTCGGCGACGGCAGCCACTTCGTCCAGCTGGGCCACGTTGACCGCATCGGTGTCGGCCGTGCCGGCCTTCACGTTGGTGATCTGGCGTTCGCTGCCGGCGCTGCCGACCGACACGCTGTCGGCGCGGGTGGCGATGGAATCCGCGCCCAGCGCCACGCTGTTGCTGGCCGATGCCACGCTGCCTGCACCGAGTGCGGTGCTGCCGGTCGCGGTGGCCTGCGCGCCGCCACCGAAGGCGGACGCAAGCGATTTGCCGGCGATGGCGTCGGCGCCGATGGCCACGGCGTACAGGCCGGTGGCGGTGCTGCTGTCACCCACGGCAACCGCGGTCGCACCGGAAACCACTGCGTTGCCGGTCACCGCGCATTGCGCCAGCGAGCCGTCCGCCAGGGTGCACTCTTCGGTGCCACCGACTGCAACGGACTGGGCCAAGGCCGAGGGCATGGCCGCTCCCCATCCCAAGGCCATCGCCAACGAGGCGCCCACCAGGATCGGACCACTGCCTCGGCGGCGTTTGTCGATGACGTTGCCGGGCTGGTCGGAAGAGGCCAGTTCCGAGGCCACGACCAGCTGTCCGAGTGCTTTGTTCCAGACCTTGCGATAAATCCGATTCATCTGCGTACGACTCCTGGTTGGGCTGGTTTTCGGGCAAAGCAACGCCACCGCCGGGCCCGATGGCCCAACGTCCCCTGAGGGCGTTTGTTCGCGTGATTTACTGCAGTTGCCGAACGGCGCGCAGTGCAACGTGAAGCGGTGCGTGCGGTCCTGCGGGTGTGGCTGACTGAATGTTTCCAGAACGAGCTAAAGGTTTAACGTGAACCTTTCTCAACGTCAATAGCTTGACGAAGAAAAAAGAAATGACGTGACTGCCTTCTCGGTTCAGTGCATTCATGTGAAGAAGGCGGCCTGCTTCCATGGGGCGCAAGGCTGCCTGTTCAGTCACCCATCGGCGCCCAACGTCGTCCATTGGGCGCGCTGCAAGAAAAAACCCGCCGGTTGCCCGGCGGGTTCTCAGTACGCCTGCGAATTGGCGCTCTGCATCACTGAACGGTGTTCAGCCGCACCATGCGCGGGCGTTGCGGAACATCCGCAGCCAGGGCGAGTCGCCCTGCCATTCAGCAGGTGCCCAGCTCAGGTTGAGCGCACGTGGCGTGCGTTCCGGATGCGGCATCATGATCGTGACCCGGCCATCGGTACTGGTCAGGCCGGTGATGCCCTCAGGGGACCCGTTCGGGTTCAGCGGATACTGGCCGGCCACGTTGCCGTCGCCGTCGATATAGCGCAGTGACACCCGTGCCGCGGCCTGGTCCACGGCGGTGTCGAACACCGCGCGGCCTTCCCCGTGCGCCACCGCCACCGGCAGCCGCGAACCGGCCATCCCGCGCAGCAGGATCGAAGGTGATTCCACCACTTCCAGCAGCGCGGTGCGGGCTTCGAACTGCTCGCTGGCATTGCGGCGGAACTGCGGCCAGTGCTCGGCACCCGGGATGATCGACTTGAGCTGGCTGATCATCTGGCAACCGTTGCAGACGCCGAGCGAGAAGCTGTCTTCGCGCGCGAAGAACGCCGCGAAGGCATCACGCAGCGCGTTGCGCTCCAGGATCGAGGTTGCCCAGCCACGCCCGGCACCGAGCACGTCGCCGTAGCTGAAGCCACCGCAGGCGGCCAGCCCAGTGAAATCGCGCAGGTCCACGCGGCCTTCGATCAGGTCGCTCATGTGCACATCGAACGCACTGAAGCCGGCACGTTCAAAGGCGTTCGCCATTTCAATCTGGCCGTTGACGCCCTGCTCGCGGAGGATCGCGACCTTCGGCCGGATGCCGGTGTTGATGAACGGCGCACCGATGTCCTCATCCAGGTCGAAGCCCAGCTTCGGCTTCAGGCCCGGCGCATTGAACGCACGTGCCACCTCGCGCTCCTGGTCGGCGGTCTCAGGGTTGTCACGCAGTTTCTGCATGGCATGGGTGACCGACCACCAGGCATCGAACAGCGCTTCCCAGCGCCACTCGACCACGTTTTCGCCGTGCAGCGATACACGCACCACCGGTGCGGTGGTCGGCCGCGCGATGCGCTGCGCGCACTCGGTCAGGGCGTGGCGTTCCACCAGGTCGGCGAACGCCGCCCGGTCTTCGCGCGCGACCTGCACCACCGCGCCCAGCTCTTCGTTGAACAGGCTGCGGAACGGATCATCGCCCCAGGCATCGAGCAGGATGTCCAGGCCCATCCGCGAGGCAAACGCCATCTCGCACAGTGCGGCAAACGCGCCGCCGTCGCTGCGGTCGTGGTAGGCCATCAGCAGGCCATCACGGCGCGCATCGCGGATCAGTTCGAAGAATGCGCGCAGCCGCTGCGGATCATCCAGGTCCGGCGCGGTGCCACCGAAGGCCGGCAGGCCACCGTGGTCGGCGTGCACCTGGGCCAGGATCGAACCGCCCATGCGCTGCTTGCCGGCACCCAGGCCGATCAGCCACAGCTCGCTGTCCAGGTCCCGCTGCAGCAGCGGGGTCAGCTGCTGGCGCACGTCCAGCACCGGGGCGAAGGCGGTGATCACCAGCGACACCGGCGACACACTCTTGTGCGCCTCGCCTGCGTCATGCCATTGCGCCTGCATCGACAGCGAATCCTTGCCGACCGGAATGCTGATGTCCAGCTGCGGGCACAGCTGCATGCCCACCGCCTTGACCGCGTCGTACAGCAGCGCGTCTTCGCCCTCATGGCCGGCCGCGGCCATCCAGTTCGCCGACAGCTTCACCTCATCCAGCGCATCCACCGGGGCGGCACACAGGTTGGTGATCGCCTCGCCGACAGCCATGCGGGCCGATGCGGCGGCGTCCAGCAGGGCCAACGGGGTGCGTTCGCCCAGTGACATCGCCTCGCCGACCACGCCATCGAAGCCGGTCAAGGTGATCGCCACGTCCGATACCGGTACCTGCCACGGCCCGATCATCTGCTCGCGCGCGGTCAGGCCACCGACACTGCGATCGCCGATGGTGACCAGGAAATTCTTCGCGGCCACCGTCGGGTGCGCCAGTACCCGCAGGCCGGCTTCATGCAGGTCCAGGCCGCTGGTCTTCAACGCCGGCCAGCGCGGCGCCGGCGGGTGGCTGGTATCACGATGCATCTTCGGCGGCTTGCCGAACAGCACGTCCATCGGCAGGTCGATCGGAGCATCGGCCGGGATGTTGCCCGGCGTCGCACCGTAAGCCACCACCAGGTGTTCTTCGGTGGTCGCCACGCCCACGGCGGCGAACGGGCAGCGCTCGCGCGCGCACAGCGCGGCGAATTCGGCCAGCCGTTCCTGGGCCACGCCCAGCACGTAGCGTTCCTGCGATTCGTTGCACCACAGCTGCATCGGCGACAGCGAGGGATCATCGCTGGGCACCTTGCCCAGGTCGATCACCCCGCCCACGCCGGAATCGTGCAGCAGCTCCGGGATGGCATTGGACAGGCCACCGGCACCCACGTCATGGAAGAACTTGATCGGGTTGTCCAGCCCCATGCCGACGCAGCGGTCGATCACTTCCTGGCAGCGACGCTCCATTTCCGGGTTGTCGCGCTGCACGCTGGCGAAATCGAGGTCTTCGGCACTTTCACCGGAGGCCACCGACGAGGCGGCACCGCCGCCCAGGCCGATCAGCATCGCCGGGCCGCCCAGCACGATCACCGCATCGCCGGCCTGCAGTGGAATCTTGTCGACCTGCACCCGATCGATGGCACCCAGGCCGCCGGCCAGCATGATCGGCTTGTCGTAGGCGCGGGTGATGCCGCCCTCGGCCAACTCGAAGGTGCGGAAGTAACCCAGCAGGTTCGGTCGGCCGAATTCGTTGTTGAACGCGGCACCGCCGAGCGGGCCGTCGAGCATGATGTCCAGCGCCGGGGCCATGCGCGGGTTCAGCGCGCGCGGCGCCTCCCATGGCTGCGGCAGGGTCGGGATGCGCAGGTGCGACACCGAGAAACCGGTCAGGCCGGCCTTCGGCTTGCCGCCGCGGCCGGTCGCGCCTTCGTCGCGGATCTCACCGCCTGCACCGGTCGCCGCGCCCGGGAACGGGGCGATCGCGGTCGGGTGGTTGTGGGTTTCCACCTTGATCTGGAACGCGCTTGGCAGCACCGCTTCGCTGCGGTACTCGCCGCTGGCCGGATCCGGACGATAACGCGCGGCCGGATGGCCCTCGATCACCGCGGCGTTGTCGCTGTAAGCGCTGAGCGTGTGCTGCGGGGTCTGCTGGTGGGTGTTCTTGATCATCCGGAACAGCGAACGATCCTGCTCGTGGCCGTCGATGGTCCAGCTGGCGTTGAATATCTTGTGCCGGCAGTGCTCGGAGTTCGCCTGCGCGAACATCATCAGTTCCACGTCGGACGGTTTGCGCCCGAGCTGGCCGAAGCGCTCGCGCAGGTAGTCGATCTCGTCCTGCGCCATGGCCAGGCCGAGGCGCTGGTTGGCGCCTTCCAGGTCATCCAGTGCCACACGTTCCAGTTCGCCGCGCGCCGGGGTGGAGAACAGCGTGCTGCCCTGCTCCACGGTCTGCAGTACCGACTGCGTCATCGGGTCATGCAGCGCCTTCACCAACGCCTGCTGCACCGCCGCGTCGGTCGGCCAGCCCAGCACATCGATGCGCAGGCCGCGTTCCACCCGGCTGACCGGCTGGCCCGCACCGCGTACCAGTTCGGTGGCCTTGCTGGACCACGGCGAAAGGGTACCCAGGCGCGGCACCACGAAGCGCTGGGTGGCGCCTTCGGCCACCGGCTCGGCCCGTTCGCGCGCCTCCAGGATCCGGCACAGCGTGGCGGTATCGGCCACGCCCTGCCCGTCGGGCTGGATGAAGTAGACCTGCCAGGCTCCGCTGATGCGCAGATCGGCGGCAATGGACTGCAGGCGGGATTCGAGACGTTCGCGGCGGAACGCCGACAGGGCGGGCGCGCCCTCGAGGACCATCATGTCCGGGGAACCGTGGTTGGGAAACGGGCCCGATAGTGTACCGGAAGCGGCGCGGCGGGCCCGGATGGCCGATTACTGGAGGCCGCTGCGCGGACCACGCGCGAAGGTGATCGCCCCTTTCCCGACGGGCACGCTGCCATGCTTCCTGCTTCCGCGAACATTCTGTCCACTACATCCGGACGCCTGTCCTCGACCGCCCTGCTGCGGCAAGGCCTGCGCCAGATCAGCGCGGCCGGGCTGGCGCCCGCTCCCGTGCCCCGGCATGTCGTCAACTGCCGGCCGGGCCGGATCGCCGATCACCAGCTGGACCTGGGTGGGCTTCGCGCCGTGCGTGAAAACGCCATGCGCTTCTGGCAAGGGCAGCCGGACCCGCTCAGCCTGGTACGCCCCGCACCCTCGCCGCAGCGACCGCAAGCGCACCCTCAACCGCCCCGGCCGCTGTACGGCGCTTTCCCGTTGCCTCCGTCGCGTGTATTCGCGCTGGCCCGCTGCGGCCCCTGGCAGAGGCCGCAGGTGTCGGCTCCGCCGAGGATCGTCGAGGCCGTGCGCAAGCGCTTCGAGCCCAGCCTGGATCTGGAGAGCTGGTTGTGCGAACAGCAGATCGTGGTGCGCCGCGAGGAGCATCATCCGCTGGGCCTGCTCAGCCTGCAGGGACTGCCGCTGTTGGAGCGCAATACAAGCCACGGCAGCCATCCCTGGCCCAGCCGCACCAGCACCAGCGTTGTGCGTGGCACGGTGGCGCGCGCGGTCGCGCTGAAGCAGGCGCGGGATGCCGCGGCCGGGGGTGAATCCAGTGCGTGGAAGTCCATTACGGGTCCGTTGCACGGCATGCCCGGCTCACCCGACAGCGGCCTGTCACTGTGCGCTTCCGATGGCGAGGACCTGGCCGCAGAGGCCGTTGCCTGCGCACGGCAGATGGCCGCGCGGCGCCGCGACTGCCCGGACATGCAACGCCTTGACGACCTGCTGCGTGGCCTGATCCCGAGGCCATCGGTGCACTGCCCCCATCCCCCGCACAGCTATCCCACGCGCCCGCAGAAAAGCGAACTGCATCCCTACGGCATCCATCGGAAGCTGGTCGGTGCCGCGATGGCCGGACATGACCGTGGCGAGCCAGCAGCTGCGCGATTTCCGACAGCGTCCCGGCGCGGTGGCGGCCAAGCTGGAGGCACCTTCCCTTTGCAGGCGAAAGCCCCATGATCCGCGTCGTCTACAGCCCTCCCCCCATGCACCGCGCGATTGCGCCCTTGCCGCGTACCGTACAGGCCAGCGCAGCCGTGCAGGCCGCATCGCCGGCGCAGCGCACCCCCCTGGTGCCCCACCGATTAGTCAACTACGCGCAAGGCATGCGGGCCTGGGGCCCGAAATCGTCTTCGTTTCTCATCCCTGCGCAGCAGGTCGCTGCTGAGCAGAGCGCGCGGCCAACCCTGCCCGCCAGCACGCGCAAACTGTGCGCATTCACCGGCCTCACCCTGAAGAACGGCAAGTTCGATCCCGACCAAGCGCTCACCTCCATCAGGCGTAACGCCGGCCCCGGCCTGCGCACCGCCATGGAGCGTCCGGCGGGCGACGCCGCGCGTGCGTCGTCGCCGCGATTGACCTTTGGCGTGCTGGTCGCAGCCGCCACCGGGGCGGCAGAAAACGAGGCGCAACCTGCAAAAGCGGTGGTGCCGGCCGGCGCGCCAACCGCGTCGCAGCCGGTCAGCAGGCCGGGGGAAGGAGCAGGCGATCGCGCATTGGACAGGATCGCCACGATCAGGTTGAAGTGGCAGAGCGGGCACTACGCAGCACAGGCAAACGCGACCGCTGCCACGCGGACTGCGGACGTCGCCGTGCAGCGCATCAGCACAGAAATCGCCCAGGCGCGAAACGCCGACGGCTGAAGCCTGCCGCACGCCTCTCCTTTTCGGAATCCACCCGCCGTGCCTGGAACCGCCTCTCCCGATAACCTGTCGGCGCCGCGCGTTACGTCGCTACCCGTAACAGTAATCTCGCCGGCCATACGTCGCCCGCGTTCAAGTGGCCATTTCGGATTCCCGGTGGCCACTATCCGCAACGGCGCAGAACCCACTGCACAGCCGCCACGCAACGGCGAGCTTCTCACCGGCATGCGGAATCCTGCGTTCCTCGCTTTCAGCCAGGCTGCAACGGCGCCTGTGCATGCGCCCATCAGCAGACACGCCTTCGAGCTGCTTGCCCAGGAACTTGGCATCCAGCCGGCCAGCGTGTCGCTGGATACATTGCGCGACATTCGCGATGCCGTCCGCATGCCTGGTCCGGGCTGTCCCCGGTTGGCACAGCTCACCGATCAGCAACGAGATCTGCTGTGCGTCGGCCTCTCCCTGGAGCTGCTCCAGCAACCGCGTGTGTGGAACGAAGGCGCTGGCGACCTGGTTCCGTTCATCGTTGACAGCGCGGACTGGCCCGAAGGCCGCGCGCTGCGCATCGTGGATGCCGACAATGACGCGATCCATCTTTACCGCCCCGGGCAACCCGAGGCATATCATTACCCGGGCGGCGGGGAGTTGCCCGAGGTAGAGGACGACGAGATCATCCTGCTGCGCCACGACCGTCATTTCAGCCTGCTGCGGCGCGACCGGGATGCGGTCGTCGATGACGTCGCGGCCGATGGCGACTGCTTCTTCAGCTGCCTGTCCAAGGCACTGCGCAGCCCCGACATGGCGGCGTCGAACCTGGCCCTGCGCCAACAGCTCGCGGAGCATCTCTGGACCCGACAGGATGCGTTGCAGCTCCTGAGCGCCGTTGACGGTCCGCTGACCGAGCAGCGCACCATCGGCTCGGTCGCGCCGGACGACTACATGTTCGAGAACGACGACCTCCTTGCCACGGATGTTTACGCTCCGCAGGCTCTGTCTTCGATCCATGAACCAACGGTCAACGACCTGGTGGAGTCAGTGGCCGGGATGCTGGATGCCGTTGATACGACACTGCAGCATCGGATCCGGGCCGCACTTGGGACGGCCTGGAAACGCTACGTCGAAAGGATCGAACAGGTACTCACCGACAATCCCGCGGGACTTGATGAAGCCGAACTCTTTGCCAGGGACGCGGAGATCAAACAGGGCGTGATCAAGGAGATGCTTGACACGTTGACAGGCATCGGCGCGAGTGGATTGCTGGACAAGCACGAGCAGCGCGTCACCGAGGACATCAATGCCTGTTGGGACATCGTCCGCGTGGCAAATGCTAAAGACCTGACACGGCGTGAATCGGCGCAACCTCACCGGGAGACTTTCCGGCTGTAATCCTCGCGAATGTAGGCGTAACCACCTTCACACACAAACAGGGAACCAGATCACGGTTTGCGGTGTGCATTGATGACAACGTTGTCGTCACCGACCACCCCAGGGTGGCGGTGTCGTCCGCTCCCCCTCCGCCGCCTGCCTGCGGCGCGCGGACCTGCGTCACGCGCGGCGTCATCGTGACCCGCGCGAAAATCTGATTCGATCGGAGATATCCCATGCATGACCCGATTGCACGCAGTGCCGCTCGTCCCGCCCGCTCGTTCCCGCACCGCCCCGGGTGGCTTCTTGCCCTGGCCATCAGTGGCGCCCTGCCTGGGCTGGCGCAAGCCGCCAACTGCGCAGGGGTGGGCCAATGGGACCAGGCCAGGATCTACCGCGCCGGCGACACCCTGCAGAAAGGCGGGGTGCTGTACCAAGCCAAACAGGACATCTGGAATGCCCCGCCGGACCACCCCGCCGGCGCCCCGTACTACACCAACCTCGGCGCCTGCGACGGCAGCGGCAGCAACCAGCCGCCGGTGGTCAGCCTGACCTCGCCTTCCAACGGCGCCACCTTCAGCGCCGGCAGCACGGTGAACGTCAGCGCCAACGCCAGCGACACCGATGGCAGCATCAGCAAGGTCGAGTTCTTCCGTGGTGGCAGCTCCATCGGCATCGACACCAGCGCGCCTTACAGTGCCAGCTGGGCCAATGCCAGCGCCGGTACCCACACCCTGCGCGCGGTGGCCACCGACAACAACAACGCCACGGCCAGCACCGCCACGATCTCCATCACCGTCAACGCGGCCAGTGGCGACACCACCGCGCCCAGCGTGCCTGGCGGGCTCGCCGTAGGTACCCGCACCGCCAACAGCGTTGCCCTCAGCTGGAACGCATCCACCGACAACAACGGCGGAAGCGGCGTGGCCGGCTATGACGTGTACCGCAACGGCAGCCTGGTCGGCTCACCCACCAGCGCGTCCTACATCGATGGCGGGCTGGCGCCCTCCACCAGCTACAGCTACCGGGTCCGTGCGCGCGACAATGCCGGCAATGCGTCGGCCCAGGGCGGTACGGTCAGCGCAACGACCCTGGCCGGCGATGGGGGCACCACCGGCAAGCGTGTCATCGGCTACTTCACCCAGTGGGGCATCTATGGCCGCAACTACCGGGTGAAGAACATCGACAGCAGCGGCTCGGCAGCGGGTTTGACCCACATCAACTACGCCTTCGGCAACGTACGCAACAATCGCTGCGAAGTCGGCGTCACCCAGCCTTCGGACCCCAATACCGGCGCCGGTGGCGATGCCTTCGCCGATTACAGCAAATCGTTCTCCGCCGCCGAAAGCGTCAGTGGCAGTGCCGATACCTGGGACCAGCCGTTGCGTGGAAACTGGAACCAGCTGAAGCAGCTGAAGGCCAAGCATCCGGGCCTGAAGGCGCTGATTTCGCTCGGCGGCTGGACCTGGTCGCGCGGCTTCTCCAGCGCCGCCCGCCCGGAGAACCGCCAGGCCTTCGTGGCCTCGTGCATCGACGCCTACATCCGCGGCAACCTGCCGGTCACCGATGGCGCGGGCGGCACGGCGGCAGCATTGGG
The DNA here is from genome assembly GCF_044901215.1 of Stenotrophomonas sp. NPDC078853. Classification (NCBI taxonomy): domain Bacteria; kingdom Pseudomonadati; phylum Pseudomonadota; class Gammaproteobacteria; order Lysobacterales; family Lysobacteraceae; genus Stenotrophomonas; species Stenotrophomonas sp. NPDC078853. Next base: position 66,925 of record NZ_JBJDOQ010000010.1, on the reverse strand, counting down.
CGTGTTCGATGGCATCGACATCGACTGGGAGTATCCGGTCGCCTGCGGCATCGCCTGCGGTGCGCCGGAAGACAACGCCAACTTCACCGCGCTGCTGGCCGAGTTCCGCCGCCAGCTCGATGCGGTGCGGCCGGGCCTGCTGCTGACGGTCGCCGTGGGCGCCGGCATCGACAAGATCCGGGTCACCAATCCAGCCGCCTATCATCCGTACCTGGATTACATCAACGTGATGACCTACGACTTCCACGGCGCGTGGGATCCGCGGACCAACCATCACTCGGCGCTGTTCAATGCCGCTGCCGACCCGTCCACTGGCGACCAGCTGCAGTACAACAGCAATGACGCCATCGAAGCCTTCATCGCGCGCGGTGTTCCGGCGTCGAAGCTGAACCTCGGCATCGGCTTCTACGGCCGCGGCTGGAACGGCGTGGGCGGCGGCAACAACGGCATGTACCAGACCGCTTCGGGCGCTGCGCCAGGCACCTATGAGGCCGGCATCGAAGACTGGAAGGTGTTGAAGAACCTGGGCTGGCCGACCTACACCGACACGACCGCCGGCGCCACCTGGGCCTACAACGGCAGCACGCTGTGGAGCTACGACACTCCCGCCAACGTGAGCCGCAAGATGACCTATGTCAAAGCCCAGGGACTGGGCGGGGCGTTTTTCTGGGAGTTCAGTGGCGACGACACGCAGGGCACGCTGGCGCGCAGCATCAGTGATGGCCTGAAGTAAGACCAGCGACGGCTCCCCGCGAACACTGCGGGCTGCGGGGAGTCGTCGTCTGCTTTACGGAGCATCAGAAAGGTTTCGCCGGCCGCAGGTGGGACACGTTGGCCGGCGGCAGCGGCCAGCTGCCCGAGGGTGCTTTCAGGAACAGCGCGTCATCGCTGCTGCCCAGCGGCCAGCTATCCGAATCGTCACTGCAGATGGACACCCGGCGGATCGCCGTGGCGGCGTCGTCACGGCGGGTGTCCCGCGTGTCCTTCGTGCACGCCGTGGCAGGTCGCGGCGGCAGGTTGGCGATCGCGGTCGGCACAGCGCCGGCCAGGCGGTTGGCGATGGGCACTCTCGGCGGCGGGGCCGGCGATCGGCCCAGCGGACGGGGCGGTGGAACGGAGGAAGCAGAAGCGCGCGGCAGCATGAGAGGCAATCTCCAGCAGAAGGCCTCTACCCTGCACGCGCCTCACCGCGCCGGCTTGCATGTTTACTGCAGCGGATTCCGCCAGGACGCCGGACCGGCCGGCGCCTTTGCGGAAACATCGGCTCAGCGCGCGCGGCGGTCCAGCGCGGCCTTCAGCTGCGCGGGCGGCAGGTAGCCACCCAGCTGGGTGCCATCGGCGGCGAAGATCGCCGGCGTGCCGTTGACGCCGAGCTGCTGGCCCAGTGCGTACTGCATCGCCACCGGGTTGGTGCAGTTCTTGGCCGGTACCGGGCTGCCCTGCTTGGCGGCGGTAAGGGCCTTGCGGCGATCACTGGCGCACCAGACCGAGATCATGTCGGTGTAGTCCTTGCTGCCCAGGCCCATGCGCGGGAAGGCGAGGTACTCCACGGTGATGCCGTTGCGGTTGAGCTCGGCGATATCCTGGTGCAGCTTGCGGCAGTAACCACACTCGATATCGGTGAAGACACTGATGGTGTGCTTGGCATTCGGTGCGGCGAACACGATGCGGTCACCGTGATTGGCCTTCTCCAGCAGGCCGCGACGATACGCCAGCAGGCCTTCGCTGTTGACCAGCGCCTTGGCCTGGATGTCGTAGGGCTGGGACTGCATCAGGTACTTGCCATCATCGGACACGTACAGCACCTGGCCGGATACCACCACTTCGCGGAACCCGGGAAACGGGGCGGCACCGATGTAGTCGGGCTTGAAGTTGGGATCCAGCTGGGTCAAGGCGGCACGGACTTTCTGCTCCGCACCGCTGCCTGCGGGCGCCGCGTTGGTTGTCACGGCGGACTTGCCTGCAGAAGGCGGTGCAGGCTGGGCGCAGGCGGTCAGACTGAGCGCGCCGAGCAGTACGGCGGTAAGGACTCGGAGCATCGGGGAGGGACCGCAGGATGAAAGGGAAGCTGGATTCTCGCACAGCACTGCTGAGTGGGCGTATCACCGTCGCGCCGCGTCCTGCCTCAGCCCTTCCGACGCCCTGAGCGATTCATGGAAGCAATCACACCCAGCTCCCGCCATCCTTCAGCAGGGAAGCCGGATACTGGAGGCCAACATGCAGATCGTCGCCCAGCTCGGACTGATTTTCCGGGCCACCGTCCTCAACCAGCTCTCGGCAAAAGTGCAGCTGGCCCGATGCCATTATTCTCCCGCCCGGTTCACCGCGGCGCTGACCGGCATCAACAACCGGGAAGTCCAGCTCGCTGCCCGCTTCAATGGCGGTCGCTTGTCGCTGGATCAGCTGCAGCGAAAGGCGCGCGAACTGGCGCGCCAGGATGTACTGCTGTACGAGATCGATACGCAGGCCGACAGCCGCCCCACCGAACTGGCCAGCGCCTTCCACCGGGTGCTGGTGCGCACCCATCTGCACACCGACCGCCCGGTGGATCCGGCGGTGAAGCAGCAGCTGAAGGGACTGCTGGCCCCCGACCACGTGCGCAACCAGGCGCGGCTCATGCTGGCCGACGCGTTCTGGGCGGGGCATCTGAGCGAGCCCCTGGAACTGCGCAGACAGGTGATGAAGCAGGCACACAACGAGGCCATAGCGGCCCAAGGGTCACAAGCCGATCGTGATCTCGTGGAGCACAGCGCGGTTCAGGAGATACTGTCGTTCATCACCGCGCAGCAGCCCGATGGCATCGAGGCGCTGCGGATGCCGCTGCAGCGCACCCTGCAATCGCTGCAGCTGCCATCGGAAAGGCCCGATCATCCCGATCACCCCGATCACCCCGATCACCCCGATCACCCCCGCGGATGATGCTTGGCATGCAGCTTCTGCAGGTGCTCGCGCGCCACCAGCGTGTAGATCTGGGTGGTGGACAGTGAGCTGTGGCCGAGCAGCATCTGCAACGCGCGCAGGTCGGCTCCCCGGTTGAGCAGATGGGTGGCGAAGCTGTGGCGCAGGCCGTGCGGGCTGATCCGTACCGGATCGATCCCGGCCAGCACCGCATAACGCTTGACCAGATGCCAGAATGCCTGGCGGCTGAGCGGGCGCAGGCTCGGCTCGATGAACAGCGGCACCTGGCCGCCGGTATCGGCCGGCACGCTGCGCTTGTTCGCCAGCGATGGTCGTGACTCCTGCAGGTAGCGCTCCAGCCAATGCTGGGACTCCTCGCCGAGCGGAACCAGCCGTTCCTTGCTGCCTTTGCCGGTAACGCGCAGCACGCCCTGGCGAAGGTTCACCGCGGTTGCCGGCAGGCCCACCAGTTCGCTTACGCGCAGGCCGGCGGCGTACATCAATTCCAGCATCGCGCGGTCGCGCAGGCCCAGCGCCGTATCGACGTCGGGGGCCGCAAGCAGCGCGTCGATCTGGCTTTCCGCCAGCGCCTTGGGCAGCAGCCGTGGCAGTTTCGGCGGATCCAGCAAGGCGGTCGGATCATCGCTGCGTGCACCGCGGCGGACACTGTCGGCGAAGAACGCGCGCAAGGCCGACAGCAGGCGCGCGTTGCTGCGCGGCGACCACCCGTGGCGGGTACGCCAGGCCAGGTAGTCGAACAGCCCGGCGCGATCGACGCCGGCAAGGCCGCCGGCCTGCCCGCTGCGCCAACGCGCCAACCCTTCCAGGTCCCGCCGGTAGCTGTCCACGCTGGCTCGCGCCAGGCCATGTTCGGCCCAGGCCGCATCAAGGAAGCGGGTGATCGCCACCGAATCTGCGGCGTCGAGTTCGGGTAGCGCCTGGATCAGCTGGCGGCGTTCGGCAGGCGAGGAAGCAACGGACATGGGCGAAGGATACGCCGCACGCTGCGCACCCCACCAGCATTGCGTATGCTTCCCCGCATGGCTGATCCGCATGATGCCCCTGCCGTCGCTGCCGCTGCCGTGCGCCCTGCTGCCCTGCTTGGCTGGCGCCTGCTCGCCTTGCTGTACGACCTGTTCCCGGCGCTTGCGTTGTGGATGCTGGCCGCATCGCTGTTCGTGGTTGCATTCACCATCAACGGCCACACAACCCACGAAAACATCGCTCCGTTCAGCGGCTGGCAGTGGGCGTTGTGGGCGTGTTGCTGGGTGCTCACCGGTCTGTATGCCACCTGGAGCTGGCGCCGTGGCGGCCAGACGCTGGGCATGCGGCCGTGGCGGATCGCGGTGACCGGCGATGATGTGCAGCCGCCGTCGCTTCCCTCGCTGTGGGTTCGCTACGCCGTTGCCAGCGTGTCCCTGGGCCTTGCCGGGCTGGGCTTCTGGTGGGCCTTGATCGACCGCGACCGGCTGACCTGGCACGACCGCGCCAGCGGCACCCGGATGATCCGCCGTTCCAAGCGATGAGTCCGGCCCGCGTAGCTGAACCCACGCCGCACTGTCATCAAGCCGTCATCGATCCACGATAGATCGCACACCGGGGCGCTGCGTAGCCTGTACGGCCAATCCGTTCGATGCCCTGATGATGATGCGCCTGCTGCTGGCCTGCGCGTGCCTGTGGCTGGCCGCCTGCTCCCCTACTGCTTCCACCTCGCTGAGCGAACGTCTGGTATCGCCCGGCGGTGCCTCGCCGTTGCTCGACCAGGCGCACATCGCAGCCACCATCGCCACCCTGCCCAACCGGAATGGCTACGTGACCAGCAGTGAGGACGTGCGCCTGTTCTGGCGCGCCTTCGACGCAGGCGACTACGGGCTGCGCTACCGCTATGCGCGCCCGCGCCATGAAGGCGGCGAGCCGGTGGACATGGACCTGCGGCTGGAGCCACCGCGGCCGTTCCATGCGCGTGCGCCGCGCGGCACCGTGGTGCTGCTGCACGGCTGGATGATGAGCGGCGATGCGATGCTGCCGTGGTCGCTGCAGCTGGCCCAGTCCGGCTACCGCGTCATCACCATCGACCTGCGCAACCACGGTCACTCAGGCGGTGGCCCGGCAGGTTATGGAACGGTGGAATCGGACGAGGTGATCGATGTCATCCGTGCCTTGCGTGCCCGCGGTGAAGTGCAGGGTCCGCTGTATCTGTTCGGGGTGTCTTACGGCGCTGCGACCGCGTTGTTTGCTGCCGAGAAACTGGGTGGCGACGTGCAGGGCGTGGTGGCGATGGAATCCTTCGCCAACGCCGGCGATGCGATCCGCAGCATGATCCCGCACCTGCTGGCCAGCCAGCCGCACGGCTGGCAGGCGCAGGCGGTGGCGGCGTACGCCCGTTGGCGGTATGCCGACCAGGACATGGACGCGGTGATCGCCGCAGCCAACCGGCGGCTGGGGGTGGACCTGGACCAGGTGGATGTCAGCCGTGCGGTCGCCGCCAGCCGCGCCTGCGTGCTGCTGCTTCACGGTGACCAGGACCAGCATATCCGCGTGGACCAGGGACGCCGGCTGGCCCAGGCCAGTCCGCGTGCGCACTACATCGAAATGCGCGGCGAGGACCACATCACCCTGCCGATGCGGATCGATCTGCTGGGCGGCATCGTGGATGACTGGATGTCGCGTGATGTGTCCGCCCCGGATGGCCTGTGCCCTGCGCCGCGGCTTCCGCTTGAGGCGAACTTCATGGCGCTTGCGCAGGGTGTGGGTGGGTCGAACGGGTGAGACCCCCTCGCGGCTGACAGCTTGCTCATGGCTACGGGTTTGGCACCGGGCGGCGGGGCTGGTCGGGGGACGGCAAGGACTGCATCCTGCGTGCCTCGTTTCGCGGCCGCCCCTGACTCAGGGGCTCCCTCCACCCGACACGGCACGGCACGGCGCTCTGGTAGCGCCGACCCATGGTCGGCGAGCGCAGCGGGCCGTTGGCGGAAACATTCCGCCGACCATGGGTCGGCGCTACCAAGGCCCCCGCGGACCCGCCCCGCCAACGCAACAGCCCTGCGCCTTTTGCCGTTGCAATTGCCGTTGCTTCGGCAGGTGCCGGGCGCAGCCCGGCAATCAAACACACTCAACCCGACTTGCGTCGGAACAGCATCGCCGAAATACCCAGCATCAAAATCGGCGGCAACGCATACGCCACCCGGTAATCAAACTTCAACGCACCGGCCATCCGCCCGAAGAACAGCTGCAGCAGCCAGAACCCCAAGGCAAACAGGATGCCCAGGAACAAACGCTTGCCCATGCCGCCGCTGCGCAGCGAACCGAACGCGAACGGTACCGCCGCCAGGCACAACGCCAGCACGTTCACCGGATAGAACCAGCGGCTCCAGTAAACATCTTCATAGTCACGCGCATCCAGGCCGTTGCGCTCGCGGTATTCGATGCTGGTGCGCAGGTCAGCCGCGCGCAGGTTGCGCGGCCGTGAGATACCGGTGGCCAGCGCCGCCGCATCCAGTTGCGAATCCCATTTCTCGCTCGGCGCTTCCTCGCGCGTCAGTGAACGCTCGCCGAAAATGTCCCGGCGCACCTGCTTCAGCACCCAACCGGACGCATCGTGTTCGGCGGTGGCGGCATGGGTCAGCGATACGATCTCGCCTTCCGGGCCGATGCGGTACATGCGCACGTCGTGCAGCACCAGGCGCGTGCCACCGCCCTCCACCAGTTGCTCTTCACCACCCTGTGCGTTGAGGAACGTATCGCCCTCGCGGGCCCAGACACCGGCATAGCGGGCGACGGACATGTCACCGCCGCGCTTGGCGCTCATGCGGATGTTGTCGGCACGTTCCTGCCCCCACGGTGCGATCGTTTCGCCGCTGACCACCATTGCGCCGGTCAGCAGCGAAAGCGCGACCGCCACCGACAGGCTCAGGCGACGACGTGACAGGCCCAATGCACGCAGCGCAGTCAGTTCGGAGGTCGCCGCCAGCTGTCCCAGGCCCATCAGCGAGCCGATCACCGCCGCCGTGGGGAAGAAGGTATAGGCGCGGCGTGGCACGGTATACAGCACCCAGGCCGCCGCATGGCCCAGGGTGTATCCGTTCTTGCCGACGTCCTTGAACTCGCCGGAGAACGCCATCACCACGTCCAGTCCCACCAGCACCGCCCAGGTCAGCAGCACGGTGCCGAACACCGCCCGGCCCAGGTAGTAATCGAAACGCATCGGACGCGGAATCATGCGGTCACTCTCTTCGGGCGCGACAGGTGGCCGTCACGCAGGTACATCCAGATCGCCAACGCCAGCAGCGGCAGGGTCAGCCACCACAGGCCGAGCCCATTGGGCACCTTGCCATCGGCAATCCAGCCGGTGCCGATGAACATCAGGTTCATGCCCACCATGTAGGCCAGGAAGGCCAGCATCATCCGGCCGTAGCGCTGCTGGCGAGGCGAGCTGCGCGCCAATGGCACGGTCAGCAGGGCGAAGGCCAACGCGATCAGCGGCGGGGCGATGCGCGAGTGCAGCTGCGCCTTCGCCTCGGGCCGCTCATCGCCGATCAGCTGGCTGGTCGGCAGTAGTTCGGGATCGTTGGACTGGCGGGTCTGCGCACCGTCGGGCATGGCCACGTCGTTGCGCGCGAAGGTCGCCAGCCGGTAGCCCTTGCCGCCGTCGGCGGGGCCTTCGATCTGATGGCCATCGTTGAGCTGCAGGTAGCGGCGGTCCTTGCCTTCGAAGAACAATTTGCCGCTGGCGGCCGATACGACCTCGATCCGGCCCTCGCGGGCACGGTTCATGAACACCCGGCCCAGGCCGGTGCCATCAGGGGAGATGGAAGACAGATAGACCACCCCGCCGTTGGACAGGTTGGTGAAGCGCCCCGCCTCCAGCCCGGCCATCAGCACGCTGCGGTTGGCCTGGTCGATCATCTGCTCACTGGTGCGGTCGGCCCATGGACCCAGCCACAGCGAGCAGGCGCCGATCAGCCCGACCACCGGCAGCACCAGCAGCAGCAAGGGTTTGAGCAGGCGGCGCGGGCCCACGCCAATGGCCGTGATGACCGCCATTTCCGAATCGCGGTACAGCCGGGCGACCGCCAGCAGCAGGCCCAGCATCAGCGCCAACGGCAGGATCAGCGGCATGTAGACGATGAACTGCAGGCCCAGCTGGGAGAACAACAGGCGGGCAGGCAGGCGCCCGTCGGCGATGTTGCCAAGGATATCCACCAGCACGCCGCCCACGCTGACAACCAGCAGGACGATCAGGGTGGCCAGGAAACTCTGGACGAAATCGCCCAATAGATAGCGGTCGAGCTTCAACATGGGCCGTGGTTTAAACTCTCAGGTTCGTTCGCGGGTCCGCCCAGTCTACCGGCTGGACGTAAACGGTCCGCGATTGTACGGATATGCCAACGGAATCTGATCAATGGCCCTGCAATTCACCCTGAACCAAGCGTCGCCGACCTCTGCCGGGGTCGACTGCGTGGTCGTCGGCGCCTTCGCCGATCTTTCCCTGTCGCCCGCCGCGCAGGCGCTGGACGCCGCCAGTGGCGGTCGCCTGGCCGCCCTGGCCCAGCGGGGCGATGTGTCCGGCAAGACCGGCGCCACCGCCCTGCTGCACGACCTGCCGGGCGTCAGCGCCCCGCGCGTGCTGGTGGTGGGACTGGGCGATGCCGCCCGCTTCGGCGTCCCGCAGTACCTCAAGGCCATCGGCGACGCCGTGCGCGCGCTGAAGACCGGCGCCAGCCGCAGCGCGCTGTTCACCCTGGTCGACCTGCCCGTGAAGGACCGCGACGCGGCCTGGGCGATCCGCCAGGCGATCATCGCCGCCGACCACGCCAGCTACCGCTACACCGCCACCTTCGGCAAGAAGAAAGCTGAAGACGCCGGCCTGCAGCAGCTGGCCATCGCCGGCAGTGACGAGCAGGCCCTGCTGCAGGGCCAGGCCATCGCCAGCGGCGTGGAGTTCGCCCGCGAGCTCGGCAACCTGCCGCCGAACTTCTGCAACCCGGCCTACCTGGCCGACGTGGCGGTGAAGTTCGCCGGCGAGCACGACGGCGCCGAAGCGGAGATCCTGGACGAGACGCAGATGGAAGCGCTGGGCATGGGCTCGCTGCTGGCCGTCGCCCGCGGCTCGGCCAACCGTCCGCGGCTGGTGGTGCTGAAGTGGAGCAACGGCGGCGACGCCAAGCCCTACGTGCTGGTCGGCAAGGGCATCACCTTCGATACCGGTGGCGTCAACCTGAAGACCCAGGGCGGCATCGAGGAAATGAAGTACGACATGTGCGGTGGCGCCAACGTCATCGGCACCTTCGTGGCCGCCGTCAAGGCCAAGCTGCCGCTGAACCTGGTGGTGGTGGTGCCGGCGGTTGAAAACGCCATCGACGGCAATGCCTACCGCCCGTCGGATGTCATCACCTCGATGTCCGGCAAGACCATCGAAGTCGGCAACACCGACGCCGAAGGCCGCCTGATCCTGTGCGACGCGCTGACCTATGCGCAGCGCTTCGAGCCGGCCGCGCTGGTCGACGTGGCGACCCTGACCGGCGCCTGCATGGTGGCCCTGGGCCACCAGACCGCCGGCCTGATGACCAAGCACGACGACCTGGCCAGCGAACTGCTGGCCGCCGGCGAGCACGTGTTCGACCGCGCCTGGCGCCTGCCGCTGTGGGACGAATACCAGCCGATGCTGGATTCCAGCTTTGCCGACGTCTACAACATCGGCGGCCGCTGGGCCGGTGCGATCACCGCCGGCTGCTTCCTGGCGCGCTTCACCGAAGGCCAGCGCTGGGCCCACCTGGACATCGCCGGCGTGGCCAGCGACGAAGGCAAGCGCGGCATGGCCACCGGTCGCCCGGTCGGCCTGCTGAGCCAGTGGCTGCTGGACCAGGTCGGCCGCGCCTGATCCACTGTCGCCCTGTGGCCGGCATCCGTGCCGGCCATGACACGACCCGGTTTCGACCAGGTCTTCGCCTGCAACCCGGACCCCGCCATGCCCCGCGCTGATTTCTACCTGATTGCCAAGCCCCGCTTCCTGACCGAGCCGTTGCGCCTGGTCTGCGAGCTGGCGCGCAAGGCCAACGATGCCGGGCTGTTCACCCTGGTGTTGGCGCGTGACCTGGCCCAGGCCGAAGAACTGGACGAGCTGCTGTGGTCCTTCGATGCGGAGGCCTACATCCCGCACCAGATCGCCGGCGAGGACATGGATGAAGAGGAAGCCATGGTGCTGATCGCCGTTCCCGGTGGCGTGGAACCGGCGCGCCCGCTGGTGATCAACCTGCGCGATACGCCCTGGATGGGCGAATGCGAGCGCGTACTGGAAGTCGTCCCGGCCGACCCGGACGCGCGCGAGCCGCTGCGCGAGCGCTGGCGGCAGTACAAAGATGCTGGTTACGATCTGTCCAAGCACGATATGTAAGCGGCGCCGGATGTGCGCTGCCCTTGATGCGCCGACCGATCGCCCTGAATTCCCCCCGAACATCTTCTGGTTGCCCCGCATGACCCGACTCGACTCCAGCTACGACCCGACGTCCTTTGAAACGGACACCTACGATGCCTGGGAAAAGGCTGGCCACTTCAAACCGTCGGGCAAGGGCGAGCCGTACACCATCCTGCTGCCGCCGCCAAACGTGACCGGCACGCTGCATATGGGCCATGCCTTCCAGCAGACCCTGATGGATGCGCTGGTGCGCTACCACCGCATGCGCGGCTACGACACGCTGTGGCAGGTAGGTACCGACCACGCGGGCATCGCCACGGAGATGGTGGTCGGCCGCAACCTGGCGCTGGAAGGCAACGGCGAGACCCGCGACACGCTGGGTCGGGAAGCCTTCATCGGCAAGGTGTGGGAATGGAAGCAGCAGTCCGGTGACACCATCGAACGGCAGATGCGCCGCCTGGGCACGTCGGCCGACTGGTCGCGCAGCACCTTCACCATGGACCCGCAGCCGTCGCAGGCGGTGATCGAGGCCTTCGTGCGCTGGCACGAACAGGGCCTGATCTACCGCGGCCAGCGTCTGGTCAACTGGGATCCGGTGCTGAAGACCGCGATTTCCGACCTGGAAGTGGAGAGCGCAGAGGAAGACGGTTTCCTCTGGTCGATCGCCTACAAGCTCGATGACGGGCTGACCTACGAGCACGTCGAGCGCGATGCCGACGGCGTGGAAACGCTGCGCGAAACCCGCGATTACCTGGTCGTGGCGACCACCCGTCCGGAGACCCTGCTCGGCGATACCGCAGTGATGGTGCATCCGGAAGACGAGCGCTACCTGCACCTGATCGGCCGCAGCGTGACCCTGCCCCTGACCGGCCGCAGCGTGCCGGTGATCGCCGATGACTACGTCGACCGTGCCTTCGGCACCGGCGTGGTCAAGGTCACCCCGGCGCATGATTTCAACGATTACCAGGTAGGCCTGCGCCACAACCTGCCGATGATCAATCTGTTCACCCCGGTGGCGGCGATCAACGACAATGCGCCGGAACGCTTCCGCGGACTGGACCGTTACGACGCGCGCAAGGCCGTGCTGGCCGAACTGGAAGACCTGGCGGTGCTGGTGGAAACCAAGCCGCACAAGCTGCAGGTGCCGCGCGGCGACCGTACCGGCCAGGTGATCGAGCCCTACCTGACCGACCAGTGGTTCGTGAAGATGGACGAACTGGCGCGGCGTGGCCTGGAACTGGTGGAAGGTACCGATGGAAAGCCGGGTGCGATCGGCTTCGTGCCGCCGAACTGGATCAACACCTACCGCCACTGGATGACCAACATCCAGGATTGGTGCATCAGCCGCCAGCTGTGGTGGGGCCATCGCATTCCGGCGTGGTTCGATGAGGCAGGCACCTGCTATGTCGGCCGCGACGAAGCCGAAGTGCGCGCCGCCAACGGGCTGGGCGCAGAGGTGGCACTGACCCAGGAAAGCGACGTGCTGGAGACCTGGTTCTCCTCGCAACTGTGGCCGTTCTCCACGCTGGGCTGGCCGAACGAACAGGCGATGGCCGAGCGCGGCTTCGACCGCTACCTGCCCTCGTCGGTGCTGGTCACTGGCTTCGACATCATTTTCTTCTGGGTCGCCCGGATGATCATGGCCACCGACAACCTGACCGGCAAACTGCCGTTCAAGGACGTGTACTTCACTGGCCTGATCCGCGACGGCCAAGGCCAGAAGATGTCCAAGTCCAAGGGCAACGTGCTGGATCCGCTGGACATCATCGATGGCATTTCCCTCGATGACCTGGTGGCCAAGCGCACCGGTGGGCTGATGCAGCCCCGCGCCGCCGAGAAGATCGAGAAGGCCACCCGCAAGGAATTCCCGGACGGCATCGCCGCGCACGGTGCCGATGCGCTGCGCTTCACCATCGCCGCGCTGGCCACCCACGGCCGTGACATCAAGTTCGACATGAACCGCGCCGAGGGTTACAAGAACTTCTGCAACAAGCTGTGGAACGCCAGCCGCTTCGCGCTGATGAACACCGAAGGCGCTGCGTTCGCCGGCGCGCCCAAGCCGCGTACCGATGCCGAGCGCTGGATCCTCGCGCGCCTGGCGGCCACCACTGCCGAAGCGCAGGGCCACTTCGCCGCCTACCGCTTCGACCTGCTGGCGCAGTGCCTGTACGAGTTCGCCTGGAACGAGTTCTGCGACTGGTTCCTGGAGCTGAGCAAGCCGGCCCTCAACGGCGCCGACGCGGCCGATGCGGACAGCACCCGCCACACCGTGCTGTACGTGCTGGAAGCGCTGCTGCGCCTGCTGCATCCGCTGACCCCGTTCATCACCGAACAGCTGTGGCAGCAGGTTGCACCGCGCCTGGGCATCGGCGGCGATTCGCTGTCGCTGCGTCCCTACCCCAGCGCCGAAGAGTTCGCCGGTGACTACGCCCAGGCCGAAGCGGACGTGGAGTGGCTGAAGGCGGTGATCAGCGCCGTGCGTCGTGTGCGCAGCGAGCTCAACGTGGCCCCGTCCAGACTGGTACCGCTGCGCCTGCAGGCCGGGCTGGAGCAGGACCGGGTGCGCATCGAGCGCTTTGCCGCCTCGCTGTCGTTCCTGCTGAAGCTGGAAACCATCCAGTGGCTGACCGATGGCGAAATCGCGCCGCCGGCTGCTCCGGCGATCGTCGGCGAGCTGAAGCTGCTGGTGCCGCTGGAAGGCCTGGTGGACCTGGATGCAGAGCGCGCGCGCCTGGACAAGGAACTGGCCCGCGTGCAGGGCGAAAAGGAAAAGAGCCAAGCCAAGCTGGCCAAGTTCACCGACAAGGTACCGGCGGCGGTGGTCGAGCAGGAACGCGTGCGCCTGCTCGAATGGACCACCCAGCTGGCCGGCCTGCAGGAACAGCGCGCCAAGCTCTGACGCGCGGCGTGGGTCGTGACGGCCGCTGGCCGTCACATCGGGTGGGTGACGACCATCTGACCTGGTGGGTGACGACCGTTGGTCGTCACGCCGTTGCCCCGCCGTTGCCCCCGCCGAGCATGGCTCGGCGCTACCTGACCGCCACGGTAGTGACGGCCGCTGGCCGTCACATCGGGTGGCTGACGACCATCTGACCTTGTGGGTGACGACCGTTGGTCGTCACGCCGTTGCCCCGCCGTTGCCCCCGCCGAGCGTGGCTCGGCGCTACCTGACCACCGCTACGGTAGTGACGGCCGCTGGGCATCATGTGCCCCCGCTTACAGCGGCGGCATCCGGTCGATGTCGTCGGCCACCAGTTCGATGGCCATCACCAGCGCATCCTCGCGACCGTCGGCAGCGGGGTAATAACGCGGACGACGACCGATCTCGTTGAATCCTTCGCTGTGGTACAGCGACAGCGCCGGCGTATTGGTCGGCCGCACTTCCAGGAACACGCGCTGCACGCCGCGGTCACGCGCCAGCCCCACGATGGCGCGCAGCAACTGCCGCCCGCGTCCACGTGACTGGTTGAGCGGGTCCACGCAGATGTTCAACAGGTGCGCTTCGTCGGCGGCGATGCTCAACAATGCATAGCCGACCAGCAGACCGTCCTCTTCCATCGCCAGGCCCGGATAGCCCGCACGCAGGCAGTCCAGGAAGATGCCACGCGTCCACGGATACGGGTACCCCCGCTCCTCGATCACCATGACCGCATTGAGGTCGCTTTCGCGCAATGCACGCACGCTGGCCTGCACGGGACGGGCCACCGCGCTCATGCGCCGCGCCCTTTCCTGCGCAACGCACGCAGCACGGGCCACAGCGCACGCTTGGCGGCCGGATCGGCGCGCAGCGTGTCCAATGGCCAGCTGTCCATCAAGGCCTGTGTTTCCGGATCATTGGGATTGCAGCCCGAGGCACGCAGCAAGGCGATCTGCAGGCGGTCCGGCAGGCGGACCGATGGCCGCCGTGCAGCGATTGCACGCGGCGCGGCATCGGTGTCGTTCCGCTCCCCGGCATCCGGACGCGGGGCCACCGGCACGCGCGTGGCCACCGGTTCCGGCGCGGTGCGCGGTGCCGGGGGCGCCTGCCGGGCCACTGCCGGGCGCGATGCCACCGGGGCGAGGCTCAGTTCAACCGCGGGAGGCTCGATCGCCTGCGCCGCAGCGGCCGCGGCCTCCAGCTCGGCCGCCAACGCGCCTTCATGCAGCACGCTGTAGCCCATCGCCTGCAGCCAGGCCTGCTGGGCCGGTGTCCACAGGACGGGCAGGTCGGCACTCACGCCGCGTCCGGACGCTTGCGCAGGCGCTGCATGGTCCACATGACCAGCCCGGACAGCGCGTAGATGACGCCTACCGCCAGCAACACGCGCGGCAGGTCGATCACCGCGATGGCGATGCCGATCGGCAGCAGAGCCAACACCAGGAACGGCACGCGGTCGGCACGCGGTCCCTTCGCACCACCGCCCTTGAAACTCCAGAAGCGGATCCGGCTGACCATCAGCAGGGCCGACACCAGGGTGACCCCCAGCGCTACGTAGCGCAGCTGCTCACCGGTCCAGCCGAGGGTGCCATCAGCGAAAGCCCAGACGAAGGACATCATCAGGCCGGCCGCAGCCGGGCTGGCCAGGCCGACGAACCAGCGCTTGTCCACCACCGCCACCTGGGTATTGAAGCGGGCCAGGCGCAGCGCGGCACAGGCCGCGTACAGGAAGGCGACCGCCCAGCCAACGCGGCCCAGCAGCTCACCGTCGTACTTCAGCGAGGACAGGGCCCAGTGGTACATCACCAGCGCCGGCGCCATGCCGAAGCTGACCAGGTCGGCGAGCGAGTCGTACTGCACGCCGAACTCGCTGCTGGTGCCGGTCAGGCGCGCGACCCGGCCGTCCAGCCCGTCCATGACCGCAGCCACGAACACCGCGATGCTGGCGTACACGAAATCACCGTTCGCCGCGGCGATGATCGCGTAGAACCCGGCGAACAGGCCCGCCGTGGTGAACAGGTTGGGAAGCAGGTAAATGGTGCGCGAACGCGGCGGCGGCGGTGTGATGGGATCCATCCCCCGAGTTTAATCGACTTGCCAGCCGACGGCTGCGGTGCTGCAATCACGCTTTCCCGCCGGTCAGGCCTGGAGTCTCCATGCGTACCCTGTTCTGCTTGAGTTTCCTGCTGCTGGCCAGCGGATCGGCGTTTGCCGGTCCGGTTTACAAATGGAAGGACGCCAACGGCGTGACCCAGTATTCGGAGAGCCCGCCGGCCGGCAAGGCCTTTGAAACCCGGCAGCAGACCCGCGACCCGGGCAATCCGCCGGCAGCGGCGGCCACCGACGCCCCGCTTGCCCCGCAGTGCGTCACCGCGCGGGCCAACCTGGCGCTGCTCGATGGCAGCGGTCCGGTCATGCAGGACACCAATGGTGACGGCACGGCCGAAACCGCGCTGGACGACACCCAGCGCGCCAACCAGCGGGCGCTCGCCGAAGCGGCCGCCAAGGCCTACTGCCCGCAGGCCTGAAACCCGCCCGCCGCCCACGACAGGCGCCGGGCTGGCAGAATAACGGCTTCCGCCGTTAGATGATGCCGACGATGCGCCTGTCCCAGTTCCACCTGCACACCACCAAGGAAACCCCCAGCGACGCCGAGCTGACCAGCCACCGGCTGATGCTGCGCGCGGGGATGATCCGCAAGCTCGCCTCCGGCCTGTATATCTGGTCGCCGCTGGGCCTGCGCGTGCTGCGCAAGGTCGAGCGCATCGTCCGCGAGGAAATGGAAAATGCCGGCGCGGTCGAACTGCAGATCCCGACGATCCAGCCGCGCGAGCTGTGGGAAGCCACCGGGCGCTGGGAAAAATTCGGCCCGCAGCTGCTGAAGATCAAGGACCGCAAGGAGCAGGAGTTCTGCTACAGCCCCACCGCCGAAGAAGCGCTGACTGATTTCGCGCGGCAGGAACTGTCCAGCTACAAGCAGCTGCCGGTCAATTTCTTCCAGATCCAGACCAAGTTCCGCGACGAGATCCGGCCGCGCTTCGGGGTGATGCGCGCGCGCGAATTCCTGATGAAGGACGCCTACTCCTTCCACCTGCACGACGAAGACCTGGTCCGCGAATACGAAAACATGAAGGCTGCCTACAGTCGGATCTTCACCCGACTGGGACTGGATTTCCGCATGGTACAGGCCGATTCCGGCGCGATCGGCGGCGACGCCTCGCAGGAATTCCATGTCATCGCCGATTCCGGCGAAGACGCGCTGGTGTTTTCCACCGGCTCGGATTATGCGGCGAACATGGAAGCGGCCGTGGCCGCCGAGCCCGCCGCCCGTGCGGCCGCCGGCGAGGCGATGCGCAAGCTTGAAACCCCGACCCAGAAGACCTGCGAAGAGGTGGCTGCCCTGCTCGGACTGGCACTGCAGCGCACGGTCAAATCGGTCGCGCTGATGGCCGGGGAGACCTTCGTGCTGGCGCTGGTGCGCGGTGACCACGAGGTCAACGAGATCAAGCTGGCCAAGGTGCCCGGCCTGTCCGACCACCGGTTTGCCACCGAGGCGGAAATCAGCGATTACCTCGGCTGCGTGCCCGGATTCCTGGGCCCGGTGGGTCCGGCCAAGGCGATCCGTGTCGTGGCTGACCCGGAGGTCGCCGCACTTGCCGATTTTGTCGTCGGTGCCAATGAGGCAGGTTTCCACCTGGCCGGCGTCAATTGGGGCCGTGACCTGCCGGAACCGGAAATCGCTGATATCCGCAATGTGCAGGCCGGTGACCGCGCCCGCGACGGCGGCGAACTGAAGATTGCCCGCGGCATCGAAGTGGGCCACGTTTTCCAGCTGGGCCGCCAGTATGCGAAGGCACTCAATGCCACCGTGCTTGATGAGAATGGCAAGGCCGCGGTGCTGAGCATGGGCTGCTATGGCATCGGTATTTCGCGCATCGTCGCCGCCGCCATTGAGCAGAACCACGACGAGGTCGGCATCGTCTGGCCCGAGGCAATGGCGCCGTGGCAGGTAGTGGTGTGCGTCATCAACCCCAAGGCAGACGCCGCCGTGTCCGCCGCCGCTACCGAGCTGCTGGAATCGCTGCGTGCCGGTGGGCTGGATGCCGCACTGGACGATCGTGGCCTGCGCCCCGGCGCCATGTTCGCCGACATGGAACTGATCGGCATTCCGCAGCGCGTGGTGGTTTCCGAACGCGGCTTGGCCGCTGGCACTTTCGAATATCGCTCACGCAGCGCGAGCGAGGCCGAAAGCCTGGATCGCGACAGCCTGATGCGCAAACTGCTGGGGTAAAAAGATTGAAAGCCGGGTTAATCCCGGCTTTTCTTTTGCTGTTGGCCCCAAATGTGCTGTTTCCTGTTTGTGCTTGAAGTAAATGCACATTACTCTTGGGCCCGAGCCAAGGACTGGCAGACCCTTTCCATATTGCCTGGAGCACTGCATGAGTATTGATCTGACCGGTCTGTCGGCCCGTGAACTGGGTGCACTGATCCGCACCGCCAAGAAGCAGCAGACCATCGTCGCCAAGCGTCGCCCGATCACCAAGGTCCGCGCCCAGCTGGAGAAGCTGGCCAAGGTCGAGGGCTACAGCATCGAAGAACTGTTCGGCGGCGCACCGGCACCGCGCGCCCGCAAGGCCGCGACCAAGGCACCGTCCAAGACCGCCGGCCGCAAGCTGGGCAAGGTTGCCCCGAAGTACCGCAACCCGGCCAACACCAAGGAAACCTGGACCGGCCGCGGCAAGCAGCCGCGCTGGCTGGCCGAACTGACCAGCAAGGGCAAGAAGGTGGAGGATTACCTGATCAAGAAGGCCTGAAAGCCCTCGCGATCTGAGAAACGCCGGCTGCGAAGCCGGCGTTTTTTTGTGCCCGCAACAGCGTGACGACCAACGGTCGTCACCCACCACAGCACCCTCTTTTATTTCAACGCGGACCGGCAGCCCCCGGAATGTGTCAGGGCGTCGGGCGGGTGGGGTTTGCAGGACGCTGAGCCGCAGGGATGCGGCGATGCAGCCTACAAGGACGTACTTGCGGCGTGTCCTGCAGACCCCACCCGCCCGGCGCCAACGCCGACGCCCTTCGCCCGCAACAAACCTACAACGTCTTCCGCGCCGGAATCAGCAGGTTTCCGAACAACAACCCCGCCACCAGCGCCATCACCACGTTCAACACGGTCAGGAACACCCCCTGCCCCGCTCCGACATCCTGCTGCTGCACCAGCGTCAGCACCCCGCGCAGGCTGGTACTTCCCGGCACCATCATGATGATGCCCGGGAGGCGGATGATCGCTCCCGGCCGCTGCACCAGCCGTCCAAACAGGTTGCCCGCCGCCGTCAGCAGCATCGCCGAAAGGAAAATACCCGCCGGCGCACCCCACGCGTGCCCGGCGAATTTGGAAATCGCATAGCCGGCCACGCAGGCCGCCAGCACCCACGGAAAATCACGTCGACTCGCCTTGAACAGCATGGCGAAGGCGACCGCCGCGATCAGCAGCGCCGACCACTCCACCCACGCGCCCTGCGGCCGCGAGGCGCGCACCACCGGGTCCAGCCCGATCACATCGGCCAGCGTCACCGCGATCATCGCGCCCACCGTCAGCTTCATGATGGTGGTCAGCGCCCCCGCCACCCGCGCCGTGCCGGACACCCAGTGCTGGCTGGCCAACTCGTTCACCGCATTGGTCAGGGACATACCCGGCAGCAGGATCACCAGCGAGGCGATCACCACGGTATTGAGGTTGAGCGCGCCCACGTAGGTGGCCACCAGCGTAGCGACCAGCCCCGCCAACAGCGCCGCCAGCGCTTCACTGGCCTCCTTGGTCGCCGCGCGTTGGCCGGTCCAGCGCCCCAGCAGGCCGATCAGCAGCCCGATCGCGCCAGCGGTGGCGATGTCCAGCCACGGCAGTTTCCACAGACCGGCCACGCCGGCCGCGCCCAGGCTGTAGGACAACACTTCCTTGACCTTTCCGCGCAGCCCGGGATCAGCGTCCAGCTGGCGCAGCGCGGTGTGTCCCTGGGCCAGGCTCATCCGGCCGTTTGCGACATCTTCGGCGATGCGATCTGCGACGCTGAGTTTATGCAGATCGTTTTCGCCAGGTGCCAGCCGGATCACGCGGGTGATGTCGCTGGAACCGATCGCCTTGGCCGGGTCGCTGAAGCTCAGGATGATCCCGGTCGGATTCGACCAGGGCTCGCAATCCAACCCCAACTGCTGGGCCAGGGCCACCACGGCAGCCTCCAGGCGCTGGGCGGTGGTGCCGTAACTGTGCAGGCGCCCGGCGATCTCACAGACGAACGCCACGCGCTGCGCATAGGTGGCGGGGGGCGAGGCTATCGGGGAGGCGTCTACAGGCATGCGCGGTAGTATTACCCAGCCCCGGCCCGTGCAGAAGGACATTCGGACAGGACCTACGCTGCATGCGACATGCACACGCTATGCTGCATCCTTGATGCCGACCATGACCTCCGACCAGAATCCCCGGATCGAACGCGATGCCAATGAACCGGGCCGCATCCGCCTGTCCGGTCGTTGGACGCTGCACACCGCCCTGCAGGCCGCCGAGGTGCTGCGCGAGGTCCCCGAGGGACTGACCGCCATCGACGCCACCGGCATCGAACAACTGGATTCGGCCGGCGTGCTGCAACTGCTGCGCGTGGCCCACCGCGCAGACCTGGGGCAGGACGCGCTGCAGTTCCGCGAAGACCACCAGGCGCTGGTCTGCACCATCGAAGAAGTCGCCGACGACCGGCCCAAGCCGAAACGGGATTTCGGCGTGCTGGCCGCGCTGGACCGGCTTGGCCGCAGCATGCACGCGACCGGCCAGAACATCGTGGCGCTGGCCAGCTTCCTCGGCGAAAGCCTGGTCAAGGGCGCGCGCCTGCTGAAGGAGCCGCGCCGTTTCCGCCTGACCGCCACCGTGCACCAGATGGAGCAGGTCGGGCTGGATGCGGTGCCGCTGGTGGCCCTGCTTTCCTATCTGGTCGGTGCGGTGATCGCCTTCCTCGGTTCGACGATCCTGCGCGACTTCGGCGCGGAGATCTACGTGGTCGAGCTGGTCAGCATCGCCTTCCTGCGCGAGTTCGCCGTGCTGCTGACCGCGATCGTGCTGGCCGGCCGTACCGCCAGCGCGTTCACCGCGCAGATCGGTGCGATGAAGGCGCGCGAGGAAATCGACGCGATGAAGACGCTCGGCCTGGATCCGATGGACCTGCTGGTGCTGCCGCGCATCGTCGCGCTGCTGGTCACCCTGCCGCTGCTGACCTTCATCGCGATGGTCGCCGGCCTGGCCGGCGGCATCACGGTGGGCGCGTTCGACCTGGATATCCCGCCGCAGATGTACATCGCGCGCATGTACGACACGATGGAAGTACGCAACATGCTGGTCGGCCTGGCCAAGGCACCGGTGTTCGCGCTGGTGATCGGCCTGATCGGCTGCCTGGAAGGCTTGAAGGTGGAGGGTACCGCGCAGTCGGTGGGCGAGCGCACGACCTCCAGCGTGGTCCAGGCCATTTCCCTGGTGATCATCCTCGACGCCTTCGCTGCGTTGTGGTTCATGCAGATGGGCTGGTGACGGTGAACGACGAACGCACCCACGAAATCCACCACGCCCCCGGCGAGGACGAATCGAAGCTGGCCATCCGCGTGCGCGGGCTGGTCAACCGTTTCGGCAGCCAGACCGTGCACGAAGACCTGGACCTGGACGTGCGGCGCGGCGAGATCCTTGGCGTGGTCGGCGGCTCGGGCACCGGCAAGTCGGTGCTGATGCGCTCCATCCTCGGCCTGCGCAACCCGGATGAAGGGCAGATCGAAGTGCTGGGGCGCGATGCGCGCGGTGGCGACAGCGAAAGCCGCCTGCACATCCAGCGCAATACCGGCGTGCTGTTCCAGGATGGCGCGCTGTTTTCTTCCCTGACCGTCGGCGAGAACGTGCAGGTGCCCCTGAAGGAACACCATCGCGAGCTGCCCGAGCGCTGGCATTACGAACTGGCGTTGCTGAAGGTGAAGCTGGCGGGCCTGCCCGCCGATGCGATCAACAAGCTGCCTTCGCAGCTGTCAGGCGGCATGCGCAAGCGCGCCGGGCTGGCGCGTGCGCTGGCCCTGGACCCGCCGCTGCTGTTCCTGGACGAACCCACGGCCGGGCTGGACCCGATCGGCGCTGCCGCGTTCGACCGCCTGATCAAGACCCTGCAGGAAGCGCTGGGGCTGACTGTCTTCCTGATCACACACGATCTGGACACCCTGTATGCCATCTGTGACCGGGTGGCCGTGCTGGCCGACCGCAAGGTGGTCGCCAACGCGCCGCTGGCCGACATCGAGAAACTGGACCATCCGTGGATCCAGGAATATTTCCACGGACCCCGCGCACGTGCTGCGCGCGGCGAACAGACCGAGAGTGCCTGAGTCATGGAAACCAAAGCCAACTACGTGCTGATAGGCGCGTTCACCCTGATCACCGGCCTGGCCCTGCTGGCCTTCGGCCTGTGGGCAGCCAAGTATTCGTCCGACCGCACCTGGCAGGAATACCGCGTGGTGTTCCGCGAGGCGGTCACCGGCCTGACCGTGGGCAGCCCGGTGCAGTACAACGGCATCGCGGTGGGGTCGATCATCGAGCTCAACCTGGTGCCGGATGACCCGCGCCAGGTGGTGGCCAAGATCCGCCTCAACTCCACCACGCCGGTCAAGACCGATACCCGTGCCAAGCTGGCGATCACCAGCCTGACCGGCCCGTCGATCATCCAGCTCAGTGGCGGCACGCCGCAGTCGCCGACGCTGACCTCGGTCAACCGCGATCCCGCGCCGATCATCCCGACCACGCCTTCGGCCCTGCAGAACATCACCGACGTGGCCAACCGCATCGTCGAGCGCATGGACCAGGTGCTGAGCGACCGCAACGTGGCCGCGATCAATGCCACGCTGGCCAATATCGAATCGATCAGTGGCGGGCTGGCCGACCAGAAACAGGGCACCCAGGCGCTGCTGCTCAGCGCGCGCAATGCCGCGCGTAGCCTGGACGAGACCCTGAAGACCACCAACGGGACCATCCAGCGACTGGACCAGAACCTGGTACAGGAGCTGCCGGGCATCATCGAAAAGCTGGACGCCACCATGACCAAGATGGATTCGGCAGCCGGCAATGCCAATTCGATCCTCGGCGAGAACCGGGCGGCCATCAACAGCTTCGCCAGCGACGGCCTGGGCCAGCTCGGCCCGACCCTGACCGAACTACGCGGCCTGATCCGCGACCTGCGCCGGGTCAGCGACCGCCTTGAGAACAATCCCGCGCGCTACCTGCTGGGCCGCGACGCACCGAAGGAGTTCGAACCCGAATGAAGCGCATGCCCTCCCTGTCCGTGACGCGCCTGCTGCTGCCGGCTGCCCTGCTGGCCACCCTGGCCGGTTGTTCGATCCTGTCCAGCGGTGATCGCAACGCAGTGACGATCTACTCCCCGGCCGTACAGGTGAAGGTGGATCCGTCCTGGCCGACCGTGGCCTGGCAGCTGGTGCTGTCCAAGCCGAGCGCCACGCGCATGGTCGACAGCCCGCGCATCAACGTGCGGCCGAGTCCTTCGGAGCTGGAAATCTACGCTGGCGCGACCTGGGCGCAGCCAGCCACCGACATGATCGAAGACGCCCTGCTGCGCGGTTTCGAGGATTCCGGCCGGATCGCCGGCGTCGGGCGGGCCGCTGCGGGTATCCGCGCTGATTACCGCCTTGCGACCGACATCCGCCGTTTTGAATCGGATTACCGCGGCCAACCCACGCCGACCGTGGTCATCGAAATCAACGCCAAGCTGATCCATGTGGTGGACCAGCGCGTGGTGATCGACCGCACGTTCCGCCAGGAACAGCCGGTGGGATCGACCGACGTGCCAGCGGTGACCGCCGCCTTCGAGAAGGGGCTGAATGCCCTGACCGCCGATGTGGTGGGCTGGGCGCTGAGCAGTGGGCAGAAGGACACGGACGGCGGTTCGCTGCGCTGATTGGCTGGTGCGTCGGTCGTGCTGGCCGGCGGCCGGCGGCTCTTGGCCGGCGATGTCATAATCCGGGCCAGCCTGCCCCGTGACCTTGCCGATGCCACTTTCCACGTCCATTGCCGTCTGCACGTACAACGGCGAGCGCTTCCTGCAGGAGCAGCTGGACAGCCTGCTGCGACAGACCCAACGTCCGGACCAGATCGTGATCCGCGATGATGTCTCCAGCGACGGTACGCTGGACATCCTGCGCGCGTTCTTGCCGGTTGCTGAAGCAAAGGGCATCATGGTTGACCTGCAGGTAAACCCTGAGAACGTCGGCTATCGGCTGAACTTCGATGGCGCACTGCGTGCCTGCACCGGCGAGGTGATCTTCCTCTGCGACCAAGATGATGTCTGGCATGCGGACAAGCTGGAGCGGTTCTGTGCCGAGTTCGAAAGACGCCCCGATCTGCTGGCGCTGCATAGTGATGCGCGGTTGATTGATGGGGAGGGGAACGTGCTTCCGCGGCGCCTTTTTCGTTCGCTGGGAGTGGGTACACGCCAGATGCGGCGGATGCATCGCGGTACTGGACTCGACCTCTTGTTGCAGCGCGACCTTGTGACGGGCGCCACCTTGGCACTCCGCAAAAGTATTCTGCGGGACGCGCTCCCCCTTCCTCCCTCGGGATGGGTACACGACGCGTGGCTTGCCACGCTGGCCGCCATTATCGGAACGATCGACAGCGTGGAGCGCCCGTTGATCGACTACCGGCTGCATGACGGCAACCAGCTCGGCTTGGGCGGCAATGATCCTTTATCGCGCCAAGCGAGGCGACAGAAGCATCTTGAGCAGGATCTCTCCGAAGTTCTGCTCGCACGTCTACGCGCACTGCATGTGCCGGAACCCCTTCAGAAACTCATCGAGCGCAAGAAGCGCCATATCGCCAAGCGCTGCAACCTGTCGCGATCCTTTATCAAGCGGGTTCCTGTGGTCATGGGCGAACTGCTGTCGGGCAACTACGGTCGCTTCGGGCGCGGGCTGCTGTCCGCTGCGATCGATCTGGTACGCCGCTAATCTGCTGAGAAGTTCCTGGTCAGTTCCGGATCCAACGGAAGGTTAGATTGATGCGCTCCCCGTGCACGCGCGAGGATTTCGGCAACGCATGCTGGTAGTGGGCCTGCGTGCTGCTGGCCATCACCAGCAGGTCCCCATCGGCAAGCAGGAACTCTGCCTTGGCCGCGTGCTGGTCTCGACGGCGCAGCAGGAAGCGGCGCGCAGCGCCCAGGCTGAGTGATGCTATCACCGGCTGCGGCCCCAGTTCCGGCTCGTCATCGCTGTGCCAACCCATGCTGTCGGTCCCGCTGCGGTAACGGTTGAGTAGTACGCTGTTGAAGCGCGTTCCCAGCTCCTCCTGCAATCGCTCACGAATGGGCAACAGCACATCCGCCCACGGATGCGGCAGAAAGTCCGCACCGGAATAGCGGTAACGCGCATCCGCATCGCCCATCCAGCAACTCAGCCGCGGTGAATCCACCAACCGCCCGAACATCCGGATCCGGTGCACTTCCCATGGAATCTCCCGCAGCAACGCTGCCTGCAGGGCCCCTGCCTGCGCACGAGGCAGCCACCCCGCAAGGTGGCGCACATCGGCATCAGGCAGGTCCTGCGGGAACAGCGCGGCCATCAGCTTCGCTTGAACGCCACGCCGGTCTTTTCTACCAGCTCTGCTTCTTCAACGCCCGGTGCGGTTTCCACCAGCACCAAGCCATCGCCGGTGACATCGAACACGGCCAGATCGGTGATGATGCGATCCACCACGCCGACACCGGTCAGCGGCAGCGAACATTCCTTGAGGATCTTGTGCTCGCCGTTCCTGGCGGTGTGCTCCATCAGCACCACCACGCGCTGCACGCCGGCCACCAGGTCCATCGCGCCGCCCATGCCCTTGACCATCTTGCCCGGCACCATCCAGTTGGCCAGGTCGCCGCTGTCGGTGACCTGCATCGCGCCGAGGATCGCCAGGTTGACGTGGCCGCCGCGGATCATCGCGAAGCTGTCATCGCTGCCGAAATAACTGGCGCCCGCACGCGCGGTAACGGTCTGTTTGCCTGCGTTGATCAGGTCCGGATCGATCTCCGCCTCGGTGGGGAACGGGCCGATGCCGAGCAGACCGTTCTCCGACTGCAGCCAGACATCCACGCCCTCGGGAATGTGGTTGGCGACCAGGGTCGGCAGTCCGATGCCCAGGTTCACGTACGCACCATCGGTCAATTCACGCGCAGCGCGCGCCGCCATTTCGTCACGGGTCCAGGCCATGTCAGTTCGCCTCCTGGCGCACGGTGCGTTGTTCGATGCGCTTTTCGGGCGTGGGGTTGTGCACGATGCGGTGCACGTAGATACCGGGCAGGTGCACCTGGTCCGGGTCGATGCTGCCGACCGGCACCACCTCTTCCACCTCGGCGATGCAGACCTTGCCGGCCATCGCGCAGGCCGGGTTGAAGTTGCGCGCGGTACGCCGGAACACCAGGTTGCCCGCTTCGTCGGCCTTCCACGCTTTGACCAATGCCACGTCGGCGCACAGCGCGGTTTCCATCACGTAGTGGCGGCCGTCGAACTCTCGCGTTTCCTTTCCCTCGGCCACCACCGTGCCATACCCGGTAGCGGTGAAGAACGCCGGAATGCCGGCCCCACCGGCGCGCAGGCGCTCGGCCAGGGTGCCCTGCGGGTTGAATTCCAGTTCAAGTTCGCCGGCCAGGAACTGGCGCTCGAACTCCTTGTTCTCGCCCACGTAGGAAGAGATCATCTTCCGGATCTGGCGGGTCGCCAGCAGCTGGCCAAGGCCGAAACCGTCCACGCCAGCATTATTGGAAATCACCGTCAGGCCGTTGACCCCACTGTCGCGCAACGCGGCGATCAGCGCCTCCGGGATACCACACAGGCCGAAACCGCCGACCGCCAAGGTCTGGCCATCGGCGACCACGCCCTGCAGGGCGAGCGCCGCGCTGGCATATCGTTTATCGCGCTTGCTGCCGGTACCAGAACTATCCATTGCGTTGCTGTCCCACACGGTAAGGATGACGGCATTCTACCGGCACCCCGGTGCCCGGCTGGGGTGCGGCGCAGCATTTGCCGCAGTGGGCACAGCTCGTAAACTGGCTGTCCCGGTCACGCCTGCATCCCGATGTGCGGCCAGATACCGCCCTGTTGGAAAGACCGCTGATGTCCGTCCTGTTCAATGATATTGATCTGCATCGCTGGCTCGACGAGCGCACGATCCGCAAGGCGGCCGGCTACCTGGACAGCGTATATGACCTGCGCACGGAGGGGGACCTGCTGCGCGCCAACGTGGGCGGCACTGCCCCCCAGCCTTATCGGGTAACGATCAACCTCAAGGCCAGCCTTCGTAGCCCAGACAGCCGCCTCAACGGCCGCTGCAGCTGCCCGGTGGGTGACAACTGCAAGCATGTGGCCGCGGTCATGTTGTGTGCCCTGCACGGGCCGGATGAGGATAGCGAAGACGAGAAAATCGAGGCGCCGTTACCGCAGCACGCGCAACCGGTTCGCGCCGAGCTGCTCACCCGTCTGTCCGAATGGCATGCTCAGCACGCTGCACGCGCGGGGTCGAGCAAAGCAAAGCAGAACCCGAAGAGCATTGCGTTCGTGCTTTCCGTATTCCAGTTCCGCCTCGGCATCCATGCGTACAGGATGCGGAAGACGGCAGACGGCGCGCTGGAGCGCGAGAAGCGGTTTGACATCACCCCGGAGCTGGTCATCGATCCCCCCGGCTACGTGTCGCAACAGGACATCGCCGTTCTCGGGCAGCTGTGGTTGCGCCAGCAGCGCAAGGGCGGCCGACGTGTAGCCGTGCAGCCGTTGCTGGACATGATCCTGGCCTCCGGCCATGGCTGGGTACAGCACCCCGGCACGAGGGAGTTGCTGCCCCTGCGCGCGGGCCCCGCTCGCGCAGGCCACCTGGAGTGGAAGGCGGCCGACAGCCAGCTGGGCGTATGCTCCCGACCGGTGCTGCAGGTGGACGGGAACGCCGACGGGGCGGTGGAAGATCAGTGCGCCTGTTATCTGGACGAGAGAACCGGCGAGACGGGTCCGCTGCAACTGGCGGTGGCCAGCCCCGACGCCGATGCCTTCCTTGGGCTGCCGCCGTTGCTGCCCGACGAGCATTCCCTTACCGCGCAGATGCTCCAGCAGCTGGATCCTGCCCTGCCCCTGCCGCCGGCCACCGCCGATGCGATGCCCATCGCCCAGGTGGATGGCATGGTCCCGCACCTGATGCTGCATACCGAAGAGCAACCGCAGACGTGGGGCGCGCGAAGAGGTCAGATGCAGCGGCTGGAATTCGCCACGGTCTCCTTCGCCTACGGCGACCATTTCAAGCACCTCGATGACCCCTCGCGCTTCGTGCGGGGTGCGGACGGAACGATCGAGCTGCTGCCCCGCGATACGGCCGAAGAGGCCAGGCGGGAAAACGAGTTGCGCAGCAGTGGACTTCATCGCCACCCGCAGTCACCAGCGCTGCTCAGCGGGGCTGGGCCCCACTTCCACCTGCGCTCCTACGACTGGGGCAGCTTCATGCTGCGCGAGCTGCCCCGGCTGCAGGAACTGGGGTGGGTGGTCACCGTCCCGGAGGATTTCCGGCACCGCATCACCGTAGTGGACAGCGTGCTCTGGGACGTGCAGCCCGATGACTCAGGCGCTGGCTGGCTGGACGTAGCGCTGGACATCGAGATCGATGGCCAGACGGTGCCGCTCGCACCGATGCTGGCGCAATTGCTGCAGACCGATCCGCGCTGGACGCGGGGCGCGCTGGATGCCATCGACGACGAGGAGCGCATCCTGATCGCCTCCCCCACGGCAGGAGCGCTGTCATTCCAGGCGGGGCGGCTGAAGCCCGTCGTGACCCTGCTCGGCGACCTGTTTGGCAACGGCGCTGGGCCCCTGCGTGTTTCCGCACGCGACAGGGGACGCCTGCAGGCCCTGCAACAGTCCGGAAGCCTGCAGCTGCGCGGCGCCACCGATACCGGCGCGATGGTCCAGCGGCTGTTGCAGGAACCCACGCCACAACCGGTTGCAGCACCCGTCGGGCTGGCTGCCGCCTTGCGGCCTTATCAACAGGACGGGCTGGCGTGGCTGCAGTACCTGCGCCAACAGCAGCTGGGCGGCATCCTGGCCGATGACATGGGACTGGGCAAGACGCTGCAGACCCTGGCGCACGTGTTGCTGGAAAAGGAAGCGGGGCGGCTGGACCGGCCCGCGCTGGTGGTCATGCCGACATCCCTGCTGTTCAACTGGCAGCAGGAGGCCGCGCGTTTCGCACCCGGTCTGCGCGTGCTGGTCCTGCATGGCCCTGCCCGAGAGACGCTGTTCGAACAGATTCCCGCCCACGACCTGGTGCTGACCACCTATCCACTGGTGTGGCGGGATGAGGCCGCGCTGCAGGCGCATGCCTATCACCTGCTCATCCTCGACGAAGCCCAGCAGGTCAAGAACGCGAAGGCACGCGCGGCGATCACCCTGCGCACGCTGCAGAGCCGGCACCGGCTGTGCCTGACCGGCACGCCGCTGGAAAACCACCTGGGCGAGCTGTGGACGCATATCGACTTTGTCCTGCCAGGCCTGCTTGGCAGCGAGAAAACCTTCAACCTGCATTGGCGCCATCCGATCGAGCGCAGCGGTGACGGCCAACGCGCGCAGCTGCTGGCGCAGCGGATGCGACCATTCATCCTGCGTCGACGCAAGGACCAGGTAGCGGCGGAGCTGCCGCCCAAGACCGTGATCACCCGCCACGTGTCATTGGAGGGTGGCCAGCGCGACCTGTACGAGACAGTGCGATCGGCGATGCAGGAGAAGGTGCGCGAGGCCGTCGCCGGCCATGGCTTGGCCAAGAGCCACATCGTCGTGCTCGATGCACTGCTGAAGTTGCGCCAGGTCTGCTGCGACCCACGCCTGCTGCCCGGCGAGGCCACGCCGCGCACGCAGGGTTCGGCCAAGCTTGACCTGCTGTTGACGCTGTTGCCGGAGATGGTGGAGGAAGGACGCCGCATCCTGGTGTTCTCCCAGTTCACGCGCATGCTGGAGCTGATCGCGCAGGCGCTGGACAAGAGCGGACTGGCGTTCGTCACCCTGACCGGCGACACCCGTGACCGGGCCACCCCGGTGCGCCGGTTCATGCAGGGAGAGGTGCCCATCTTCCTGATCAGCCTGAAGGCGGGCGGTGTCGGCCTGAATCTGACAGCCGCCGATACCGTCATCCATTTCGACCCCTGGTGGAACCCGGCGGCCGAAAACCAGGCCAGCGACCGGGCGCACCGGATCGGTCAAGACAAGCCGGTCTTCGTGTACCGCCTGATCGCTGCCGGCAGCATCGAGGAGCGGATCAGTGAACTTCAGCAGCGAAAGGCGGCGCTGGCCGACTCGATCCTGGAAAATGGCGGCGCGGCGGGACCCGGCTTCAGCGAGGAGGACCTGCAGGCGTTGCTGGAGCCGCTCCCGGGGTTGTCGGCGAAGAAGGGTAAGGGGAAGCCGAAGCGCGGTCATGAATGACGCGCGGCGGTGCTGGTGCATGCGGCCCTGACAACGATTCCCATACACATGGGCGTATAAACTAAGCGGCTGGACCCCCCAATGGAGTGACCGATGCCCCTGCCCGCCTTCAAGGCCTATGACATCCGCGGCCGCGTGCCGGACGAACTGAACGAAGACCTGGCCCGGCGCATCGGCGTGGCACTCTCGGACCAGCTGGAGCCGGGAACCGTGGTCGTCGGCCACGACGTGCGCCTGACCAGCGCGGCGCTGCAGGATGCGCTGGTCGTCGGACTGCGCGGCGCAGGCCGCGAGGTCATCGACATCGGCCTGTGCGGTACCGAGGAAGTCTATTTCCAGACCGACCACCTGGGCGCGGCTGGCGGCGTGATGGTGACCGCCAGCCATAACCCGATGGATTACAACGGCATGAAGCTGGTGCGCGAGAAAGCGCGCCCGATCAGTTCCGATACCGGCCTGTTCGCTATCTCCGATGCGGTGGCAGCCGATACCGCAGCTGCCCTGCCGCCCAAGGCCGGCCAGAGCGAGCAGCACGACAAGAGCGCCTACATCGCGCACCTGCTGTCCTACGTCGATGTCGCTGCGCTGAAGCCACTGAAGGTGGTGGTCAATGCGGGCAACGGCGGCGCCGGTGCGATCGTCGATCTGCTGGCGCCACACCTGCCGCTGCAGTTCATCCGGGTCAACCACGAGCCGGACGGCAATTTCCCCAACGGCATCCCCAACCCGCTGCTGCCGGAAAACCGCGCCGCCACCGCCGAAGCGGTGCGTGAGCATGGCGCCGACTTCGGCATCGCGTGGGACGGCGACTTCGACCGTTGCTTCTTCTTCGACCACACCGGCCGTTTCATCGAAGGCTATTACCTTGTCGGCCTGCTGGCCCAGGCCGCGCTGAAGCGTCACCCGGGCGGCAAGGTCGTGCACGATCCGCGCCTGGTCTGGAACACGGTGGAGATGGTCGAGCAGGCCGGTGGCATCCCGGTGCTGTGCAAGAGCGGCCACGCTTTCATCAAGGAAAAGATGCGCGGTGAGGATGCCGTGTACGGCGGCGAAATGAGTGCCCATCACTACTTCCGCGAGTTCGCCTACGCTGACTCCGGGATGATCCCCTGGCTGCTGATCGCCGCGCTGGTTTCCGAAAGCGGCCGCTCGCTGGCCGACTGGGTTGAAGACCGCATGGCGGCCTATCCGTGCAGCGGCGAAATCAACTTCAAGGTGGCCGATGCGAAGGTATCGGTGGCACGCGTGATGGACCACTTCGCCTCGCATGCACCCGCGCTGGACCACACCGACGGCATCAGTGCCGATTTCGGCGACTGGCGCTTCAACCTGCGCAGCTCCAACACCGAGCCGTTGCTGCGGTTGAATGTCGAAACGCGCGGCGATGCGGCCCTGCTGCAGTCGCGTACCGACGAAATCTCTTCGCTGCTGCAACAGTAACCCGGGATGTCCGTATCCATGAACAGCATCCAGCCCGTCATCCTGTCCGGTGGTTCCGGCACGCGCCTGTGGCCCTTGTCGCGCGAGGCGTATCCGAAGCAGTTCCTGCCACTGGCCAGCGAGCTGACCATGCTGCAGGCCACCTGGAAGCGCGTCCAAGCCATCGCCGCGCGCGGGCCGTTGGTCATCGCCAACGAGGAGCATCGCTTCGTCGCCGCAGAGCAGCTGCAGCAGGTGGGTGCAGAGCCCGCCGCGATCATCCTGGAACCGGTCGGCCGCAATACCGCGCCGGCCATCGCGGTTGCCGCGCTGGAGGCCACCCGCGATGGCGCGGATTCGTTGCTGCTGGTGCTGCCCTCGGACCATGTGATCAGCGACGACGCCGCCTTCCTGCGCGCGGTAGAGCAGGCAGCGGGCGCTGCCGAAGCCGGCAAGCTGGTGACCTTCGGCATCGTGCCTACCGGCCCGGAAACCGGCTACGGCTACATCAAGGCGGCCGCCGGCGAAGGCGCCCGCGCGGTCGAGCGGTTCGTCGAAAAGCCGGACCTCGCCACGGCAACCGATTACGTTGCCAGCGGCCAGTACTACTGGAACAGCGGCATGTTCCTGTTCAAGGCATCGCGTTACCTGCAGGAACTGGAACACTTCCAGCCGGCCATGCTGGCGGGCAGCCGCGACGCCTGGAGCAAGGCCCGCCGTGATGCCGACTTCACCCGCCTGGACAAGGACGCATTCACTGCCGTTCCTTCTGATTCCATCGATTACGCGGTGATGGAGAAGACTGCCGATGCGGTGGTGGTGCCGCTGGATGCCGGCTGGAACGACGTCGGATCGTGGACCGCGCTACGCGACGTATCGCAGCAGGATGGCGATGGCAACGCGCACCAGGGCGATGTGATCGCGATCGACTGCCGCAACACCTATGCCTACGGCCAGCGCCTGGTGGCGATGGTCGGGCTGGATGATGTGATCGTCGTGGAAACCGACGATGCGGTGCTGGTCGGCAAGGGCGACCGCATGCAGGAGGTCAAGGCCGTGGTTGCGCAGTTGAAGGCCGAAGGGCGTAGCGAAGCCACCTGGCACCGCAAGGTGTACCGCCCGTGGGGCGCCTACGATTCCATCGACAACGGCGCACGTTTCCAGGTCAAGCGCATCACGGTCAAGCCCGGTGGCACGCTGAGCCTGCAGATGCACCATCACCGCGCCGAACACTGGATCGTGGTGAGCGGCACGGCCGAGGTCACCCGCGGTGCGGAAGTGCTGCTGCTCAGCGAAAACCAGAGCACGTACATCCCGCTCGGCGTCACCCACCGCCTGCGTAATCCGGGACGCCTTCCCTTGGAGCTGATCGAGGTGCAGTCCGGCAGCTACCTTGGCGAAGACGACATCGTGCGCTTTGAAGATACTTACGGTCGGCAGTAGCCGACCGTAAGTCCACGCATCCCGCCTTATCCCCGCGCCTTCAGCGCGCCCCCTTGAACAACAAGGGGGCTTCACTCCAGACGGGGCACGAACACCGTCGGCGCCCTATCAGGCAATCTCGCCGATCACCCGCTTCAACCCGTCCTGCCAGGCAGGCAGCGCGATGCCGAAATCCTGCTGCAGCTTATTGTTGTCCAGCACCGACCAGGACGGCCGCTTGGCCGGCGTCGGGTATTCCGCGCTGGCAATCGCTTCCACGCTCGGCACCTTGGCCAGAACACCCCGCGCGAGGGCTTCAGCGAAGATCGCCTCAGCGAAACCATGCCAGCTGGTCTGCCCGGAAGCAGTCAGGTGCCACGTGCCGGACAGCCCTCCGGTATGCTGCAGGGCCTCTGCGGTGACATCTGCAATCAGCGCTGCGGGCGTCGGCGTACCGACCTGGTCAGCCACCACCCGCAGCGCATCCCGCTCGGCCCCTACGCGCAGCATCGTGCGCAGGAAATTGGCGCCGTGCGAGGCATACACCCACGCCGTGCGGAAGATCAGGTGGCGCCCGCCGGCAGCACGCACCGCATCTTCGCCGTCGCGCTTGCTGGTGCCATACACCCCCAGCGGAGCGGTCGGCTGGTCTTCGCGGTACGGTGCGGTGCCTTCACCATCGAACACGTAGTCGGTGGAGTAATGCACGAACGGCACGCCCGCAGCCGCGCACCAGCGTGCGATGATGCCAGGCGACTCGGCGTTGGCACGGAAGGCATCCTCCACGTCCTGTTCCGCCTTGTCCACCGCCGTATAGGCAGCGGCATTGACCACTATGTCGGGTCGCACGCGATCCAACAGCGCATGCAGCGAATCCGGCTGGTTGAAGTCCGCGACCTCGCAGGCGCTGCCATCCGGCAGCACGCCGCTGCGCGTGGTGGCCACCACCTGGCCCAGCGGCGCCAGCGCACGCAGCAGCTCCTGGCCGACCTGGCCGTTGCCGCCGAACACCAGGACCGTCATGCGACGAACACCGGCAGGCGATCTTCGGCGATGTCCTTCAGGAACGGGGCAGCCTCATCCTTCGCCGACAACGTCGGGTTGGAGATCGGCCAGTCCACCGCCACGTCGGCATCGTTCCAGCGAAGTCCCGAATCCGCCTCCGCCACGTAAACGTCGGTGCACATGTAGTGGAACAGAGCGCGCTCGGACAACACCGCGAATCCGTGAGCGAAGCCCTCCGGGATCCAGAACTGCCGCCGATTTTCAGCGCTGAGAATCACTGACGCGTGTTTTCCGAACGTGGGAGAGCCTTGACGGATATCCACGGCTACATCGTAGACCTCACCCTCCAGAACGCTGACCAGCTTTCCTTGCGGCCGAGGCCACTGGTAATGAAGGCCACGCAGCACGCCGCGTGAGGACGACGAGACGTTGCTCTGGACAAAATCCATCCGCAAACCTTCTGCCTCGAAACGCTCCTTGTTCCAACCTTCGAAGAAAAAGCCGCGGGCGTCTCCAAATACCCGAGGCTCCAGTACGACACATCCTGGAAGCTGAGTTGGGACGATTTTCACGGAACCGAGCCCCGCTGGGCCAAAGCATGGAGATACTGGCCGTAGGCATTCTTGATGAGCGGTGCGGCCAAGGACTCAAGCTGGGCCACGTCAATCCAGCCGTTGCCCAGTGCGATCTCTTCAGGACAGCAGACCTGCAGGCCCTGGCGGGTCTGGATGGTTTCAATGAAGTTCGAAGCCTCCAGCAGCGACTGGTGCGTGCCGGTGTCCAGCCACGCGTAACCGCGACCCAGCGGCTCCAGGTGCAGTGCACCCTCGTCCAGATAACGCTGGTTGAGGTCGGTGATTTCGAGCTCACCGCGCGGCGAGGGCTTCAATTCAGCAGCGTACTCGCTGGCCTTGCCGTCGTAGAAATACAGGCCGGTCACAGCGTAGTTCGAGCGCGGTTGTGCAGGCTTTTCTACCAGCCCGATCACCTTGCCGTCCTTGTCGAATTCGGCAACCCCGTAACGCTCCGGGTCGTTGACCCAGTAGCCGAACACGGTGGCGCCATCGGCGCGCGCATCAGCGCGCTTCAGCACCTCGGTCAGGCCATGTCCGTGGAACACGTTGTCACCGAGCACCAGGCAGCTGGGCTTGCCATCCAGGAACTCGCGGCCGATGAGATACGCCTGGGCCAGGCCATCCGGGCTCGGCTGGGCGGCGTACTGGATGTCCATGCCCCACTGCGAACCGTCGCCCAACAGCTGCTGGAACAGCGCCTGCTCGTGCGGGGTGTTGATGATCAGCACTTCACGAATGCCCGCCAGCATCAGCACGCTGAGCGGGTAATAGATCATCGGCTTGTCGTACACCGGCAGCAGCTGCTTGCTGACGCCCTTGGTGATCGGATACAGCCGGGTGCCTGAGCCCCCGGCAAGGATGATGCCTTTACGCTGCGTCATGGATATGTGGTCCTTTGTGGGCTCAGGCGGTGGTGCCGATGCGCTGCAGACGGTAGCTGCCATCGAGCACGCCGTTCACCCATTCCTGGTTGTCAAGGTACCAGTCGACGGTGAAGCCGATGCCCTGCTCGAACGTGTAAGCCGGCTCCCAGCCCAGTTCGTCCTTCAGCTTGGAGGCGTCGATTGCATAGCGGCGGTCGTGGCCCGGGCGATCGGTGACGTAGGTGATCTGGCTGCTGCGCGGCTGGCCGTCTTCGCGCGGGCGACGTGCATCCAGCAGCGCGCAGATCGCCTGCACGACTTCGATGTTCTGCTTTTCGGAATTACCGCCCACGTTGTAGGTTTCCCCGACGCGGCCCTTGGCCAGCACGGTGCGGATCGCTTCGCAGTGGTCGGACACGAACAGCCAGTCGCGTACCTGCTTGCCGTCGCCGTAGACCGGCAGCGGCTCGCCGGCCAGCGCCTTGGCGATCACCAGCGGGATCAGCTTCTCCGGGAAGTGGTACGGACCGTAGTTGTTGGAACAATTGGTGGTCAGCACCGGCAGCCCGTAGGTGTGGTGGAACGCGCGCACCAGATGGTCCGAGGCCGCCTTGGAGGCCGAGTACGGCGAGTTGGGCGCGTACGGCGTGGTCTCGCTGAACTTGCCGGTCTCGCCCAGCGTGCCGTAGACCTCATCGGTGGACACATGCAGGAAGCGGAACGCCACGCCCTTGTCGGCCGGCAGCGCCTTCCAGTAGTCGCGCACCGCTTCCAGCAGGCCGAGCGTGCCGACCACGTTGGTCTGGATGAAGGCGCCCGGGCCGTCGATGGAGCGATCGACGTGGCTTTCGGCGGCAAAGTTCAGCACTGCATCGGGCTGGTGTTCGGCCAGCAAGCGCGATACCAGCGCACTGTCACCGATATCACCTTCCACGAAGACATGGTCGGGATTGCCTTCCAGGCTGCTCAGGGTCTTCAGGTTGCCGGCATAGGTCAGGGCATCAAGATTGATGACCTTGACGCCGCGGGCTGCTGCTTCGAGGACGAAATTACCGCCAATGAATCCGGCGCCGCCGGTGACAAGCCAAGTGGGCACTACCTGTTTCTCCTGTAATGGGATGAATGTCCAGGCCTCCAAGGCGCGGGCGATTCAGTCGCAAAGGATACAACGGGGCTCCATGGAAGGCCTCTTTGGGGATGATATGGACTGCGCCATGCCGCGCTGCACCATCATCTACCTCACCATACGCATTCGCATGGCCGCCAATCGCCAGTTAGAATCGGATCCCACCCCCGAACCGGTTGCTGCTGTCAGGACCGGACGACTCCCGATAGTGAAGGACCCGTACCAGATGAAAATCCTCGTCGCATACAAGCGCGTGGTGGACTACAACGTCCGCATTCAGGTCAAGCCGGATGGTTCCGGCGTGGTGACCGACGGCGTCAAGCTGTCCCCGAATCCCTTCGATGAAATCGCATTGGAAGAAGCCCTTCGCCTGCGCGACAAGGGCATCGCCAGCGAAGTCATCGTCGCCACCATTGCCCCGGCCGACGCCCAGGCGCACCTGCGCAACGGCTTGGCCATGGGTGCCAACCGCGCCATCCACATCGTGACCGACCAGGCCATCCAGCCGCTCACTGCCGCGCGTGCCCTGCTCAAGCTGATCGAAAAAGAACAGCCGGAGCTTGTCATCCTGGGCAAGCAGGCCATCGATGACGACGCCAGCCAGACCGGCCAGATGCTGGCCACGATCTGGGGCCGCCCGCAGGCGACCTTCGCCAGCAAGCTGGAAATTTCCGATGGCAAGGCCACGGTGACCCGTGAAGTCGATGCCGGCCTGGAAACGCTGGAAGTGGACCTGCCTGCCGTGGTCACCACCGACCTGCGCCTGAATGAGCCGCGCTTCATCAAGCTGCCCGACATCATGAAGGCCAAGGCCAAGCCGCTGGAAACCCTGCAGCTGGCCGACCTCGGCGTTGACGCCGTGGATACCCTGAAGACCACCACCTATGCCGCACCGGGCAAGCGCAGCAAGGGCGTGATGGTCAAGGATGCCGCCGAGCTGGTGGCCGCACTCAAACAGAAGGGGTTGCTGTAATGAGCACGATTCTCGTCATCGCCGAGCACCACGACGGCAAGCTCAACGCCGCCACCGCCAAGACCGTCAGCGCGGCATCCGCTATCAGCGGCGCCGAAGTGCACGTGCTGGTGCTGGCTGCCGATCCGGCCGCGGTCGCGGCTGAGGCGGCAAAGATCAGCGGCGTCAGCAAGGTGCTGACCGTGGCCAACGCCGCCAACGCGAACCCGATCGCGCAGGTGCTGGCGCCGCAGATCGCCAAGGCCGCCGCCGGTTACAGCCACGTGTTCGGCCCGTCCACCACCTTCGGCAAGGACCTGATGCCCTGCGTGGCCGCCCTGCTGGGCGTCGCCCAGGTGTCCGACCTGATGACCGTGGAAGGCAGCCATACCTTCAAGCGCCCGATCTACGCCGGCAACGCGATCATCACCGTCGAGGCCCCGGCCGACCAGACCGTGGTTGCCACCGTGCGCAGTGCTTCGTGGCCGGAGGCCGCCCAGAGCGGCAGCGCCAGCGTGGAAGCACTGAACGTGGAGGCCAGCCTTCCGACCCACACCCGCTTCGTCGGCCTGGCTGCGGCCAGCAGCGACCGCCCTGACCTGCAGAGTGCCAAGCGCGTGGTCTCCGGTGGCCGCGGCGTCGGTTCGGAAGAGAACTTCAAGGTGATCTACCAGCTGGCGGACAAGCTGGGTGCCGCCGTCGGTGCCTCGCGCGCCGCAGTGGATGCCGGCTACGTGCCCAATGAGCTGCAGGTCGGCCAGACTGGCAAGATCATCGCGCCGGAGCTGTACGTGGCGATCGGCATCAGCGGTGCGATCCAGCACCTGACCGGCATCAAGGATGCGGGGACCATCGTTGCGATCAACAAGGATCCGGATTCGCCGATCTTCGAAATTGCAGACATTGGACTGGCGGGTGACCTGTTCACGATTTTGCCAGAGTTGGAGAAAGCTCTGTAGGGCTCATTTGTGGAATAGTAGGCTCCGCAACGTCGGCCGCCCTGTGCGGCCGACGCTCTTCCCGTTCCAACTATTGGATTCTTCACCCGCGTGTCTCCAAACTCTTCAACATCCCTGTCATTGAACACTACGGATCGGACTGGCACACGGGGTCTTCCGATTGGCCTGGAGGTGTCTGTGGTCGTTCCTGTCTATGGATGCGCGGGCTGTCTTGAAGAGTTGACCGAGCGCATATTGGCCGCCGTTAGCGGAATGGGCCGGACCGTCGAGCTCATTTTTGTGGACGATGACAGCCCAGATCAGGCTTGGAGCA
This sequence comes from Stenotrophomonas sp. NPDC078853, assembly GCF_044901215.1. Lineage (NCBI taxonomy): Bacteria > Pseudomonadati > Pseudomonadota > Gammaproteobacteria > Lysobacterales > Lysobacteraceae > Stenotrophomonas > Stenotrophomonas sp. NPDC078853. The sequence goes on along the minus strand of NZ_JBJDOQ010000010.1, from coordinate 28,553 downwards.
GAATCAGCGAACTCTCCGCGCTTCACCCTGCAGTGCGCGGCCTTAAACTATCCCGAAACTTCGGCCAACATGCGGCGATCAGCGCCGGGATAGCGCAAACGCGCGGCGCGGCCGTCATTGTCATGGACTGCGACCTGCAGGATGTGCCTGAAGAAATTCCGGCGCTCCTAGAAGCACTTACCGACGATGTGGAAATTGTCCTCGGGCAGCGTACCGAGCGACGTGACACTTGGTTGAAGCGCACCGGATCCCGCGCGTTCTACCGCACCCTTGGCTGGCTGACTGACACAAGCTACGACCCTAGTACTGCCAATTTTGGCGCTTACAGCCGCAAGGTCATCGATGCAATGAACGCGATGCCGGAAACGGACCGATTTTTGCCTCTTCTTGCCCGGTGGACCGGCTTCAGAACCGCGCGCATTTCCGTGGAGCACGGAAGACGCACGGAGGGCAGAAGTAGCTACACATTGCGCAAGCTGCTGCAAATGGCCACGCGGATCGCCTTGTCTTTCTCCGACAAGCCGTTGCGACTGGTCATGTCCGCAGCGTTCGCACTGGCCGGTGTCGGCCTGTGCGTCGCTGCGTTTGCTGTCTACCGCTACCTCGTGGGCGACATTCGCGTAGCAGGCTTCACCAGCATTCTCGCTTCGGTATGGCTAGTGGGCAGCTTCCTGATGGCCAGCATTGGCGTAGTGGGCCTGTATGTTGGACGTGTGCACAACGAAAGCAAGAGACGACCGCAATACATCATCTGGCGCGACTCATGGAACGACGAGAATGAATGAATCGCCGCTGCTCAGCTACTCTCCCCTAGATTCAAACCGCTTCTCCATTCGCGTGGAGCGCGCCAGCCTGGGCCGCCACGTTCAGGTGGCAAGCGCGATCAGCGCGATCCAAGCCTCTACGGCTGAGTTGATCATCGCCCGTTTCCCCGCAGGCGATTGCGCAATCCCCAACGCGCTTGTCCAGCGTGGCGAAGCCCTTATCCATGCCGATACGCTGGTCTACTATGACGTGGGCTTGCCTGCGCCGAGCGCCAAGGCAGCAGCCAACGTACGGCTTGCGGAGGTCACCGATCTCGAAGCGATCCGCAGCATCGCTTCCACGGCGTTCAAAAATTACCGCGCGCATTATGCTGCCAACCCGTTACTGCCTGCGGCGCAGGTTCTTGATGGGTACGTCGAGTGGGCGCAAAGCCGAGCCGATCCCTCCGACCCCAGCAGCGATACGTGGCTGGTATTTGACGACGGCGTTGCGGCTGGTTTTGCCACATGCGACATCAAGGATCGCGGGGTGGAGATCGTACTGAACGCAGTCCATCCTTCTTTCGAAAGAAGAGGCCATTACGGAACGCTGCTGCGTCACCTGCTGCACCACTATGCAGAAACCGGACTGGGCCGGTTGAGCATTTCCACGCAGATCTGGAACTACACCGTGCAGCGGCAATGGTCCCGTGCAGGATTACTGCTGGAAAGTGCATACGACACCTTCCACATTGATCGGCGCATCGCCGCGCAGCGGAGCACATCATGAACTTTTCCCCGACACTTTTTCCCTGGTCGATGGTTGCCGCAACAATCATCCTGACCAGCTATGGCCAGCTCGTCATCAAATGGCAGGCGACTTCGTATCAGGCAACCACGGCAGGGTGGTTGGGCAAACTGCCAACGGTGGTGCAGCTTCTTCTCCAGCCTTGGGTCGTATCGGCCTTTTTTGCTGCTTTCGCCGCATCGCTCTGCTGGATGTTGGCGGTGTCGCGTCTGGAGCTCAGCCGGGCATATCCGTTCATGGCGCTCAACTTCGTAATCGTATGTATTGCGGCAGTACCCCTGTTCGGCGAAGCATTCACTCCATCCAAGGCGATCGGACTGGTGACCGTTATTGTCGGACTGGTCATAATCAGCCAAGGCTGATTTTACTTAATCGCATCGCAAAGAGACCTCATGATTCCGTTCAATCGCCCGTTCATGACTGGAAAGGAACTCCCCTTGATCAGCCAGGCTCATGCCAATGGCCATCTGTCTGGGGATGGGCCGTTTACCAAGCAGTGCCACGCCTGGTTGCGACAGCGCACCGGAGCATCTACAGCCTTGCTTACGCATTCCTGCACCGCGGCGCTCGAAATGGCCGCTCTGCTTCTGGATCTTAAACCGGGCGACGAGGTGATCATGCCTTCGTTCACTTTCGTATCTACTGCAAATGCATTCGCACTTCGAGGCGCAGTTCCTGTCTTTGTCGATGTGCGATCCGACACGTTGAACATCGACGAGTCACTGATCGAAGCGGCAATCACGCCGCGCACTCGGGCTATCTGTGTTGTCCATTACGCTGGTGTGGCTTGCGAGATGGACATGATCGTTGATATTGCGCAGCGGCGCGGACTGGCCGTTGTCGAAGATGCCGCACAAGGCATCATGTCAACTTACAAGGGGCGAGCGCTTGGCACGATTGGTGATCTTGGTGCTTTCAGCTTCCACGAAACAAAGAACGTCATCTCCGGGGAAGGTGGCGCGCTGCTGTGCCGAGATGCCCTTTATGGAGAGCGCGCGGAAATCATCCGCGAAAAAGGCACCAACCGCAGTAGATTCTTCCGTGGGCAAGTGGACAAGTACACGTGGGTCGATGTGGGCTCGTCCTACCTCCCAGGTGAAATCATCGCGGCATTTCTGAGTGCTCAGCTGGATGATGCCGAAGAGATCACTGCCAGGCGCCTTGCAATCTGGGATCGCTACCATGCGTGGGCAGCGCCTCACGAAGCCGACGGCACCTTGCGGCGCCCGGTGATACCGGAGGCATGTGAGCACAATGCACACATGTATTACCTGCTGCTACCCAGCCTGGAAGCCCGTGCCCGCTTCATTGCCAGCATGAAGGCTCGCGCCGTTCAGACTGTCTTCCACTACATCCCCCTGCATTCTTCGCCTGCTGGAGAGCAGTTGGGGCGGGCTTCCGGCACGCTGGACGTCACCAACGACATCAGCAACCGGCTGGTTCGCCTCCCGCTCTGGCTCGGCTTGGAGTCGCTGATGGATGAGGTCCTGGACGCCGCCGAGGCGTCGATCCGTGAGGGCTGATGAAGATGACAGCTGACTTGCCAACGTCAAATGCGGATCCGGATCCGACCGGAAGCAGAGACGCATCCACACCGCAGTTGTCCTGGGGACATCGTGTCGACGCAGGCCTGTTGCTTCTGGTGTCCTACGCCGGCTTTTTCCTTGCGTCGAAGATGATCGGGTTCACTCCAGGCTATGGCCTTGATGACTACGGCATCATCCGCAGGGGCGCCGGCGAAAGTCTGGTCGATTTCTTCTTGTCACAGGGACGCTATGGCAGTGCGCTGATGGACGTCGTGCTGCATGCCAGCAACCTGACCATGGCCAGCTTTTCGACGATAGGGCTGGCTGCGACCGCCTTTTTCAGCGGACTGTTCTTCAAGGACGCACTGGATCTCCCCAAGCGATCTTCCCCCATCCTTGCGGTCGGCATCGGCGCCCTCCTGGGCTCCCATCCTTACTACGCAGAGTACGTATCGTTTCGTCAGGCAGCATTGCCGATGTCGGCGATGTTCCTGAGCCTGTGGGCTGCGCTCCGGCTGTATCGCCTCGCATTGGAGCAGGAGGAAGCCAGGGTATTCAACGTGCTGGCGAGTCTTTTCGCCATGACACTGGCGATGGGATTCAATCAGTTGGCCGTTTCATACATGTCTATCGCTGTGTTGTGCGTGCACATGCAGCGACTGCAGATGGGCATCACCCCCACCTACATGGGAAAATCTGCTGGCAGTTGGGCCTGGCTTGAGCCGATCATCAGGGCCATGTTGATCGGTGCAGTACTCATCGCCACCAGTACGATTGTGGCGAAGATGACCATGCTCATGTTCGGCCTTGAGCCCACCCAACGCGCGGAGCTTATCGGGGCGGATATGCTTGGCCAACGCAGCGAAGCACTGATGGGCCTTGTGCAGGTTATATGGGCCGATTCGGAGACCGTCGCCGGCTGGCCAGCAAAAATCCTTGCACTGGCAGGGTTCTTTGTCTTGCTTGCGTCCTCTTTGCGCGGGTACCGGCGAGCGGGATGGCTTTCGCTTGTAACGTTCTTGGCGGCTACAGCCGCTGCACTCATACCGACGGCGGCGTCGACGATCTGGTGGCCGGTGCCACGTACACTGATAGCTGTTCCCTTCGCCTTGGCGGCCGCCATTGCACTGCTTGCGGCACGTGGTGGCCGTTTGGCTACACTGGCAGGCGTGCTGCTCGTTGCCAGCGCTGGAATTTTCTCGGCGCACAGCACTCAGATTCTTTCCAACCAGCAACGCCTCAACCGCTGGGACCAGATGCAGGCCCGTGACATTACCCAGATGGCTGCGGGGAAATTCTCCGGGCAGGCATCCAAGCTCGCGCTTGTTGATTCTGACTGGGGACACGACGTGGCGCGTGAAATCGCCCAAGGCGATCTCAATATTTCCGCATTGAGCGTTGCTTGGGCACTCGATCCGCTGTTTGACGAAGCCACTGGCAGTGATCAAACGGTTCGTCTGGCACCTGAATTCAGTGAGTTTTGCTCGACATCGCCGAGGTATCCTGACCCTGCCTCACTCCATCTGGAAAATGGTGAGGTTGTCGTATGCATGCAATGAGGAACCTGGTCACCACTGCACCTGCCTTCCCACTATCTCAGGCCCACGTCTACATATGAAAGTTCTGGTAACCGGAGGATCCGGCTTCATCGGCTCACATACCTGTATTGAACTACTGGCAAGCGGCCACGATGTCGTGATCAGCGATAACCTAAGCAATAGCCAGGTTGACGTGCTTGACGCCATTCAATCCATCTCAGGGAAGAAAGTCGCGTTCACGCGTTGCGATGTCCGCGATGGCGAGGCGATGAAGACGGTCCTGAGGTCGCACTCGATTGATGCAGTCATTCACTTCGCGGCGCTGAAGTCCGTTGGTGAGTCGTGGCGACGCCCGCTCGATTATTTCGACAATAATATTTCCGGAACGATCACCCTCCTGCAGGCCATGGAGGAGGTTGGCGTACGCCATTTCGTTTTCAGCTCGTCGGCGACGGTATACGGCGATCCTGACCACTGCCCCATTTCCGAGTCCGCCCCGACCCGCACCACCAATCCCTACGGACGCACCAAACTTGTCTGCGAGCAGTTGCTGTCTGACAAAGTCGCTGCAGACCCGCACTTCCACGTGGCCTCACTTCGCTACTTCAATCCAGTGGGAGCACACCCATCTGGATTGATCGGCGAATCGCCCAATGGCACGCCCAACAACCTGATGCCTTATGTCTCCCAAGTTGCCAGCGGACAACGCGAGTATCTTCAGGTATTCGGTAATGACTACAATACGCCGGATGGAACCGGAGTTCGGGACTACATCCACGTCGTGGACCTGGCTGTCGCCCACGTTCTGGCACTCGATCACATCGTCGGGAATGGTCAGAGCATGACGGTGAATCTGGGTACTGGCAACGGGTACAGTGTTCTGGAGGTGGTTGCCGCGTTCGAGCGCGCCAGTGGTCGCAGCGTCCCGGTGCGCATTGTTGATCGCAGGCCCGGTGATGCAGCCAGCTGCTTCGCAGATCCGACACTCGCGCGAGAAGTGCTGGGATGGCGCGCCATGCATGACCTTAACCAGATGTGCGTGGATGCCTGGCGCTGGCAAGTCCACTCCGGCGCGGCCCTCACCTGACCTGGATCCAGACATCACCAATGCTGCCCCAGATCTCAGCAGTCATCACTTTCCACCGCGAAGGGCTATTGGCCCACAAGAGTCTTTTGTCACTTCGCCGATGCATACTTGCTGCGGAGCGGCGAGGCATTGCAGTGGAGGTAGTCGCTACGCTTGACAATGCCGACAGTGAGACGTCGCGCATTGTTACTATGCACCGCGACACAGGACTGATCGACCAGTTGCTAGAGGTGCACTGCGGCGATCTCGGACTTTCCAGGAATGCTGCAATCCTGTCAGCGAGGGGAACATGGATCCTGATCTGCGATGGTGATGATTACCTATCTGCGGGCTTCATCACCCGTTGCTGGGACACCGCGGCGGGTGACGAGCACGTTATCCTGCACCCCGAATTGATCGTGACATTCGGCGCAGAGACCGGAATCTGGTGGCAGACCGGCAGCAATGCCGCAGAGTTCGACGCCAACTGCATGCTGGTCACTAATCCTTGGAATTCATGCAGTTTTGGTGCCAAGGACATCTATCTGGAAACACCGTACGTACTGGCACGTCCAGGAGAGTCCGGATTCGGCTTTGAAGACTGGCACTGGAACTGCCAAACGCTGGCGTTGGGCCACCCCCACCTTATAGCGGAAAAGACCGCTCATTACGTGCGCAAAAAGGAGTCGGGGTCATTGAACAACGCCCATGCGGGTAACCGTGCACTCATCCCACCAACTCGCTTGTTCGCGCCTCGCCCGTGACTTCCAGAGCCTTCATTCGCCGCATCTACCATCTAGTGGATCGCCTGATGCTGTCCAAGCTTCAGGAAAGCACGCAGCGCCGACTCCTTTCCCTCATACTTGCGATGATCAGGCGTGTCTGCCCGTCTGCAGGCGGGTCACTGTCAGTAGACCGCCTTCTGGCGCGCAGGAACCTGCGCGAACCGGCAAAACCGATGCGCACACTTCCTGCATGGGCGGTTGATGATATGCGGGGCCTCGCCGTGGAAGTGGACACGCTGCTGTCACCTGGCGCATTCCTCCAATCAGCTCCGGTAGCCCGCTACGCGCCCACGCACTGGGTGGACGCCGGCGCGGCGTATCAGCGCATCTTGGACGAGGTGGGAAATCGTCGCTTTGACACGATCCTGTTCGTGCCGTGGCTCAAGCGCGGTGGCGCCGATCTGGGGGCGCTGCATCACGCAAACCTTTGCCATGGTGACCTGGGGCAACGCACCTTGGTCATTGCCACCGAACCTGGAGACTCGCCTTGGGCTGGTCGCCTCCCCAGGGATGTCGCGTTCATCGATGCAGGCGAGGAAATGGCCGCGCTTAGTGGGCCAACGCGGGAGCCGGAAATCGTGCTCGCCAGGCTCGTGCTACAACTTGCGCCGGACCGCATCCATATCATCAATTCGCATACAGCCTGGAGAATGCTTGAGCAGTTTGGTTTGGCTTTACGGCAACAGACGCGCGTCTTCGCTTCACTGTATTGCGATGAATTTACAGTCGACGGCCGGGTGGATGGACTCGCACAGCGGCATCTCCCCACTACGTCTCACCTGCTGGATGCCGTGATCACAGACAACAGCGCTTCTCCAGAGAGCTGGAGCAACATGTTGGGAATCAACCACGATCTTTTCAAGGTCGTTCATTTCCCTGCGCCACACATGACACGCGCGGCACGTGCGGCACGTGCGGATGCAGCAGGCAACCGTGTATTGTGGGCCAGTCGTCTCGAACGCCAGAAAAGACCGGAGTTGCTGCTGCAGCTTGCATCCCGCATGAAGCACCTGCATTGGGACGTCCACGGAACTGCCCTGGCCGCCGACGATCAGGTGCACAAGGAACTGCGCCGCTTGAACAATGTCACGTTGCACGGGCCGTTTGACAGCTTCCGTGACATCGTTTCTGCGGAGCATCTAGCTTACGTTTACACCAGCGCCTGGGATGGTCTGCCAAACGTGCTGCTGGAAGCCGCGCAAGCTGGCCTTCCTATTGTGGCGCCAGATGTGGGTGGAATCCGCGATCTGGTGCCTGCGCGGTGGTTGCTCGCCGCGAATGCCGACGCTGCGGACTATGTACAGGCTCTCGAGGGGCTGCAGGCCAACAGCGATAGTCGGCAACAGCGCTTGCGTGAGCAGGACGAGCGCGTCGCCCTGTTCACTTGGCAATCATTTGCCAATGGCATGCGTCGGATAGAGGGCTACGCGGACATGTGACAGCGGCTGCCGCAGTAGCTCAGCTCCTGCGCAGCTGTCTAAGCCATCCGCCAATACGCGTCCTGAGTGAGGAAGCAATTGGCAGGCGATTCCCTACCAGACGCGCCGCTTCGAAAAGCCCGACGTTCCCGGAGGCGTCAAAACGACGGGTTCTTGCGAAGCGGTTAGCCACCCGCAGCGGCCGTGCCCACCGCCAGGAACGACTGGCCATGATCTCCTGAAGGAGCTTGGTGCTGGCCTCGTCTCTTGCCCTGTGATACACGCTCGCGTCATGCTCCGCTTCGGCCTGCAGACGGTAGCGGCGAGCCTCGAAGCCGACCGCGGTGAGCTGCTCGTTGCACGCCAGAAGACGATCCTCAGTCATCCTCTGTTGCTCGAGCACATATCGCCGGACCTGGTCCAAGTGGCCAAATCGTTCGCCGGCGGGCAGCGATGTATCAAACAGACGTTCCAGGCGGGCGCTGGCGTCGGCGGCAGCGGCATTGGCCGCTTGAAGCGCCGCGTCCATGGTCTCGCAACGTTCGCTGGCAGACTGCAACTGAAGCGAGAGCTCATCTCGACCCTGTTCCACAGCCCTCAGCGTCGCATGCATCTGTGCAAGCTTGGCCTCCAGTTCCTGTCGCTGCTCTTCCTTGAGCAGGCTGTCGGCTGAATCCGCAGCATGCTTTTCCAGTAGCTGACCCTTTTCCTCCTGCAACTGGGTGACCGTTTGCCAACTGTCACCCAGCAGCGTCTCCAGGCGGGGCTCTCCCTTGAAATGGAATTGGCGCCGTCCGGGAGCGATCGCTTCCCACATCAACACTCCTCCCTGGCGATCCGCGCTGTCGACTACGGCATCAAGCTTGCCGAGCCACCGGCTTCGCGCTTCCAGATTGGCTCCATGCTCAACCAGCGGAAGTGTCTCCAGGAAGGACTCGAAGCTATTTTCCACTCCCAACGACCGGCGCTTCTGGTCATAATAATTGTTGCTGCCGCGCAACCAGCAAGGAATGCCGTTGAGCTGCAACCACATGGTGACGTGGTAGGAACAGGAGTAGCCGAACTGACCTACCAGCACGCGCGGCTCCCGCGTTCCCGGCGGAGCCAGAATGGCCTCCACGAGCAGCGCAGCTTGGACGCCGGCAAATGGAAATGCCCGTTCAAGCCGCTTGACCGTTTCCAAAGAGTCGATCACCTGTTCGCGACCATCCTGGAACGCCTGGAACAGGACAGGCAGCTGCGAGCCGCCCATACGGGCGGATACCAGTGAGAGATGATGCGTCATCTCCAGCAATGCGGTGTCATTACCCGTGTAGCCGGAGGAGTTGAGGTGAAGGAAAGCCCCCTCCCCCCGGCGAAACTGATACAGCCTAGAGAGCGATTGCAACTGCTCCACGGCATCGTCAAAGGAGAACTCAGCAGACACGCCCTGCTCCTGAACGTTGCGCAGGGAGTCGCGGTCGCGCACACCTACGAGACGCGGCCTGTAGGTCGCGACATGCTCGGCTACTCGTTTTGAATAGCCGGCAGCGACCTGTTGCCCCGAAATAACGTAAGTAGTTCCAGGGAGCTGGCGGAGGAGTTCCTCGGCAATGCTGAGAGAGAAATCGCCCCACATCTCGTTGAGGAATCCCCCGCCATACAGATGGACCAGAGAAACGGCGTTGACCACCAGCACCTGGTGAAGCCCCAAGCGCGCCAGATCCTCGTCGTTCAGGGGCTCGGTCGCGACGAACATCAACGCATCGACCTTGTAAACCCGCCTGAGGGCATCGACTCCAACGAATCTGGAGATGGCCTCAAGGGCGAAGATCGAAACCAGATCCAGCGCCGACGTCTGCTGCAAGTGCGAAACCGCGCCGACGTGCTGTAACACGTCGCCGAAATTGCCATAGCCAAAGTCGCTGCCGAGCAGCACCGCCTTGGGGCGACCGGATCGCAGAACTTCGATACTTTCCGCGTCAGCGTAGAAGAGCATTGTCGACATCAAGAAACCTTACGGGAGTCCAGCCAGCCGAGATCGAGGGCCCCGGCAACCCTTTCTGCAAAAACATCCGCGCCGTGCTGCGCAGCGATCAGTTCGCGCGCCCGAAGCCCCAGTTGCAGCGTAGCCTCCCAATCGCCGTAGATTTCTTTCACAGCATCGACATACGCGGCTATCAGAGAGGCCTCATCAACGCTGTTCACCAGTTTTCCGGTCACGCCGTCAATCACCACCTCACGGATACCGCCAATGTCCGGCGCTATCGCAGGCAGTCCAGCGCCCAACATCTCGAGCAGCACGTTCGGAAGTCCATCAAAGTCGCTGGTGTAGATGAATGCGTCATATTTTTCGATAGGCAAATCCGACACGGACGAGAAACCGCCACGATAGTTCACCTTAGCGCCAGCCAGGCCGGTGCCCGAACCGAAGATCGCCTTCACATCAACGCCCGCGTCGGCCGAGCCAAACGCGTCGATCTCGACATTGACGCCGGCGGTCTTCAATGCTGTGGCGATCTGCAGCAGACGCTCCGGCCGCTTCTGCACATCCACGCGCGATGCCCACAGCAGCCGCTTCTGTACCGCCCGCCCTGCGTCTACCACGCGCGGTACGTCACATTTCGCATAGACCACCTCGTAGCTGGGAAGCGGGCCGAGAAAGCGTTGATCATCGTCCAGAACGGCGTTGCAATCGGTCACGACTTTCCAGAACCCGGGCAAATGCTTGCGCATCACGCTCATGCCCCAGGGACCACGCCTGATCTTGCCCTGCCAGCTGTACGTGCCATCACAGAAACGATAATAAACAATCCGGAAACTGGCACCCATTACCGGGCCGAACGAGTCCAGCAGCCGATGCGCAAACCCAGAAGATTTCAGGTGCAGACGCGCGCCGTCGGAAGACACCGCCAGCAAGGCTCGGATGGTCATGGCATCCCGCTCGACCTCGTTCAGGGCTGGGAACGCATTGCAGATATCGAGGAATACGCTCCCGGCCGGGAGACGCGACACCCATTCGTGCCGCGGCGCGGATTCTCCCGCAACGACCAGCAGACGCGAATCAGGCGCCTGCTCGGCAATCCTGTCCAGCACCTGCATGATGTATTTTTCGCCACCGCCTGGACGCAGCCAAGGCAACAGCACGATATCGGTGAAGGTCTCCCCCCCGATCATCCGGTAGAGATTTTCCAGCTGCATTCCCCAATGTGCCGGGCTCCACGGCATGGGGCTATAGCTTCCCGCCGACTCGACCCGGTACGGTTCGATCTCGGGCTCCAGTTCAACGGCGTCGCGCAGATAGCCCATCAGCTTTGATGAGGAAGTAAACAGTGCGGTATTGTCCGCCGAGGCGATCTCCTGCCGCTCCCGCACAAGTTTCGCCCAATCTCCGCCCTGGGAACGCGAACGCTGGACGTCGGCAAGAAACACCTTGCGATCAAACAACGGGCCGTGCGGGATGAGGCGTGATGACGCGGCATCCGCCTGCCGGAGCAGACTGCCGTTACGCTGCCGATAAAAGATGACCGTGTCGGGCGCGACCACCATATCGTAACCGCGGGCACGAAGATTGCAATTGAGATGCCAATCCTCATAGGCGAACCCTGACGCCACCCTCAAATCGTCGTAGCCGCACTGGTCGAACGCGGCCCGCGGCACGAAAATACGGGAAATGTAGGGGTGATGAAGGGCGAAATCCCCTGCAGTGAGATATTTCGAGTCGAAGTATCGGACGTTGTGGTACCGGTCGCCGAAGGCACAGAGATATTCAATGAAAACGACCACGTCCGGATTTGGGTTGTTGCGGGCGGTATCCAGCAAGGCGACGATGGCGTTGGATGAAACCAGGTCATCGGAATCCGAGGTCCAGATGTACTCACCCGTGGCTCGCTCGATGCCTGCGTTTCGCGCCAACCCAAGTGAGCCCACATTCACTTCAACCGTCTCGATACGGGAAAATCCCTCGAGACGCTGCGCGTCGAACGCCTCCCGGGTTGCGCCGTCTGTCCGGTCAAAAACCGCTATCAGTTCGACCGAAATCCCCGCTTTCCTGGCTTCGTGTGCGCACGCGTCAAGCGACAAAAGGGTAGGCGTCAGGAGTAATGACTCCCGATGCAGGTTCAACACCACGCTCACTTCCATACGGCTCACTGGCATTCCACCTTGAAGGGCATTCTGAATTTGAACCACATGGGTTCGTCGTTGTCTGTCAACACATCGAAGACCGCCGCCAATTCGTCGGCATAGATGACGACATTGTCGCTGCGGTCCCATCGGCTGACCTGATTGATACGAATCGCAACCGAGTAGGATTGCCCCCCTCTCAGCAGATTCGCCCCCCTGAATCTGACACGCAACAATTGACCCGCATGCACTTCCACGCCCTTGCGGAAGCTGTTGAAAATGCTTTCCCCCGTCAATTCCTGACCGAACTGATCCTTGATGAGGAAACCAATGCTGACGTTTTTCAACGCCTTGTGGAACTTGACGTCAATGGCCAACGAGAGCTCGTCCCGCTGTTCGATTCGATCAACCGGTTTGCCATCAGCGTTAAGTACTTGCACCGCCTGCACATGCAGAACGGCACCGTCGGAAGGCATTTCCGCATCGATCGGCGTTGCTTCTTCCTGATCGTTTGCAACAACCTGCGTTGGGCCTGCCACCGCTACGTTGTCGAGCTCATCGTGGATGGGTACGTCGTTTGCTTCAAGAATAAGCCTGTTATGTTCGACGAATACATCATTCATGTAGGCATTGGTCACCTCGGTGACATTTCCCTGCATTTTCAGAGTACCGCCATCGATCCAGATCGCGTAATCGCACAGAGCTCGGACCGCATCAATCGAGTGGCTGACAAACAGCACGGTGCAGCCACTCTCCATGAGCTTGCGCATGCGCGCCATGCTTTTATGCTGAAACCATGCATCGCCGACGCTGAGCGTCTCATCGACAATAAGGATGTCCGGGTCCACATGGATGGCGACAGAGAACGCCAGTCGCGCGAACATGCCGCTTGAGTAGGTCTTGACTGGCTGATGCACATGATCGCCGATGTCGGCGAAGGCGATGATATGATCAAGCTTTCCGTCCACTTCGGCGCGGGTGAGACCCAGCAACTGGGCGTTCATGTAGATGTTTTCTATACCAGTGAATTCGGGATTGAATCCCGAGCCCAGCTCAAGCAGCGCCGAAACACGTCCAGCCACCCTCGCCTCACCTGTCGTCGCCGCCAACGTGCCACAGATGATCTGCAGCAGCGTCGATTTTCCGGCGCCGTTCTTGCCGAGAATCCCGTATACCTTTCCCTTCGGAATGCTGAAGGAAATCTCACGCAACGACCAGAATTCACGGTAGAAACGCTTGTTTCCACCACCAAACAACATCTGCATCAGACGATCACGAGGCGTGTCGTAGATCTGATAGCACTTGCTCAGGTTACTTACTTCAATGGCGTTCTCAGATGACATCTGCGAAACCCTTTCTGGTCTTCTGGAACCAAGCAAAGCCCAAGACAACCATCGCCAGTGACAGTCCAAGCATCTGGAACCATGTCATCCAATGCATGCTGCCATGCCATATGAGCAGGTCTCTTGACTGCTCAATGAAATAGGTCAGCGGGCTCAGGTAGAGGTATGGTCGGAACGCCTCGGGCATCGCAGCCACCGGGAAGAAGACAGGTGACATGAACATCATGGCGGTGGTGACGACGGCGATGACCTGTCCCACATCGCGAAGATACACGCCGAGCGAAGCAAGTAACCAGGAGATGCCCAAACACATCAACGCCAACGGCAGAAGCACGACCGGCAGCCAGAGGGCCTGCATCGACGGGACACCAAACAGGACACCGTAGAAAAGCAGCCATACCAGCATACTGACTGCGAAATGGAACAGCGCGGCACCGAGCGCTACCACTGGAAGGATCTCCAATGGAAAAATCACCTTTTTTACATAGTTCGCGTTGGACAGGATGAGTGAGGGTGCACGGTTCATGCACTCCGCAAACAAACCAAAGATCATCATGCCGATGAACAGAACTACCGCGAATTCTGTCTTGGAGCCCGAACCACCTGTCCAACGGGCCTGGAACACGACGCTGAAGACAAAGGTGTAGACGACCAGCATCAAGACGGGCGTAAAGAAGGACCACAGAAGGCCCATGACCGAACCCCTATAGCGGCCGACTACCTCTCGCTTGATCATATCCAGAATCAAGACGCGGTAATGCACTATTGAGCGGATCGCGGTAGTCGGGGCCAGGCTCATCGCTTGGTTTGAATTGAACATTCTTGACTTCCTGAATTGCTGGCGTCGCCCCTCCCAAACGGAGGGCGAGATACGTGGTTTCAACTGAACGAGAGCAGTCAGCCCGAAAGCGCCCTCTCAAGATCCACCATAAGATCCCCCAACTCCTCAACCCCCACACTCAACCGCACCAGCCCCGCACTGATCCCAAGCTTCTCCCTCCGCTCAACCGGAATGGAAGCATGCGTCATCACCGCAGGATGGTTCACCAGGCTTTCCACCCCGCCCAGCGACTCGGCCAGGGTAAACAGCTCCGTCCGCTCGCAGAACACCTTCGCCGCCTCGAACCCACCCTTCAGCACGATCGATACGATACCGCCGTAGCCGTTCATCTGGCGCGTGGCCAGCTCATGCTGCGGATGGCTCTTCAACCCCGGATAGATCACCTTCTCCACCGCAGGCTGGGTTTCCAGCCATTGCGCCAGCGCCATCGCATTGGCGCAATGCGCTTTCATGCGCAGCGGCAGCGTCTTCAGCCCACGCAGCGCCAGGAAGCTGTCGAACGGGCCCTGCACGCCACCGATCGAGTTCTGCAGGAAGGCCATCTGCTCAGCCAATCCCGCGTTGTCACCCACCACCACCATGCCGCCGACCATGTCCGAATGGCCGTTGAGGTATTTGGTGGCCGAGTGGAGCACCAGGTCCGCGCCGAGTTCAAGCGGGCGCTGCAGCATCGGCGAGGCGAAGGTGTTGTCGACCACGATGACCAGGCCGTGCTTCTTCGCGACCGCTGCGACCGCTGCGATATCGACGATCTTCAGCATCGGGTTGGTCGGCGTTTCAATCCAGACCATCTTCGTGGCCGGGGTGATCGCCGCTTCGAACGCGGCCAGGTCGGTCAGGTCGACGAAGCTGAAATCCAGGCCGGCGGTGCGGCGACGCACGCGCTCGAACAGGCGGAAGGTACCGCCGTAGATGTCATCCATCGCCACCACGTGGCTGCCCGCATCCAGCAGCTCCATCACCGTGGAGGTGGCGGCCATGCCGGAAGCGAACGCGAACCCACGCGAGCCGCCTTCCAGTGAGGCCACGCAGCGCTCGTAGGCGAAGCGCGTCGGGTTGTGGGTACGCGAATACTCGAAGCCCTGGTGCTCGCCCGGGCTGCTCTGCGCATAGGTGGACGTGGCGTAGATCGGCGGCATCACCGCGCCGGTGCTGGGATCGGGCGACTGGCCGCCGTGGATGGCCAGCGTGGCCAGCGAAAGCGCGCGCTCGTGGGCCGGCCTTGAAGAGTCAGACATATAAGGGTTTCCTGCTGGGCGCCCAAGGTGGTCGCCGTTGAAGGTTCGGGAGTCTATCAGCGCGGCCTTAATGACCTTTGACCCTGATAAACGCGGATTCAATGTGTAAAAACTTCGAACGTCGCCTTACTGAACGCGACGGCGCAGGTAGTTCAGCAGATCGATCCGGGTGATCAGGCCCAGGAACGTATCGCCGTCCATGATGATCGCCACCTGGCCGCGGTCGAACACCGGCAACAGCGCTTCGATCGGCGATTTCACGTCCAGCCGGTCCAGCTTGCTGACCATCGCGGTGGACACGGTGTCGCGGAAGCGCGCTTCATCGCCGTACACATGCAGCAGCACGTCGCTTTCATCGACGATGCCGACCAGCGTGTCGCCGTCAACGACCGGCAGCTGGGACACGTCATACAGCTTCATGCGCTGGTAGGCGGTGGTCAGCAGGTCGTTCGGGCCGATGACCACGGTGTCGCGCTGGCCGTACGGGCGCAGGATCAGGTCGCGCAGGTCGCCGTGCTGCGGGCGCTCCAGGAAGCCGTTGTCCAGCATCCAGTAGTCGTTGTACATCTTGGACAGATACTTGTTGCCGGTGTCGCAGACCAGCACCAGCACCCGCTTCGGCGTGGTCTGTTCCTTGCAGTACTTCAGCGCCGCCGCCAGCAGGGTACCGGTGGACGAGCCGCCCAAAATGCCTTCCTTGCCAAGCAGTTCGCGGGCGGTATGGAAGCTTTCGGCGTCGGTGATGGCATAGGCCTTCTTGACCCGGCTGAAGTCGGAGATCGACGGCAGGAAGTCCTCGCCGATGCCTTCCACCAGCCAGCTGCCGGACTTGTCATTGAGCACGCCGTCGTTGATGTACTCGGCCAGGATCGAGCCCACCGGATCGGCCAGCACCAGCTCGGTCTTCGGCGACAGGGTGGAGAACGCGCGCGACAGGCCGGTCATTGTGCCCGAGCTGCCGCAGCCGAACACGATCGCGTCCAGCTCGCCGCCCATCTGCTCCAGGATTTCCGGGCCGGTACCGAACTCGTGCGCTGCCGGATTGTCCGGGTTGCCGAACTGGTTGATGAAATAGGCGCCGGGGATCTGGTCGGCGATGGTCTTGGCCAGGTCCTGGTAGTACTCCGGATGGCCCTTGGCCACGTCCGAACGGGTCAGCCGCACTTCGGCGCCCATCGCCTTGAGGTTGAAGATTTTTTCCCGGCTCATCTTGTCGGGAACCACAAGCACCAGCTTGTAGCCCTTCTGCTGGGCCACCAGCGCCAGGCCCAGGCCGGTATTGCCCGCGGTGCCTTCCACCAGCGTGGCGCCAGGCTTGAGATCGCCGCGCTTTTCCGCCGCCTCGATCATCGACAGGCCGATACGGTCCTTGATCGATCCGCCCGGGTTGGCGCTTTCGAGCTTCAGGAACAGCTCGCAGACACCGGTATCCAGGCGCTGGGCCTTGACGATGGGGGTCTGGCCAATGAGGTCGAGGACGGAAGCATGGATGGGCATTCGGGGAACTTCGATTCGCGCCGCGCAGGGCCGGACAGTCGATTATCCGCTGTATGGGCGTGAAGATGGTAGGCCTCGCCGGCCGGCCACGCGCTCGAAGAATGCGCCGGGGCCAAGTGGCGCGGACGACATGGACCGACGAGGAGGTCCACGCCGTCCGCGACAGGGAACGGGGTTGAAGCAGCCCGGGCACCACGGCCTGCGGTGCCCGGGCGGTGTCGGCCTCAACGGCGCGCCGACACGACGGCCGTTACTGGCCGGAACGCCCGGCGGGGCGCGGATGCGTCAATGCGAGGGGGAGGACTGCGATTGCGGGGCGGTCTCGAGCATGCGCAGGAGACGTTGCTTGGCCAGCAGCTTTTCCCGCTTCATCCGGCCCAGGGTGACATCACTCACGGCGAACACGCCGAGCTCGGCATCCATGCACTGGCGATTCAACTTCCGGTGTTCGTCATGCAGGGTCCGGAACTCCGGATCGCGCGCGCGGCGGGCCTCGATCTCGCTCTGGGACTGATCTTCAAACATGATGTACCTCCTTCAGCAGAAACACGAACGCCCCGGCCTGGCGGCACGGGGCGTCTGTCGGGAGAAGAAGGGCGCGGTCGGCGCACAGGGCGGCGTTCCGTCCGGCATTCCACACTGGCCCGTGGATGATTGCCTGCTTCGGTTCGTGCCCAGATTGCATCGGCCCGGCCCTCCCGTCGTCCGGTCCGCACGATGCGTCCCGGACGATTGACCCTACGCTTGCCCGAGGGGGGCTACAAGCCCCATGCGACAAAAAAACCTCTTGCGGCGACGAGTGGTTCAGGCAAGTGAGACCGGACGCCCATTTATTAACGAAAACAATACTTTAAGGTGAAACGATCACCTCTGCCGAACGGGCGCGCGTGGACGCCGCCTTCTTGCCGGCGACCTGGATCCGGTTGCTGGCAACCCCGGCCGCGACCAGTGCGTCGCGCAGCGCCTCGGCACGTCGCTGGCCCACACCGTTGGCGCTGTCATAGGCCTCGATCCGCACTCGCCCCTTGCGACCGATGTTCAGGTACTCGCCGAGTGCCTTGGCCTGGTTCTTTGCCGCGTTGGACAGGGCGGCCTGGCCATTAGCGTAGGCATCGCCACCGAGGGTGAACACTTCCCCACGGCTGTCGAACCGGCTGCCCGGCAGCTTCTGCCCGGAGACCAGTTCGGCCTCCTCGCGGGCCAGCTTGGCGGCATTCTGCTGGGCTGCGCTGAGACGCTGCTGCTGCTTGCCGGCTACGCTGGTCAGCGCGTTCTCCGCGTCCTGGCGGGCCAGCGCTTCGCTTTCGGCGGCCATGCGCAGGCGCTCGGACTCTTCAGCCTGGATCTGTGCCTGCACGCGCAGGCGCTCGGCCTCCTGGCGCGCGCGCGCCGCCTCGCGACGGCTGGCCTCGATCAGCAGATCGCTGCGGGTGCGCTCCAGCTGGTCGACCTCGCGCTGGGCCAGGGCGGCACGCACGGCGGTCTCGGCGATCTCCACCCGGCGCTCGGCCAGGTAGCGGGTCAGCTCCTGATCGCGGCGCTTGGCGTTGCTGAAGGTGCTGATCGCCTGCTGTGCCTGCATCCGTTCAAAGGCGCCCAGGTTGGCCGTGTCCGGATTGGCCGAGATCGCCATGAGGCGTTGGTTGAGCTGCATCACCAGCGGGTCATCGGCGGCGACGGCCAGCAGCGGCAGGGCCAGAAGACCGGCGGCGAGATAGATCGAACGTGCACGCATCAGCGGTTTTCCCCGGTTTCGAGCTGGCGCTGCAGCTGGTTGACTTCATTGCGGCGCAGCTGCAGCTGCGAGGTCGCGGTGGCTTCCTCGCTGCGTGCGCGGGCCAGGTCGGCGTCGGC
Organism: Stenotrophomonas sp. NPDC078853; assembly: GCF_044901215.1. Classification (NCBI taxonomy): domain Bacteria; kingdom Pseudomonadati; phylum Pseudomonadota; class Gammaproteobacteria; order Lysobacterales; family Lysobacteraceae; genus Stenotrophomonas; species Stenotrophomonas sp. NPDC078853. The sequence goes on along the minus strand of NZ_JBJDOQ010000010.1, from coordinate 9,792 downwards.
GGCAGCGCGCAGGGCCATGGCTGGCGCGTTCTTGCGCTCGCGGCGGTCGTCGGCGGCGCGCTGGGCCTGCTGCAGCCCTTGCCGGGCCATGCCGATCAGGTCCGGCGCGTACTGGTCGGCGTCTGCCTGGGTGGCCCGGTCCACCGCCTGGCGGGCCTGGGACAACTCAAGCGCACCGTCCTGGGCGAAAGCCGGGGCGGGGGCGGAGAGTGCGAATGCCAACGCCATCACATACAGGCCATGGCGCATTTGTGCGAAGCTACGTCGATTCATTTGGGGAGGCCGTGCCGGTTGTTGTGCACGGCCATTGTCGTCATGCCGACGCCATGCTTGCAACTTGAGCCGTCGGCGACTCGTTTTTGGGGAAAAACGCGATGGATATCGGCTACTTCCTGAAGCTGATGACCGAAAAGAACGCTTCGGACATGTTTTTGACGACCGGCGCGCCGGTGTACATCAAGATTGAAGGCAAGCTCTACCCGCTGGGCAACACCGGCCTGCCGCCGGGGATGGTCAAGAAAATCGCCTATTCGCTGATGGACGAAGGCCAGGTGCCCCAGTTCGAACGCGACCTGGAGCTCAACATGGCGATCGCCCTGGCCGACACCGGGCGCTTCCGCGTGAACGTGTTCAAGCAGCGCGGCGAAGTCGGCATGGTCATCCGCGCCATCCGCAGCCGGATCCCCAGCATCGAAGAGCTGAACCTGCCGCAGGTGCTGAAGGACGTCATCATGACGCCGCGGGGCCTGGTGCTGGTGGTGGGGTCCACCGGCTCGGGCAAATCGACCTCGCTGGCGTCGATGATCGACCACCGCAACAGCACCACGACCGGGCACATCCTCACCATCGAGGACCCGATCGAATACCTGCACAAGCACAAGATGTCGATCGTCAACCAGCGCGAAGTCGGCCTGGACACCCACGCCTTCCACAACGCACTGAAGAACGCGATGCGTGAAGCGCCGGACGTGATCCTGATCGGCGAAATCCTGGATGCGGAAACGATGGAGGCGGCCATCGCCTTCGCCGAAACCGGGCACCTGTGCCTGGCCACCCTGCACTCCAACAACGCCGACCAGACGATCGAACGCATCCTCAACTTCTTCCCGGAAAGCGCGCATCGCAACGTGCTGATGAACCTGTCGTTGAACCTGCGCGGGGTCATCAGCCAGCGCCTGGTCAAGGGCCACGACGGCCGCCGCCTGCCGGCGACCGAAGTGCTGATCAACACCCCGATGATCCGCGACCTGCTGCGCCGCGGCCAGGTGCACGAGATCAAGGCGGCGATGGAAGCCTCGCTGGAAGAAGGCATGGAAAGCTTCGACCAGTGCCTGTTCCGGATGGTCAAGGACGGCATCGTCGACATCGAAGAGGCGCTGCGCGCAGCCGATTCACGCGACGGGCTGGCGCTGAAGTTCCGCCTGTCCGAAGGCAGCAGCGGCGAGCACGATCCCTACGCGGACTTCTCCGCCGGCCAGCCGACCATCTCGCACGGCTTCTGAAAAAAGGGGACGGAGGGGATTAAGTCGTTTTCGACCGGTCGGGTCGAAAACGACTTAATCCCCTCCGTCCCCTTTTTCGTCAGGCGGCGTCGGGCTGGTTCTCGGGGCGGGCGGCATCGAAGGCGGGCAGCGCCAGGCAGGCCGCTTCGATACGGCGCAGGATTGGATAGCCGGCCAGGTCCAGTCCGAAGCGATGCGCGTTGTACAGCTGGGGCACCAGGCACGCATCGGCCAGGCCGGGCCGGTCACCGTGGCAGAACGTGCCGGTGTCCGGGCTGGCGGCCAGCATCGTCTCCATGGCCGACAGCCCTTCGGCCATCCAGTGCAGGGTCCACTGCGTGCGCGCATCCGCGGCCAGCTGCAACCGCCCCTCCAGGTACTGCATCACCCGCAGGTTATTGAGCGGGTGGATATCGCAGGCCACCAGCTGGGCCAGGGCACGCACCCGTGCACGACCGGCCGGGTCGGCTGGCAGCAGCGCGTGGTCGGCGAACACCTCGTCCAGATACTCCAGGATCGCCATCGACTGGGTCAGCACCTGCCCACGATGCTGCAGCGTCGGCACCAGCTCCTGAGGATTCAACCGGTGATAGCTGTCCCGATGCTGCTCACCACCGCCGCGCACCAGGTGCACCGCCTGGCCCTGCCACGCCAGGCCTTTCAGGTTCAGCCCGATGCGTACGCGGTAGGCCGCGCTGGAACGCCAATAGGTGTGCAGGACGATCTCGCCCTGCCCGCCCGGCGCAGGCGCCGATGCGCCGCTCACGGCGTGGCGGCCTGCTCGATGCGCTGTTCGATGGCACCGAAAATACTGGCCCCGTTGGCGTCCAGCATCTCGATGCGCACCACGTCGCCGAACGACATGAACGGCGTGCTCGGCTTGCCGTCGCGCAGCGTTTCCACCGTGCGCAGCTCGGCGAAACACGACGCCCCCTTGCCGGTGTCCTCGTTGGCGATGGTGCCCGAACCGACGAGGGTGCCCGCGCCCAGTGGACGGGTCTTCGCCGCATGCGCCACCAGCTGGCCGAAGTTGAACTGCATGTCCACGCCCGCTTCCGGCGCACCGAACCAGGCGCCGTTGACGTGGGTCACCAGCGGCAGATGCAGCTTGCTGTCCTGCCATGCATCACCGAGCTCATCGGGAGTGACGAACACCGGCGACAGCGCCGAGCGCGGCTTGGACTGCAGGAAACCGAAGCCCTTGGCCAGCTCGCCCGGGATCAGGTTGCGCAGTGATACGTCGTTGACCAGCCCGATCAGCTGGATGTGCGTGGCCGCCTGTTCCGGGCTGACGGCCATCGGCACGTCATCGGTGACCACGACGATCTCCGCTTCCAGGTCGATGCCATGGTCTTCGCTGACCACCTTCACCGCATCGCGCGGACCATAAAAACCGGCGCTGGTCGCCTGGTACATCAGCGGATCGGTATAGAAGCTGTCGGGCACCTCCGCGCCACGCGCCCGGCGTACCCGTGCCACGTGCGGCAGGTAGGCACTGCCATCCAGGAATTCATACGCACGCGGCAGCGGCGAGGCCAACGCCTGCATATCGATGTCGAACACCCCATCGGCGTCGCCGGCATTCAGCGAATCGGACAACGCCTGCAACCGCGGCGCGCTGCGCGCCCAGTCTTCCAGCGCCGCCTGCAACGTCGCGGCGATGCCCGTGGCGCGCACCCCGCGCTCCAGGTCACGCGAAACGACAATCAAGGTGCCGTCGCGGCCGCCTTCCTTCAAAGAACCAAGCTTCATGGGCACATCCGGCTGAGGTGGCAAACAAGTTTCAAGTGTAATCAAACCCCCGCGACGCCGGAAAGCTGCGCCGCCGCATGGCAAGGAGTGTATGCCGCACATGCCGATGATCGGAGACCCCGCTCGCGCCCTACCCTCCGCCGAGCACGGCTCGGCGCTACCCGCTCTCCAGACGCCACGGAACCTGTCAGCGGGGCCGGGCGGGGAGGCTGTGCGAGGGCGTTGAGCGCCATGGATGGCGCGAAACGAGGCCCGCAGGATGCGGCCTTTGCCGTCCCCCGCACAGCCTCCCCGCCCGGCCCCCACCCGGATCCGGCTTTTGCACTAAAGCCAAACCTGAACGCGCACCTTTGCGCCGGATCTCATTCTTCGGTTAGACTTCGCCGGTCTGCAGCGGCCGTCCGTTTCCCTCCGGGATCGCCGGCGAGCCAGGTCACCCGACCCCTCGCCCGCCCCCACTCCGGCGCCGTTCGTCACGCATTCCAGCCTGCGCTCTCCGCGCCGGCTGCACCCAATTCTCGCAGCGCGGTTCACGGGAACGCTCCGAGTCAGCCGATCTCATCGATCTGCCCCCGCTTGGCCATTCGGTCAGGCGTTCTCTGTTTTTGGAGCTTTCTCGAATGTCTTTTGAATCCCTGGGCCTTGCGCCCTTCCTGCTGCGTGCGCTTTCCGAGCAGGGCTATGAAACCCCCACCGCCATCCAGGAGCAGGCCATCCCGCTCGCCCTGGCCGGCCGTGACCTGCTGGCCGGCGCACAGACCGGCACCGGCAAGACCGCCGCCTTCGGCCTGCCGCTGCTGCAGCACCTGGCCACCAATTCGCAGGAAGTGTCCAACGGCGGCCCGCGCAAGCCGCGCGCCCTGATCCTGACCCCGACCCGCGAACTGGCCACCCAGGTGCACGACAGCCTGCGCGGCTACAGCAAGTACCTGCGCATCCCGAGTGCCTGCATCTACGGCGGCGTCGGCATGGGCAACCAGCTGGACATCCTGCGCCGTGGCGTGGACCTGCTGGTGGCCTGCCCGGGCCGCCTGATCGATCATATCGAGCGTCGCAGCATCGACCTGTCCGGCATTGAAGTGCTGGTGCTGGACGAGGCCGATCGCATGCTCGACATGGGCTTCCTGCCGTCGATCAAGCGCATCCTGGCCAAGCTGCCCAAGCAGAACCGCCAGACCCTGCTGTTCTCGGCGACCTTCGAAGAGAGCATCAAGCAGCTGGCGATGGAGTTCATGCGCAACCCGGAGCAGATCCAGGTCACGCCGAAGAACACCGTCGCCGAACTGATCACCCACCGCGTGCACCCGGTCGATGGCGGTCGCAAGCGCGACCTGCTGCTGCACCTGCTCGCCCAGGACAGCCGCGAGCAGACCCTGGTCTTCGCCCGCACCAAGCACGGCAGCGACAAGCTGGCCGCGTTCCTGGACAAGTCCGGCATCAAGACCGCCGCGATCCACGGCAACAAGAGCCAGGGCCAGCGCCTGCGTGCACTGGCTGACTTCAAGGCCGGTCGCGTGACCGTGCTGGTGGCCACCGATATCGCCGCGCGCGGCATCGACATCAACGAGCTGCCGAAGGTGATCAACTTCGACCTGCCGATGGTCGCCGAAGACTACGTGCACCGCATCGGCCGTACCGGCCGCAACGGTGCCACCGGCGAAGCGATTTCGCTGGTTGCCCAGGATGAAGTGAAGCTGCTGCGCCAGATCGTGCGCCTGCTCGGCCGCGACATGGACATCCGCGACGTGCCGGGCTTCGAGCTGCAGGTGCCGATCCGCTGGGGCAACAGCGCCCCGGGCAAGGCCGACAGCGATATGGGTGACCGTGGCGTGCGCAAGACCTCGCATGCCCGTCGTCCGCACAGCGATGCCCCGCGTCACGCCCATGCAGGCCCGAAGAAGGCCGGCGGTGGTCGTCGCGAAGGCGGCGGTGGTGCCGGCCAGGCGCGTGCTGCGCAGGGCCAGGGCCAGCGCCGTGGTGGCGGTGGCCGCAGCCAGGGCAGCAGCAGCCGCGCGGTCTGATCCGCGCCATGCACAGGTGACGATTTCGGTCGTCTTGCCTGATTGAAAGAGGGACGGAGCGCGAGCTTCGTCCCTTTTTCGTTTGCGTCCGCCGAGCATGGCTCGGCGCTACCGATTCTCCGCGTACGCCGAGCAGCGCTCGGCGCTACCATCGCGCTATGTCAGAAGTTGTAGGCCACGGTCACGCGCGCGTTGCGGCCCGGTTCGCTGTACCGCCCGATGCCCTGCTCGTTGACATAGCCATACAGCGTATTGGTGCCCTCGTAGCTACCGCGCACGCGCTGCCACAGGTAGTACTCACGATCGGTCAGGTTGTACACGCCGGCACTGACCCGCAGCTGTTCGGTGACGTTCCAGCTGCCCACCAGGTCCAGCACGGTGTAGCCATCGGCCTTGCCGACCCAGTCCGGCGTCTCGCGCGTTGCGTTGGCCAGCGTGGTGTAGGCATCATCGGCATTCTTGCCCCACGCATGGGTCAGGTTGGCGGTGACATTCCACACCGGTGACGGCGCGTAGCGCAGGCCGACCACCGCACTGGCCGGCACGATGCTTTCCAGCGGGTCCCCGTTGGCCTTCTCGCCTTCGCTGTAAGCGGCGGCAATGCGCGAGGACCACGCGTGGCTGAACTGCCAGCGCCCTTCCAGCTCGGCGCCCTTCACCGTGACCTTGCCGGCATTCATCGGCATGGTGGCGTTGTAGCTGTACTGGATCGGCGCGGTCGCAGTGGTGCGGTAGCCGTTGGGGTACGCCTGTGCGGTGGTCACCGTCTCGATGAAGTTGCTGTAGCGGTCGCGGAACAGCGAGAAACCCAGCTGACCACGGTCGGTGCTCCAGCGGTAGCCCAGTTCCACGTTGAGGCTTTTTTCCGCGTCCAGGTCCGGGTTGGACGAGGACGTATCGAACTGCACCTGGGCACCGGTGATGGCATCGAAGGCAAGCGTGCTGCCGGTCGGTGAGTACAGATCGGCCACGCTCGGCGCGCGGAAACCCCGGCCGACCTGGGCCCACACGGCATGATCGGGCAGGAAGCGGAACTCGGCACCGAGCTGCCAACTGGGCGCGGAGAACCGCAGGTCGCGCACGCTGCCGGTCGGATCGACGAAGGTCGCGTCTACTGTCGGCGAGTAGTCATAGCGGTCATAGCGTGCGCCGCCACTGAGCACCAGACGCTCCTCCATCAGGGTGATGCTGTCACGCAGGTACAGGTTCCAGTTGCGCGCATCGGTCTTCGGCACCTGGCGTGGATCCTGCTCCACGGTGGCGATGTCGCCGGCCGCGTTCCAGCGCGTATCCACGGCGGTGAAGTCGACGTCGCGGGTCTGCCAGGCCAGACCGTAGACGATGTCATGGCGCGCGCCGGCGTTGTCCAGCACCTTGCTGAAATCCAGCGCTGCACGGTCCAGGGTCTGTTCGGTGGAGCGGTTCTCGCTGCGCAGGCAGGGCACGGTGCGGCCCGGGCAGCCACTGCCGGCGAGGATGGTGGTCAGCCCGCGGCTTTCGGTGACCTGGTGGTCCAGCTGCGCCTCCATGCTGTCGAACAGCGCATTCTGCGCACGGTACTGCCAGCGCACGCCATAGCGGTCACGGTCGTTGCGGTCGTCACCACGGCGCTCCAGATAGCCTGGCGAATAGACCCGCGACAGGTTGTCCACTTCATTGCGGGCGCGGCCGCGCTCGATCATGAAACCCAGCGTGTTCCGCTGGTCCAACTGCAGGTCCAGCTTGCCCAGCAGGTTGTCTCGGGTGCTGTCCACCGGGTCCGGCGTCCGCCGGCCGACGCCGGTGCGGTCCACCGTGGTGTCGTACCAGCTCTCCGACTCATGGCCTTCGCGGCGGGTGTAGACCAGCATCGATTCGGCGATGCCGGTGCGGTTGGCGAAGGTCAGCGTGCCCATCGTTTCATCGTTGGAACCGCTGTAGCCGAATTTCATGCCGACGTGCGTGTCATTGCCCGCCGCCTTCAGGTAGTCGGCCGGGTCCTTGGTGGTGAACACCACCGCGCCGCCCAGCGCCCCGCTGCCGGCGGTGATGGAGTCGGCGCCCTTGATCACCTGCAGGCTTTTCAGCGTGTCGATGTCCACGTCGCCGCGACCGCCGCGGAAGAACTCGTAGGAACGCGCGGTCTCCACCGATTCGCCCAGGCTCAGCCCGTCGACGGTGATCGCCACGCGGTCGCTTTCCAGGCCACGGATGTTGAAGCCGTTGTCACCGAAGCGGCCCATGTCGACCACGCTGACGCCGGGAATGTAGCGGATCGCCTCTTCCATGTTGTTGGCCATTTCCGCGTCCAGGTCGGCAGCGCTGAGGACGGTGACGTTCTGGTTGCGCGAGGTGCTCTTCTTCGCGCGTTCGGCTTCCACGCGCACGGTATCGAGGGTACCGGCATCGGCCGGCGCATCGGCATGCGCGGCGGGCATCGCGGACAGGCTGGCGAGCACCTCCAGCGAGAGCAGGGAAAGGGACAGGTTCATCGGGAAAGCTCCGCAGGGAGAAAGGGCTGGACGTACGCCGTTCCTGGCTGTCGGCGCGCGTGGCGCCGGTGCGGGCTGGGAGGTCGTGGAAGTTCGGGTTCCGGGCGCGCGACGCGTGGTCGCGGCGCCGTGGTGCCGACGGCTTGCCGGCACCGGCGTGGATCAGGGTGAGGCCACCGGTTCCGGGTCGCGCGCGTCGACAATGCGGTCACCGTTGGTGTCGGCGCGCTCGAACAGGCGCTTGCCCGACACCTGGTACTCGGCGAAGGTCATCCGATCGTCTTTGTCGGTGTCCAGCGCACCGAAACGCACGCCCGCCTGGCGGGCACCAGCCTGGCGCACCGAGGCGCGCTGCGCGTCCAGGCGGCCGGCGAACTCGGCGGTGTACTCGGCCAGATCCAGCTGGCCATCGCCGTCGGCGTCGGTGGCGGCGAAGGTCGCGGCGCGCGCGGCATCGAACTCGGCCCGGTCGACTACCCCGTCACCGCTGCGGTCATACAGTTCCAGCATGCCGTTGGCGGTGTGCGAAGTCGGCATCTTCAGCGGATCGCGGTTGGTCGCCGCCGCGCTTTCACGGGTCGCTTCCTGGCTCTTCTGGTAACCGGCCCAGGTGCGTTCTCCGGCCGCGTCGAACTCGTCGCGGCTGATGCGGCCGTCGTTGTCGCGGTCCAGCGCCTTGAAGCGCGTGTCGGTCTGCCGCAGGTGGCCTTCGCGGGCCTGGGCCAGGCGCTCGTCGAAGCGCTGCAGGTATTCGTCGATGTATTCCTGTTTGTCGACGCTGCCGTCGCGGTTGGTGTCGGTGGCGTCATAGCGGGCGCGGCGGAAGGTCTCGAACTGCGCCCAGCTGACCGCGCCGGTGTCCTGAGGATCAAACTGCTCAAGGAAGTCGGCGGCGGCGGAGGATGGTGCCTTGGCGCCGGTCTGGGGCGCCTGTGCGGCAGCGCCGGTGGTCGTGGCCAGGAGGGCCATGAAGATCACGCTCTTGTTCATTCGGGTGGGCCTTGGAAGGAGGGTTCAGGGTTCCAACACGCGGAAACTGAGCGTGTAGTTGTTGCCGTACTGCGGTGCGGCCGCGCCTTCGGGTGCCACGCCGCGGTAGCGGATCAGCGCGAGGTAGGCGCCGGCATGCTGCAGCGGCAGGCTGGCCTTGCCGGCGGCATCGGTGGTCAGCACGATCGGTGCCGGCTGCGCCTGTCCATCGCCGAGCGCGCGGTTGATCTCGACCTTCTGCGCCGGCAGCGGCTTGCCGTCGTAGCGCACTTCGAACTGGAAGTGTTCGCCGGCATACAGATCGCTCGGGTGGGTTACCGGCACCAACTCCAGACCCTTGCCATACGGTGCGAGCGCTTCGGTGGTCGGCGCGCCGGCGGTCAGGTACACCTCCGAACGCGACAGGCTCTGGTAATGCGAGACGATCTTCGCCCCCGCCGGCAGCGGCTTGGACGGATCGCGGCTGCTTTCCACCTTGCCGTTGACTTCAAAAGTGCGGAACACCGCACCCAGGCGGTTGCCGGTGCTGAAGCGGTAAGTGCCCTTCTTGCCCGGCAGGCGCTGTTCCACCACCGCGCGGGTCTTGAGCAGGTGCACGGTGTCCGGCGCATGCTGCATGCCATCCGGATCGGTCACCACGAAGGTGCTGTTGTCGAACACCACTTCGGGCACGAAAAAGGTTTCGGCGAAGCTGGCATCCAGGGTCACCAGGCTGGTGGGCTGGATCTGGAAGGTCGCAGGCGCCAGGTACGGCGTGTGCGCATGGGCAGGCATCACGGCGGCGGCCAGTAACAGGCCGGCCAACAGGCAGGTTTTCATCGGCATCTCGAGTGGAAGGCACCGGCCCCAGTCCGGCGGCGCACACTCTATGCCTATTGCGAATGATTCGCAATACGATTGTTAAGGCTGCGAGCGGCTGGGTCCCTCGCGGCGGGTGGGTCAGGAGCGGGTTGCTGGGTTGGCGCCGGGTGGGTGGGCCATGCAGGACACGCCGTGAATCCGTCCATGGAGGCTCGCTGTTCGCATCCATGCGAACAGACGGTCCTGCATGGCCCA